>CAUEUD010000126.1 GCA_959020865.1 Eubacterium limosum | reverse complement strand
AAAAAACAGTGGAATCGGTGGGGATGAAGATCACCGTCAATCATGGCGAAGTGGGCGGAAAAATCGTCAAAACCTCCAAGACCTACGGCGACGTCAAGGAAGGCGTGACCGATGACGCCTTTGTGGCCACCGCCAAAGCCATCGCCGGCATGCAGGAGCCCATCCGGGAAAAGCAGGTAAAGGTGACCGCCGAAGAGATGGTTGAAATCGCATAGCGATTTCAACAGTTGATAGTTGATAGTGAATAGTGGATAGTTATGGTGCAAACCGGCAAAGCCGGTTTGATTCTAAATCAAATTGCCTTTGGCAATTTGTACATAAACTATCCACTATCAATTATCCACTATCCACTAAAAAGAATATCAGTAAACCAGAACCCCAAAATTAAAAATAAGAAGGAGACAAAAAAATGCCAACAACCAGCAAAGATTTAACCATCACGTTCCAGCGGACAGACGGGAACCCGCATAAAATCACAATTCCAGACTACAAGGAGGGCATCACCGACGCCGAGATCAAAGCCGGGGCCCAGGCCATCGTGGACCAGGGCGCCTTTGAGCCCGATGGCTTCGCCCTCGCCAAGGTCGTGGCCGCCGTGCGGGTGGACACTACCAAGACCGACGTGGCAGTGGAGTAAAAAAGGGGGCGAAAGCCCCCCTTTTTTAAATGGAAAATGAAAAATTGAAAATGGAAAATTAGGGAACGCTTTCGCCTTTGGCTCAAGCGATTACAGCAGCGGCTGTAAGCCGCACTTTATCAAATCTTCCAGCGGAAGATTTGTACCTTAATTTTCCATTTTCCATTCTCAATTTTCCATTGATTTAAGAAGGGAGAACCCATTGAAAACTTTCTACAAACGTATCAGTCGAAGATTAATCATGACAACCCTCATCCTTGTATCCTGCGTGTTTCTTACCAGTCTGAGTTTTGGACCGGAGGAGGTAACGGATAAAGCACCGCAGCCTGTGGAATCGGAAACAGCGACGCAGACGCCCGAACCAACCGTATCAGCGCCGGAGACGCAGGAAACCCCGCAGGACGGGGCCGTCATCGACCACCCCCTGCCCGAGGACCCTATCCTCACCAACGGCCCCTGGGCTTCGGCCCATTTTCGCATGGATGAGTATGCCTGCGACTGCGCGAGCTACTGTGACGGCTGGCCTGCGGAGATGGACCCGGAGCTGCTGGAGAAAATCGAGGCGCTGCGGTGTGCGTTTGACCGGCCCATCATCATCACCTCGGGTGTTCGCTGTGAAAGACGCAACGCCGAGGTGGGCGGCATTGAGAATTCCTGGCACCTGACTGGCCACGCGGCGGATCTGTACTGCCCGGGGGTGCCCTATGACGAGGTGGCCGCTGTTGCCCGCACCCTGGGGCTCGGGGTCATCGAGTACCCTTACCAGCAGTTCGACCATGTGGAAATCTGGCGGTAAAGCGGTGAAAAGGGTCGTTTGTGCGGTTGGAGGACATGCTGCTTCAGAAGCGTTGATTTTAAAGCCTAAGTGTGGTAAAGTAGGCATAAAACATGACAGATTTTAGACTGGAGGAATCTATGGAGCTAAGCAAGAAAACAGTCCGTACGATCATCGGCCTCATTGTGCTCACCCTGCTGCTCGCAGCGGGGCTGCGAAATTTTGGATCGGTGTGGGAGGCTTTTAACTTTGTGATCGGTTTGATCTTTCCCTTTATTCTGGGGGCGTGCATGGCCTTTCTTTTAAATATTCCCATGAGCGTCATCGAGCGCCATCTCTTTAGCGAAAAGCGCGTGAAAGGGCCTAAAATACGCAGACTGGTACGGCCTTTAAGCCTGGTGCTGGCTCTTTTGCTGGTGCTTTTGATTATTGTGATTGTGATCTTTATCATTGTGCCCGAGATCGCCAATACGGTTGGCGTTCTGGCGAACAGTGTGCCGGGCTTTGTGAAGCAGGTGGAGGAATGGGCCACAGGCCTGGCAGGCAGCTATCCGGACATTGCGAAGCAGATCAGCGAGATAACCATCGACTGGACGAATTTTGGCTCGGAAATTGTCGATTTCCTGCAAAAGGGTCTTATGAGCTTTGTGGGCTCCACTTTTAACGTGGCCAGCAGCATCGCGAGCGGTGTGGTCAACTTTTCGCTGGGCTTCATCTTTGCCCTGTATGTGCTTTTGCAGAAGGAAAAGCTGGGCTCCCAGTTCAGAAAGCTTTTCTACGCCTACCTGCCGGAAAGGGTGACGGATAAGCTTTTAGAGGTCTGCCGCCTGTCCAACAGCACCTTCAGCAGCTTTGTGACCGGCCAGTGCACCGAAGCGGTGATCCTGGGTGCCATGTTTGTGGTGGTCATGCTGATCTTCAGGCTGCCCTACGCGCTGATGATCGGCGTGCTCATTGGCTTCCTGTCTCTGATTCCGATTTTTGGGGCCTTTATCGGCTGCTTCGTGGGGGCGTTTTTGATCCTCATGGTAAACCCCATGCAGGCGTTCTGGTTTATCGTCATTTTCTTGATCATCCAGCAGATCGAGGGAAACCTGATCTACCCCCATGTGGTGGGCGGCTCCGTGGGGCTGCCGTCTATCTGGGTACTGGTGGCGGTCACCATCGGCGGCGGCGCCATGGGCATCACAGGGATGATCATCACCATTCCGCTGTGCTCGGTCTGCTACACGCTTCTGCGTGAGGCCACCGGCAAGCGCCTGAGCAGACGGCGGGTTCCGGAGGAAAAATACCGGATCGGCGGCGAGGCCACGCTGCCCGGGCAAGAAAAGCATCTGGACGAAATGTAAAATAAATGCCCCCTGGATTTAACAATTCCCGCCTTTTTTAAAGGCAGCTGTATTCCGTGTACCCCGGTCTCCTGTCGGCCGGGGTTTTTCATGCCCCGTTCTCACTCGATTCTTTTGAAAATTTCCTCGGTCTGCTCAATGAAAAGACGGGTATCGAGGTGCTCGTTGCCCAGGGTCTGGTGGATAAAGAGCCCGTCAGACAGGAACAGAAGCAGCCAGGCCAGATAATCGGCGGGCACCTCGCTGGTGCGCTCGCTGATGCGCGCTGCGATGTATTCGGCAAATTCTCGGTAGCGTGACAGGAGCTTTTCCCGGATGCGCGCGTTGCCCAGCATGGCGTCGTAGAAAAAGTGGAGCCGCATCCCAGCGGTGCCCACATCACCCTCCAGAACAAATTTTATGAGCCGGTGCAGGGAGGTGTCCTTTTCAGGATTTTCGACCCAGGCCACCAGGTTTTCGTACTGTTCATCCAGATAGCGGTCTGTGATGTCAAACAGAATGTCATTTTTGTTCTTGTAATGGTAGTAAAGTGTTCCCTTGGAGATCCCCGCGCACTCGGCGATTTCGGCCAGGGAGATGTCGGATATTTTCTTGGTTTGCAGGAGGTCCTCGGTCGCCTTTATGATCAGTTCCCGGACGTCGTCCTTTCTCGGTGCTGCCATGTTCATCGCTCCCTTCATTTTTTTACAGTATAGCCTGTAATTTCTTTTTTGTCGAGCCGTTTTTAAGAGAAGGAAAGTAAACCTTGACAGAGGATGAGGGAATTTGATACTATTAGCTTAAGAAAAGTCGGTCGTATAACCGACTTGTTAGTTGATGATTAACTATCAACTATCCATTATCCATTATTCACTAGATAAAGGGGTGATTAAGTGAATGCAGAAAAAATGACCCGCAGACTGCGCGCCCGCTTTGGAGAGACGCTCTCTGTGCGGCTTGAGGGCTGCGTTATCCGTGTAACCGGGCAGCTTTCAAACTGGGAGGACATCGTCTCGGCCTGCAGCATGTGCGTCAGTAAAAAGCCAGGCGTGCACGTGGTCAATGATATTATTTTTACGGGAGCCCATATGCCCGAAATGCGTGTGCCCACGCTGAAAGACAAGGCCCTTGATGGGGCCCGGCCGGATGTGCTCATCATCGGGGGCGGCATCTCGGGGGCCAGCATCGCCAGGGAGCTGACCAGATGGCAACTTGATGTATTGTTGGTGGACAAGGAGGCTGATCTGGCTATGCACGCCTCAGGCAGAAATGACGGCGAGGTGCACCCCGGGGTCGATTTAAACAAAGGGTCGCTGAAGCAGCACTACGTGCTTCTGGGCAACCAGATGTTTGATACAGTCTGCGACGAGCTGGACGTGCCCTTTGAGCGGTGCGGGCAGTATGTGGGCTTTACAAGTAAGGCCCTGTACCCTTTTATCCGGGCCTATGCCTGGCAGCGCCGCCATGTGTGTGGTGTGGCGGATACCCGACTCATGGGGCGCCAGGAGCTGCGAGAGCGGGAGCCGCGCCTCAACCGGGATTTTGAATTTGCGCTGTTTAACCCAAGCGCCGGGTGTGTGTGCCCTTATGGCCTCACCATCGCCTACGGCGAGAACGCAGTGCAGAACGGCGCGGGAATCAGCCTGAACACAGCCGTGCTTGGCATGAAAGTTGAAAACGAAGCCATCACTGCGGTGGAGACAAACCGGGGGACGCTGTACCCGGGACTTGTCATCAACGCGGCCGGGGCCTTTGCCGAGGACATCGCCCGGATGGCCGGGGATTGTTTTTATTCCATTCATCCCCGCAAGGGGACAAACTCGATTCTGGATAAAAAGGCCGGGGGCCTGCTCTCTGGCATCGCCTCTATCAAGACACTGGCAAAGAACGTTGCTCACACCAAGGGAGGCGGCATTCTGCACACCGTTCACGGCAATCTGCTGGTAGGCCCCAACGCGGTAGAAACCTGGGAAAAGGAAAACTTCGCCACTGAGCAGTCCGCCATCGACGCGGTGTTTGAAAAGCAGAAAATGACCGCCCCCGACCTCCGGGAACGGGACATCATCACCTATTTTACCGGTGTGCGCCCAGCGACCTTTGAGGAGGATTTTGTCATCGAGCAGGGCCGGCGGACAAAGAACCTGATCCACTGCGCGGGCATCCAGTCCCCGGGCCTCACGACCGCGCCGGCTGTAGCGGCGGATGTGGCTAAGATGGCGGTTGGCCTTCTGGGACAGGCGCGCGCCGTTCTGCCCAACGACCGTTTTAACCCCAGGCGGAAGGGCATTCCCGTTCTGAGGGAACTGCCCAGGGAGGAGCGGGACCGTATGATCCGGGAAAACCCCGATTATGGCGTGATTGTGTGTCGGTGTGAGGAGATCAGCAAGGGTGAGATTCTGGACGCTCTCAGGGCGCCGCTTTCGGTACCCACCGTGGACGGCGTGAAAAAGCGTGTGCGGCCCGGCATGGGCCGCTGCCAGGGCGGATTCTGTATGCCGCTGGTCACACAGATCATCAGCGAGGCCACCGGTATGCCCGTCGAGGCGGTGCGCAAGGCCGGTGACAGCGCGGTCATCAGCTATGGAAAGACAAAGGAGGGAAGCCAGTGAAAAGCGTTGATGTTTTAGTCATCGGCGGCGGGCCAGCCGGTCTGGCGGCCGCCATCGCCGCGAAAAAGGAAGGTGCTTCGGTACTGCTCATTGAGCGTGAAGCCCGTCTGGGCGGCATTATGAAGCAGTGTATCCACGATGGCTTTGGCCTGATCCGCTTTGGCGAAAAGCTGTCAGGGCCCGAGTACGTGGAGCGCTTTATGGATGAATTTTACGCCCTGGGCATCCCGGCCTTGCTTCAGACCTTTGTCACCGCGGTCTGTGAGAATGAGGACGGCTTTGGCGTGACCGCGGTCACCCGAGAGGGCATGGCCGAGATCTCGGCCCGCGCCATGATTCTGGCCACCGGCTGCCGGGAGCGCACCGCCCGCCAGGTCTTTATCCACGGCACAAGGCCGGCTGGCGTCTTTACCGCCGGCACCGCCCAGCATTTTGTCAACCTTATGGGCCAGATGCCCACCAGGCGCTGCGTGATTCTGGGCAGTGGTGATATTGGCCTCATCATGGCCAGGCGGCTGACGCTGGAGGGCGCCGAGGTGCTGGGCGTGTACGAGGTCAAGCCCACACCGTCGGGCCTTACCCGCAATATCGTCCAGTGTCTGGAGGACTATGAAATTCCCCTGTACCTCTCGCACACCGTCACCCGCGTCTTTGGGCAGGAGCGGCTGGAGGGCGTGGCCGTCGCCCGGGTAGATGAAAAGCTGAACCCCATCCCCGGCACAGAGGAAACCATTGCCTGCGACGCACTGATCCTGTCCGTGGGCCTCATACCCGAAAATGAGATGGCCGAGCGTCTCGGGGTCGCCCTTGATCCGCGAACCAAGGGCCCGGTCTGCGATGACCGGCTGATGACAAGCGTGGACGGGGTATTCTCCTGCGGGAACGCCCTTCACGTCAACGACCTGGTGGACTATGTATCCGAGAGCGGTGAGCTGGCCGGCAGGGCCGCCGCGGCCTACCGTCCGGGCCAGCGTGAGCGAAGTCTCGAAATTAAACCCGGGGATTCCCTTGGCTATCTGGTGCCCCAGCGCGTCCGCCGGACAGGCGTGCTTGAGCCTGCCGTCTTTTATTTCAGGAGCCGCGAGATCCTGAAGCGCGGCACCTTTACCCTGAGGGCAGACGGCCAGCCAGTGTTTGAGAAAAAGCTCAGAAACCTGAAGCCCCCGGAAATGGAGCGCCTGGTCATTGATTTTGGCGACCTCAGCCTGGACGAGGGCGTCCGGCTGACCGCCGCCATCGAAAAGGGGGAAGCGTAAAATGCGAGAAATGACCTGTATCACCTGCCCCAACGGCTGTATCCTGTCGGTTGAGGAAAAAGACGGCCGCATTGTGGTGACGGGCAACCAGTGCCCCAAGGGGGAAGCCTTTGCCAAAAGCGAGCTGACAAACCCCATGCGGACCATCAGCACCACCGTCAGCACCAGGGACCCGGCAGTGCCTGTCGTCCCGGTGAGGGTATCCGGCGAGATTCCAAAGGGCCGGATTTTCGATGTGATGGAGGCAATCAACCGCCTTACTGTTACCGCGCCAGTTGGCCGCGGCGCCGTCCTGGCTGCCGATGTGCTGGGTCTGGGCGTGGATGTGATCGTGACCAGCGATGTGCTGATCACAGGCTTGAAAGGAGAAAAAAATGAGTCATAAACCCTATAAAGGCTTTGAGCCCAAGTGGGTCAAAACCCCGGCCCCGGCGGACAGCTACCGCTCAATCTTCAGATGGGGCGATCCTGAGTTTGTAAAATATCCCAAGGAATCCCTGTTTAAGATGATGAAGGAAAAATTCCAGATGACCGATGAGGATTTCAAAACCTACGCGGGAGACATTGGCATGGACAGCGTGAAGCTCGACAGGCCCTGTCAGCTTTCGGAGACCCATCTGGAGGCCTTCAGGGCCATTGTGGGGCCAGAGAACGTGACCACTGAGGACTACCCAAGGCTGGCCGTGGCCTACGGTAAAACCGGCTACGACGCAGCCCGCCTGCGTGAGAAGCGGGTCGACAGCCTGCCCGATGTGGTGCTTTACCCCAGCGAGACCGAAGAAATTGAGAAAATAGTGGCCTACTGTACCGAGCATAGCATTCCCCTGTACGTGTACGGCGGGGGCAGTAGCGTAACCCGGGGCGTGGAGCCCATCAAGGGCGGCGTTTCGCTGGATATGCGCAAAAATTTTAACAGAGTGCTGTCCTTCAACGAGATCGACCAGACCATCACGGTGCAGAGCGGTATCTCCGGCCCGCAGCTGGAGGACGCCCTTGAAAACGCCCCGGCGCGCTTTGGGGCCAGGCGTGCCTATACCTGCGGCCACTTTCCGCAGTCCTTTGAATACAGCAGTGTCGGCGGCTGGGTTGTCACCCGCGGCGCGGGCCAGAACAGCACCTATTACGGCTGTATCACCGATATTGTGCTGTCCCAGAAATACGCCACGCCCATCGGCGTCATCCAGACCAGCCACTACCCCAGAGAGGCCACCGGGCCCGATCTTAACCAGATCATGATGGGCGGCGAAGGCGCTTTTGGCGTGCTCACCGAGGTCACCCTCAAGGTATTCCGCTATATGCCGGAAAACAGAAAACGCTTCTCCTATATTTTTAAGGACTGGGAAACTGCCAGAAAGGCTGCCCGTGAGATGATGCAGTGCGAGGCTGGTTATTCTTCCGTCTTCCGCCTGTCCGACGCCGAGGAAACAAACCTCATGCTGCGGCTCTACAATGTAGACGAGACCCCGCTGTGGAAGCTCCTGGACCTCCGGGGTTACGAAGACATGCGGCGGTGCCTGTTCCTGGGCTTTACCGACGGCGAGAAAGGCTTTTCCAAAAATGTGGCGAAAAATATCCGGCGCATCGCCCACCGCTACGGAGGTATGAGCCTGACCTCCTACGTGACCAAAAGCTGGGAAAAGGGACGCTTTAACGACCCTTATCTGCGGGACACTATGCTGGACTTCGGCGTGATGACCGATACCCTGGAATGCTCAGTCAACTGGTCCAATATGGGCAAAGTCCATAAAGAGGTGCGCGCTGTGTGCCACGCCCTGCCAAACACCATTGTCACCACCCATATGTCCCACTGCTATCCACAGGGCGCCAACCTGTACTTTATCTTTATCACCAGAATGTCCGACGCCGAGGCCTTTAAGGCCTACCACGCCACCATTCTGGACGCGATTCAGAAATCCGGCGCAGCCATGAGCCACCACCACGGCATCGGCAAAATGTTCGCCCCCTGGCTGGAAGGCCAGATCGGGCGTAAGGAGTACGGTGTCTACCGGGCGCTGAAAAATTATTTCGACCCCGGCTACAACATGAACCCCGGCGGCACACTGGGGCTGGATTTGGAAGAAGGGGAAAAACGGTTCTTAAAAGAAGTGGAAAGTTGAAGGTTGAAGGTGGAAAGTTATGGAGCAAAATCGCTTTAGCGAATTTGATACGACCAGTTTTGCAGGAGCAGTGTTAATCGTTTTGGCGATAGCCAAAGCGTTCATTCACTTTCCACCTTCCACCTGTTTAAGAAAGGGGAGGCAAGCATGAATGACCGAATTGTACTTGTGTTTGACGTTGGCACCCAGAGCTCCAGGGCGGAGCTTGTAAGTGACCGGGGCGAAATCCTGGGGAAAAGCCAGATCCGGCATGAGCCGCCCTATGTCTCAAAAGAGCCCGGCTCTGCCGAGCGGGACCCGGAGCTGTATTACCAGAATATCTGTGAGGCGGCAAGACAGCTGAAGGGGAGCTGCCCGGCTTTGTGGAACCGGATCGAGGGTGTTTCCATCACCACCATCCGGGATACTGTGGTGTGTGTGGACAGAGAGGGAAAGCCCCTGCGGCCGGCAATCCTGTGGCTGGACAAACGCCTGGCGAGCGGCGCGCCCAATCTGCCTCAGCTCTCAAAGGTGCTTTTTAAGGCCGTTGGGATGGATGCCACCGCCAAACTCCAATACCAGAAATCCCACTGCAACTGGATAGCCGAGAATGAGCCGGAAATCTGGGAAAAGACCCACCAGTACCTGCTGCTCAGCGGCTACCTGATCTACCGCCTCACCGGTAACATGGCCGACACGGCGGCCAGCCAGGTGGGGCACATCCCCTTTGACACCCAGCAGCGGGGGTGGCAGAAAAAGGGCGCCCTGACCCGTCCCATTTTTGATGTCGAAACCGAAAAGCTCTGCCCCATCGTGGAATCCGGCGAAGTGTTGGGGAAAATTACCCCGGAGGCCGCTGAGGACACCGGCCTGGCGGAGGGACTGCCACTCATTGCCTCCGGATCTGACAAGGCCTGCGAGGTGCTGGGCATGGGCTGTACCACTAAGGAAAAGGCCGCTATCGGTCTGGGCACCACCGCCATGATTACCTTTACCATCGACCGTTATCTGGAGCCGGAGCGGTTTATCCCGCCCTATCCTTCCATTATTCCGGGGAATTTCACCCCAGAGATCGAGATATTCCGGGGCTACTGGCTCATCTCCTGGTTTAAGCAGGAATTTGCCGAAAAGGAGGTACGTCAGGCCAGAGAGCTGGGCGTCCCGGCCGAGGAACTGCTGAACCAGCGCCTCAAAGAGATACCGGCCGGCTGTGAGGGCCTGCTGTTCCAGCCCTATTTTACCCCCAATGTCACCATGCCCACCGCCCGTGGCGCTGTCATTGGCTTTTCAGACTGCCATACCCGTATTCATATTTACAGAGCCATTATCGAAGGGATAAACTTCGCGCTTATGGACGGCATGCGCCTCATGGAAAGACGGGCGGGCCACTGCTTTGAGGAAATCTATCTGGGTGGCGGCGGTTCTCAGAGCGATGAGATCTGCCAGATCACAGCCGATATGTTTGGCCTCCCCGCAGTCCGTACCCAGACCCACGAGGTGGCAGGCATCGGCTGCGCCGAAGCCGCCTTTGTGGGCCTTGGCGCCTTTGAGGACTACCATGAGGCTGTGGACGCCATGGTGCACAAAAAGGATGTTTTTATCCCGGATATGGAGCAGTATAAAATATATAGCGAGCTCTATACCGAGGTGTTTAAAAACATCTACGGCAGCCTGTCAGGACTCTATGGCAGACTGCACGAAATTTACCACAGAAAATAAAAAAGAACGAAAAAAGAAGATGCGGCG
>CAUEUD010000125.1 GCA_959020865.1 Eubacterium limosum | reverse complement strand
CGCCTGCCAGCGCTGCCAGCAGTACCAGTGACAAGCCCGCGCTGTAGGGCGTCCCGGTTGCCGGGTTGCCCGGGGTGGTGCTGGTGGTGGTATCCGCGGTGGTGCCGCTGTCCGGCCCTGCCTTCTGGGTCAGGGTGATTTTCACCAGCTCGCTGCTGCTCGCGATATGGGCTCTTTCCCTTCCGTCCCGGTTGTAGAACGCGCGCACGTAGTAGGTGCCCACCGCGGGCGTCTGGGCAATGTTTTTACCCTCTGCGTCGGTGTAGGCTTCAAAGCTCAGCAGGCCGCTGTTTTGGTCCAGCTTGATGGCCTTACCGTCCTTATCCCTGACGGTGGCGGCCTTTTTCAGGTCTTTTTCCAGGCTCTGGATGTCGGACACATCGTAGCTGTCCTTGAGAGCTGACGCCTTGATCTCGATGCTCGTCGGCATCATCAGGGTGTAGTTGTAAGAGACGCTGGTGGCCTGAAGGTCCTGAGCCTGATGGGCGTCATTCGGCGTGAAAGCGACTCCCAGGGTGTAGGTTCCCGGCTCGGTGGGCGCATTGTCCAGGGGCATACCCTCGCTGTTGTAATATTTAAAGCTGACCTCGTCCTTATCCCAGACGATATTTTTATAGCCGTCCGGGTCCAGATAAGTCACGATGACGGCATTATCCTTTGCCAGCAGGGCCTGCAGCGCGTCGTTTGACTCGAAGTAATTGGCGCCTGAATCATAGCTCAGCCCGTCGATCCGGACGCCGGTGGCTACCTTGCCAACGGTGAAGGTTTCACTGGTGATGGTGCCTTCGTAGATGCCGCTGGTATCTTCGACTGTGACCTGAACCGTCTTGCCAATATCCGCTTTGGTCAGTTTTAAGGTATCGCCTGTAGCGGTGGTTGTCCCGTCTTTGTCGGTGAGTGTCCAGGTATAGTTAAGCTTCAGCTGTGCAGCGTCAATGTCCTCCGCGGGATTGAAGTCCGCGGTCACACTGCCCTGGGAGACGGAAATCTCATCGGAAATCTCATCCCGAAAATTCACAAAGCTGCCTTTAAGCGCTGCTTTTTTAATGGTAAATGCCTGTGATCCTGAGCTGCCTAACGCGACGGTCTGCGCAGCGCGGTTTTCCTCGCCGGCGTAGCTCATGAAGATTTTGTAATCGCCCGGGTGGGTCGGCGGCGTCGAGGTGGTTCCCGCTGTCGTTTCATAATAGGTAGCCAGCTTACCCTCTGAAGGTGTGATGACCTTGCCGTCCCCGTCCTTAACGGTTGTTGTGACCTTGCCAAGGCCGCCTTCGGCCTGCGGGTCTTTGCCCGTGTAGGTATATTCGGGATTTTCAATGCTTACCTCTGTGGTCGTGGTGGTCAGGGTGGCGGTTTGGAGCTTTCCGTCTACCAGATAGGGCTCGTATCTGCCGGTAAAGCCCGCGCTGTTCATGACGCTGTAGTAGAATTTTGAGGCCATGGCTTCGTTCAGGCTGCCGGTTTCGGCTTTGGCAAAATCAACGGGCGCATAGTGTTTTGTCTCTTGCTGAACATTCAGGAGGTAGTCGACATAGACCCGTGTAGGGCCATCGCCGTCATAGTCCGCGGCTACCTGAACCGGATTTTTATAGGGTACGACATAACCAATGCTGCATTTGCCCGACAGGGTGGTCATGGCATCGTCGTTATTAACGTCCTTAACATTGACAATTCCTTTGACAGAAGACGCCTTCACCTGCAGTTCCGGGCTTGCATTCTTGATATACGCGTTGACAGCGGAGTTCTCAATGCTCACTTTTGCATCTGAGGAAGCGATAATCTCGTAATAAGTTGCTTCGGAATCGGAGACTGTGGCATCGGTCATCTTCAATTGACCCGTTATATAGAGTGGAGCGTTTGTCAGCGTGGTTCCCGCATTCAGGTTAAGCACACTGTCAAGATCAGTTAAGATAATGCCATTTTCCAGAACGATGTTATTGCCCTGTCCCTCGACGGTTAATGTCTGATTCTTATTAACAAGGAAAAACAGATTTCCCTCATTTGCACAGCTGACGCTATAGTCCCCGTCAGCGGTCAGGGTCACGTTCCCATTAACAAAGATGATCCCCTCTACCACCGCGTCCCCGGTTAAGGTAATGGTCGCGGTCTGTCCCTCTTCTATGGAAGCAAAGGCTTCCTCAAGGGTATCAAAGGTGACGTCCGCACCCACTGAACGGCTCTGGGCACCGGTTGTCACAGTGCATACAGGGGTCCCTTCCGCGGCGGCTTCATCGACTTTATTTACAACCTCGGGGACGTTTTCCTCCGCGGGGGCTTCAATCATCGGGGCTTCGTCCATTTCCTCCAGCTCCCTGGTGCCTTCGGGCAGCGCAAGGCTGTTCTCTGGCGCTTCGAGGGCTTTATCAGCGCTCTCGCTGCTCTCAGTCAGAACAGTATCCGACACTGGGTTCCCGGCAGTCCCCGCCGCCAGAGCCGGCACACTCGAGCAGACCAGCGTCACGGGGATGATCACCGCTGACAGGGCTGACGCCAGGCGTGTTCTCAATTTCTTTGACATTTTTTACCTCCAATATTTCTCCTAAAGATAGATAGAATATACTTCGATTCTATCCAGGTTGTCAAAAAAGTCGAAAGCTTGATTCAAAGTTAAAGCAGAAAGCAATTTCTGGTGGAAACTGAACAGTCCTCTTCTTAACACTTTGTCTCTTTATGATAAAATTTTTTGACACTCTGTATAGAATATACTTCTATTCTATCTTAACACGTTTTCAGGAAGTAAAAGTTCAAGATTCCTTCAAGAATTTAAGCGGGGGCTTTCAGTTTGTCAAAAAGTCGAAAGCATAATTCAAAGTTAAAGCAGGAAGCCGTTTCAGGTGGAAGGTGGAAAGTTCAACTTTCAACTGAACACTCCTCTTTTTAATGCTTTATCACTTCCCGATAAAATTTGGGGCACGCTAAAAGCCCGGGTGCGGGCCCGGGCTTTTTATGGGTCAGGCGGACGGCTCCATACGTCCGCCTGTGCCTGCTATTGCGCGTCGTCCACCTTTAAGGCGTGGAAAATGTTGGAGGTGTCCACGCTCTGGGACAGGTCCAGGGTCACGCTGACGCGGGCCCCCACCTGGTAGTTCTGGCTGTTGACCTCTGCGTTCATGGTCTCAAACATGATCTCGGTGTTGTCGTCTGTGGTCAGATCCAGGGTGTTCATGGAGGCTGACGCGATCACACCTGTGATCACAGACCGGTCGCCGGCATTCAGCTCTGAATCGCTCACGCTCAGCACCACCACGCTTTCATAGGCCTGGAGGTCACCGGTGTAGGTGACGGTCACCTCATTGCCGGTCAGGATGCCGCTTACATAACTGTGCTGGGCGTCGGTCACGTTCAGCGGATAATCGGCGCCGTTGGCGAAAACGACAAGCTCGCCGTCCGCGTAGCTCACCACGTAGCCGGTAAGGGTCTTGACCTCAGGCTCGGGTGTAGGTTCGGGTGTCGGCTCTGGCGTTGGGTCTGGAGCCGGAGCAGGTGTCGGCTCAGGTGTCGGCTCAGGTGTCGGTTCCGGCGTCGGTTCTGGCGTGGGTGCCGGCGTCGGGTCAGGTGCTGGTGCCGGGGTGGGTGCCGGGGTCGGCTTTGGCGTCGGCTGGGCGCTTGGCTGCGCGGGCTGTGACGGGCTTGGCTGCGGCTTGGCCGGCGCTGGCGCACTTGGGCTCTCCGGCTGTGTGGTCGTTAAATACTGGGAATAGACAAAAGCGTCCTTTCCGTTGTAGTTCACTCTGGACCAGCCATTGTCACACACGCCGGTACGGGTGATCTCATTCCCTGGCACCAGATCGCCCAGCACGTTGGAATCCGTGGTGTAGGACTCCCGCACATGTACGGTGTCGGTGGCCCACACCTTTTCGTCCGCGGCCTTAATCTCGACCTTAGCGGGCTCCTGGGCCTTTTTGATGTTCTCGTCATTGTCCACAATTTCAAGGACCTTGACACTCGTGGCATCCGTGCCGTTTAACGTGCCCACGTATTTTACCTGGACCCAGTTGCCGTTTTCAATGCCGTTCTTATACTCCTGCCTGGCCCCCGCGGTGTTAAAATTATACTCAGTGCCGTCTGGCTCCTTGAGAGTGAGGGAGTGCTGGGTCAGGTTCCTGACGGTTCCCACCATGGTCTGCTCCTTCGGCGCGGCGGAGCCGTTGTCCTTGATCTCTGTCACGGTGACGCCGTTGGTGTCCGTGCCCTCGATGGTGCCGTCATATAAAATGGTGATCTTGTCGCCGGACAGCATATTCTTGCAGCTGACGGTCGCCTTTGAAAGGTCAAAGGTCAGCTCGCTTCCATCATTCCGTGTCATCACCAGGGTTCCGGACGCGTAGCTTTTCAGCACGCCGTCCACGCTGCCTGTGCTCGAAGCTCCCTGCGGGGCATTGTCCGTTTTTGCGCAGGCCGTAAAGGATACCGCTAAAAGTACACTCAGTAAAATCCCGAGGATTTTTGTCTTTTTCAATTCTTATCTCTCCTTTTATGCGATCCTCCTTCCATACCTGACCCTATTATATAATAGAATTCGCTTTGCGGCTACCAATTTCAGCCAATAAAAAACCGCTGAGCGCAATATCAGCGGTTTTTACTTATTTTTGTTGTTTATTACCGTTAAGGAAAGGATATGCTCTGCCGCAATCATTTGACCCGGGCCCTCCCGCGTGCTATGATTAAGCTAACAACACACGAAAGGAGTGTCCCTCATGGCGCTTTTAAAAGAAAACAACGCTTTCCCAACCGTTACCCTCGAGGAATTTGACGCACTGCCCATGGACGAGCGTCATCTCTGTGAATTGATTGACGATATGGTGCTGATGACTCCACGCCCTAATACGCTTCATCAGGATATTCTCAGTGAACTGATCACGCACCTCCGCAATCATTTCAAAGGGAAAACCTGCCGCCCTTTTTCTGAGCTGGAGGTTCGTCTGGGCAAAGACATCTTTGTGCCGGACATCAGTGTTCTCTGTGATCCGGAAAAGTTTTCGGAACAGCGCTATGAGGGCGCGCCGGCCATCGCCGTGGAAATTCTGAGCCCGGGCTCCATGCGCACCGACCTTTTCACCAAGCTCAATAAATATCAGCTGGCCGGTGTGCAGGAATACTGGATTGTCAGCCCAAAGTCAAAAACCATCATTGTCCATACCTTCGCGAAAGGGGAGGTCAACGAATACACCCTCGAGGACACGCTGGCCTCCGGTATTTTTGAGGACCTTAAAATCCCGCTGAGCGATATTTTCCCAAAAGCGCCGCTCCCAAGTGCAGACAAAATTCAGGATGATGATCTAAAGCGTTAAAAAGAGGCTTGTTCAGTTGAAAGTGGAAAGTGGATAGTGGAAAGTTCAGGTACAAATTCGCCTTGCGAATTTGATTAGGCGCGGCCCATGGCCGCCCTTTGGGCCGCTTTTGCGTCAGCCAAAGCGTTCATTAACCTTCCACATTCCACCTTCAACCTTCCACTTAAACCAGCCTCTTTTTTAACTCTGCCGCTGCCTTTCGAGTTTTTTACAGCGGGTCGCGGTTAAGGGGCATGGTCATACACCGCGGGCCCCCGCGGCCGCGCACCAGCTCGGAGGCTTCAATGCTGATGACGTCAATGCCGTTTTCAGCCAGCACCTCGTTGGAGCGCTCGTTCCGCCCGTAGGCCACGATGACCCCCGGTGCGATGGCCAGGGTATTGGTACTGTCGTTCCACTGCTCTCTGGCCGCGGCCACCGGATTGCCGCCGCCGCTCTCAATGAGCTTTATGCTGGTGAGGTTCAGGGCGCGTCTCAGGGCGTCGTGCAGGCTGTCGATGTGTTCGTAGCGCATATGCCCCTTGCTGCCCCGGCGGATCATCACGGTTTCCACGCGGTCCAGAATGCCCGGGTACACGGTAAATTTGTCGTAATCCACCATGGTAAAGACCGTGTCCAGGTGCATGAAAGCCCTGTCCTTGGGAATCTTGACGGCCAGCACGCCCTCCAGTGCCGGGTTATCCTCGAACAGCCGCTTTGCCAGCTCCTCGACGCCCTGCACCTGGGTCCGCTCGCTGCACCCCACCGCCACCACAGTCGGGCTGAGGATCAGGATATCCCCGCCCTCCACCGAGAAGAACTTGTCATATTCATAGTAGGTTTTCCCCCCGCAGGAGGCGAACAACGGATGATTTTTATAAATGTAGTGCATGTACAGGCTTTCCCGCTTGCGCACCTCGGTGGCCATGGAGCTGATGCTCATGCCGTCGCCGATGGTGACCGCCGGGTCACGCATAAAATACAAGTTCGGCAGCGGGTTCATGTAAAAGGCATAGGGCTCGGATTCGTTGATATAATCCGAGAGCACCCGCTCCCGTTCCACATGGTCCAGCTCCTTCTGAAGCACGCCGGCGATCAGCGATTCCGCCAGCTTGCAGTCCTCCATGGAAAGCAGATATTCCTGCAAAAATCCATCAATGTAGTTGCCCGAGGACGGGTTCTGGTCGATGACGTCGTGCACCAGGTTTTCGCGCACCCCTGCGTCTGCCAGAATATCGGTCAGCAGCTGCTCCACGTAATACACGTGGATGCCGCGCCCGGTGAGCACCCTCGCAAAGGCGTCGTGCTCCTCCTGCATGCGCCTGAGCCATGGGATATCCTCAAAGAGGACCTCCTTGAGCACGTTCGGTACAATGCGCTCAAGCTCCTTGCCCGGCCGGTGCAGCAGGACTGCGTTAAGCTTTCCGATCTCCGACTGTATATTCAGTAGCTTTTCTTCCATTCACTTGTTCTCCAATCTTTGTACAATTCTTATATTATACCCTCTTTGTCTTAAAAGAAGAACAAATAAAACGGCGCCCTCGCAGAGTGTCGACAAAGGCGGTCATGAACAGAAGAAATATTAAAGAGAGGTCTGTTCAGTTGATCGTTGATAATAAATAGTGGATAGTTCTGGTACAAATCTGCCAAAGGCAGATTTGACTGGATGCGGCCTTTGCCGCACTTTTAATCGCTTGTGCGCCAGCAAAAGCGTTCTAAAACTATCAACTGTCAACTATCAATGGTCAACTAAAATATCTCTTGCTTTAACTTTTCCTCTATCTTTCACCTTTTCTACAATCTGCGAGGGCGCCGTCTGTGGGCTTTCAACTGCCAAAATTTGGCATCAAAAAAGAAGAATACGCGATTCTTCCCCTTCGTTTGAGCTTATGCGGGTTTAATCAAAATGTCAGTGGGATTCTTAGTAGCTGAAAGCACCTTCAACTTCGTCTACTAATGCAATTTTAACGCTTTTTGTGAGGACATCGGAATATGAGAAGGATAATCTCTGAGTCGGTCGTTTATCTTCCTTTACGCTGACGGTAAAGATGCTTGGGTAAGTCCCTTCAATAACGCCTTCTTTTTGATAGAGCTTTTTCTTGCTCTTATGGGCTTCCAGTTTTACTCTTTTTCCACGATAGTTTTCAACCTCACGCTTGACGTCCATAATTGTCGCTTTTTGTTTCTGCTGCATGAACTTCACCTCGTTATGTGGATTTACATCTTAGTCATTATAACATGATTTTTCCAAAAAGTAAAGTATAATTATAGCAGTCTTAATTATCATTGTCAATATGTAAATGCACTTTTTATTTTCAAAATGTTTCTCGTTTACATTCGCTTCTATATGTTGTGTAATGGTTTTACAGAATAACCGGATATAGAAATCCGCCAAGCCTTAAACCGTTTTTTTTTAACGCAAATCTTTTTATGCTTCTTTTTCACCTTGTTTATTAAAAGATACAACTGTTTTACCGTTCAAACCATATGACGGTTTTTAAAAATTTTGAACAAAATTTCATTTTCGCCCCTGTTTTGCTTGTAAAAACAAGCCTTTTATTCTATAATAGAGGTTAAAGGACATTTTTGTTCATCGTCTAAGGATTAAACAGACGATCACTTTGAAAAAATGCATTGGAGATAAGGACAATGAACACAGACCAGCGTTTATTACAGGCAATTGCCAAGCTATATTATGAAGAGGGACGGACCCAGTCCGAAATCGCCACCCAGTTCAGCATTTCCCGTCCCAAGGTGTCGAGAAAGCTGGCGGAAGCGCGGGAACGCGGCATCGTCAAGATTTTCATCGACGACGCCATCGACGATATCAGCGAGATGGAGCAGCAGCTCCTGACCGCCTTCCACCTCAAGGGGGCTCGTGTGGCCTCGGTGCCGGAGGACGACGTGGAGCTGGCCATCCAGCTGACTGCCCGCCTGGGCGCGCAGTTTCTCCCGACCTTTCTGGACCCCGGCGACCATATCGGCGTGAACTGGGGCTGGACGCTCTTTGAGCTCTCCAAGGAATTTCCGGCCTTTTCCCTGCCGGACTGCTCCCTGGTTCAGCTCTCTGGCGCGGTTGACAACGCCAACTGCCGCAGCTTTGCCCATGAGATCATCAGCAACCTGTCCCAGAAGCTTGGCGCGGAGAGCGCTTTCTGCCTGCCCTGCCCGGCGCTGGTGGAAAGCCCGATCATCCTCGATATCCTCCTGCACGACGCCAAGGTCCGCAGCCTGCTGGAACGGGTGGAGGACTGCAACAAGCTCTTTGTGAACATCGCGACCCCGGATGAGGATTCCTGTCTCTACCAGGCCGGATACCTGAACGACGAGAATATCGCCCGCCTGAAGGACGTGGAGGCCGTAGGCAGTATCTGCAGCCGTTTCTTTGATAAAAACGGCAATATCTGCGATCCTGAGCTGGATAAGCGCACGGTCGGCATCTCACTGGACGCCATTAAAAACGCCGAGTGTGTGCTGGCATGCATCGTCGGCCGCCAGAAAGCCCGTGCGGTTTATTACGCCCTCAAGGCTGGCTGGATCGACGTCCTGGTCACCGACTCCCTGACCGCCGAGCGGGTCATTGACCTGGCGAAACGGGAGGGCGTGCTGTAAACAGAAAAAGAACTGCCCGTTCAGGACAGTTCTTTTAGCGTGTTAAAAGCTTAAGAGACGAAGCCTTTTACCTAAGAAAGAGAAAAGCGTTCTGCGGGTATTGCCCCCACACCTATATCTCCTTCATTAATGTCAATACTTTATCTCGCTAGTGTCCGATGTTTCCGACAAAGGGGCTTGATTCCCAGCCGTTTACCGCGGCGCCTGGACCTTTTTCTCTTATCTGGATAAAAGGCGCAGTCTCGGGCCGCGCCTCTGCTTTAACAGTCTGAGAACTGTCCGTTCAGGACCGTTCTTTTTTTATGCGCGCTCACCGCAGGCTCCCCTTTGAGCCCCAGTGGTCCAGCTCCAGAATATTGAAATAGATCTGGTTCCCGGCATAACCCAGCTGTTTCTCAAAAAGCTCAAAAAGCTTTTCGGTGTAAGCCCTCAGATACGGCTCAGGCGTTTTGCCATATAGTCGTGTCTCCATGAAAGCGCAGGCTGCCGGCTCGCCGCCGCGGTAAAGACTGCGGCCGTCATCGATCTGCACAATGGCCCGGTCTCCGGGCTTACCGGGCAGCATGGGCACCAGGGCCGCGACCCCGGCAGCCAGGGCGCGCTTTTCCTCATCGGTTAATTTCTTTGAAAGACTGATCTGTATGTAAGGCATTCTCTTTCTCCTCCTCTCTGCTGTGCGCCATCAGCACACTGCTGCCGAGGGCGATTCCCAGCGCGTCGGACAGAACCTCGCACTTGGAGCGGAACAGATAAAACACCTTTTCAGGGAATTCCTCGCCGCCAAAATCGCTCTCGTAATTGGCCAGTCCCTTGAGGATGATCATATCCGCTTTCCGGAGGTTTTCCAGGGCTTCCAAGGACATATACTGGGGGTGCAGGCCAATGCAGTCGGTCCCAGTGTCCAGGATCTCCCCCTCCCGGTCAAGTCCTGCCATCCGTGCGTCCTCCTCCAGGGCATCGTTATAGATAGGGCCGCCCTTGACCATCACGCTCACCGCCAGAGGCGGCAGACCGCGCGTCCGGCGCCATTGGCCGAGCACCTCGAGCAGCAGGCGGTCCAGCACGATCTCCCCGGCGTTGTCGGTGACCAGCGTCAGCGTGCCCGCGGCCAGCAGGCGCTCCCTGAACGGCGCGTAGTCGTCGATGGCAAAGGGCTCCTCCATGCTCTTTTCAAGGGCTCCGGCCACGTCAAACTCGTCGGCAAAGGATACGTCGATAATATTGCCGCTGGCCGCGGCCCTGAGGGCGTACAGCAGTGGGTCGTCCTTCTGCTCCACTGCTCGCCGGATTTCGGGGAGCAGGCGCAGCATGTGCCCATTCTGCTTTTTCCGCACTGCCCTCAGAGGATCAGGGTCGCCCAGAGCGTCACAGAACAGGCGGAACATCTGGGAACCGGAAACTCCGGCATGGATGTGGATGCTCTGCCGGCTCACCAGGCCGATCTCCTTTCTCAAAATTTCATTCTGTTTTTCCACGGGCAGCTTAAACAGCTCGAACTGACGCAGCAGAAAACCGAGCTGACAGCGTGCCAGACATAAAAAATGCATGGGTGCTCCTTTCTGAGTAAAAAGAGTCTGGGACAAAAACCCACCTCATTAAAGAAAAGAAGCGGCGATGCGTAC
>CAUEUD010000124.1 GCA_959020865.1 Eubacterium limosum | reverse complement strand
AGTTCGTGCTTGCCGCCATCGAATCCGGTTCTTCCGTGGTCACCGCCAACAAGGCGCTGCTGGCCAAGTACGGCCCGGACGGTTACCGCCTGTAAAAAAATCTCAAGTGGATTAGATGGCGTTTTAGTGGATATCCCCTTAAACCCATATAGCTTAAATGAATTATATATTTATATATAGGTATAGGTGTTTGAAAGCCACTCCACTTAAACGCTAGTAAACCCACTTGTGACTTTTACAGTTAATTTAACTAGTACAAACGAAAGACTATTTTAGATATACCAACAGTACAATTTTAAGCAAAAATAAACGCTCTATAGTTGGCGATTTAGGGCATTGGAGGTGAGAAAAAAATGAGTGATGAAATGGCAAAAGCCTTAATTCAGGCGATTAATGAATTAAATAGAACAGTTGACCGCCAAAATAATATTTTGGTTGAAAAACTGGATGAAGTAATAACCGCATTAGATGGAATTAATAGCGGCGTGAATTAGTGTTATGTTCTATCGGTAAGCAAATTATATTTTGGAGAGTATGAAATGACAAATTATTTTGAAATGACGGTTACTGACAAAAGTGCAGAAAAACACGGTATTTACAAGGGTGATTTCATTCAATGTATTCATTGTGGTGAAGAAGAAGTAAAAAACGGGCAATTTGTTGTGATTGTGAAACAAGGTTTAGATACAGCAGAACTAGGCCGCATGTATCGCATTGAGGATAAACAGGCCATTGTGAATATGAATAACCACTTGATGGAGAGCTACCGCTTTTTAGGTTTGGCTTTATCCGTCCGGCGGGTGCTTTCTTAGGACTTAGCAAAACTTGAAAAAACTTGTAGTTCAAAACTTACCAAAACTCAACCTTCAATAATATATCAAAAACCTAAGAAAACCTAATGTTTAGATACAAGTATAGTGAGATTTGTAAGGCCCTAAAAAAGGGAAAAGAAGTCATTTGCCGTCACGTTGAAAATTTAATAAAAAGAGAGGAAAAAATAGTATGAAATTAACGGAATCCGAGATTATGGAATCGGTAGAAGCAATTACAGAAAAAGATTGTGATATGTCCATGAAAATTTGTAACGCCATTATTGAAAATGGCTATCGGTTTAAAGATAAAGAGAGTGAAGCGTTGTTTTTTTATGGCGGCCATTTACAAGGTGGCTTATGAACAAGGGTTAGTAGATGGTTTGAGAGCATAAGAAAATGGCTGTATGGCCCCGTTAAGGGGCCTCAGTATAGATAATAATTTAAAGAAAGCAGGTAATTATAATGAATGTAAAAAGAAAATTGGAAAATTGTAAAAGTATCATTAATGGAATTGCAGATTTACAGCAGAAGCGGGACAATGAGTTTATCGCATTGGATATTTATAATGAAACGGAACGGGCTGAACGTATTGAATTCATCAATCAAAAGTTTCATGACGATGTTATGAAACAAGCTCAGGAATTTGAGAATATATCAGCATCATTACCGGATGTCTTTGACGCTGATATTGCCACATCAGAAGATACAGCTTCAAAATTAACGGCTGCTTTGATGTATTTAAATGCCGCCGGGGCAGATTATAAAGCGGATGATCTGGACACGGTTATTCAGCCGTTGAAGGTTGCGAAAGATTTTGCTTCTATGAAGATACTTTATGATTTAGCTTCTAAATCGAATTTTGAAGAATGTCAAAAATCAAAGCTGGGGCCATTTTATAAGGTGATGGATTCAGCCAAAGAAGCTAAACGAAAAATCAACATCTTAGCGGCTAAAATGCTTAGTAATATCAAAGATATGGCCGTTGGAGATTCCACAACGGTTAAAAGTGCCATTCAAGGGCAGGCTGCTTTTATTGATCTGATCATTGAGGATGTAACCCAGCTTGAAATTGAATTAAAACAATTCTTTGGTTAGATAGGAAAAACGCCGGTGTCTTTATTAGTGCCGGCGTTTTACTAAAAAATACTAAATCATAGGGGGGAATATGAGCGTAGATAAAACACCATATATTAAGACAGAAAAAATACTGTACAGTGTACCGGAAATGAAGCAGGCTTTAATTGACCTCAAAGATATGATTGTAGAAGTAGAGAGGTACGGCGTTAATACCGGCAGTAAAGATATAAGAAAATTCATTGGAAATAAAAGTGTAAAAAATAAAAGTGATGCGGACAGAAAAAGAATTTGTCTTGAAAACATGCGCAGTGAAATAGAAAGTATAGAATCAAGGCTTGAATACATCAATAGTAAGTTAATCAAGATTGAGACAGACCCTTATTACAAAATCATTCCTCTACACTATTTTGAACATCGAAAGCAAGAAGTGATTGCTCGAATGCTAGGGTATGATCGCAGCACTATAAGAAAATATCGAAAAAGACTTATAAACGTGTTATCCGTATATTTTTATCCTGATGAATTTACAGACTTAGAAAAATATGAAATATCGGGCATTATGACAGATGACATAATATTATCACATTTTTATTAAGTATAAGGGAGTTGAAAGGTATGCCAAAAACTAAGTATAAGAAAAAAATCAAGAACGGAAACGAATATTTCTTTTACCGTTTCCGGCATAAAAATTTACCCAAAACTAAAGACCTCTACGGAAAAACAGTAGGGGAGCTTGACCAGAAAATTGAAGCCCTTAAATATGAACTGGATAGGGGCGTGACATCAGAAAAAGCTTGTTTTGGGGATTATATGAATAAATGGATAAACAATACTTATGTTCTGGGGAAAAAAGATAGCACAGTAGCAAACTATAAAAGTAAATTTAAAAAGTATATTTTGGGCCATCCGATAGCGGACATTCGTTTATGTGATCTGACCGCTTTAGATGTTCAGCAGCATTATAAAAACATGGTAGAGGATGGAGCAAGTAAAATTGTTGTAAAGAAAGTACATGAACTAATTGCGCCGTGTATCCGGTATGCTTTTACGCAGGGTAAAATTGTAATGGATTTTTCCAGATCATTAAAAATACCTGAAATTGAGTGCCAGAAAGCAGAAAACACAAGAAAAACGGGACGCGCGTTAACGGTCGAGGAACAGAAGAAATTACTATCAATGGTGAAAGGTTCCAGATATGAACTGTTAATAGAGGTATTTCTTTTTACAGGTTTACGTGAAGGGGAGGCCCTGGCCTTAGAGTGGACAGACATAAGCTTTGAAGATAAATCCATATCAATCACCAAAAATTTGAGTTACAAAGCTGATAAAAATACTGGAAAATATTGTTTTAAAGTAACAGAACCAAAGACTAAAAATTCTATAAGAAAGGTTCCTATGCCGGATTTTTTAGCCAAAGAATTAGCCGAATATCGAAAAAAATATGTTGAACGGAAATTACTATTGGCAAATAAATTTGAAGATCATAATGTCGTATTTTGTACAGATAAAGGTAACTATATTACATCGTCTCAGTTGATTGCGTACGTTAAAAAAATAAGTGATCAAATGAACGGTCAACCCTTTAACGTTCATGATTTGCGACATACTTATGTGACACGATTATTTGAATATGGTGAAGACCTTAAAAAAGTACAAGCCTTAGTAGGGCATAGCAGCATAAAAACCACTATGGATATTTACACTCATGTGACCGATGAAGAAAAGCGAAAAAATGTATCTTTGTTGGATGATTTACATTCTGAGATTGGATAAAAAAACCTATAAGGGGCAAAAAAGAGGGCAAAACACGTGCGCTTTAAATAAAAAAAGCATCTGAAACCCGCTGTATTAAAAGGTTACAGATGCTTTTGAAAGATTGCTACTGGTAATTTTGAATAAACGTGGTGTAAAAAGTAATGGCCCGGCCCAGGTTTTCAATGGAAATACGTTCATTGATGTTGTGCATGGCATCACGTTCGCTTTTAGTGACCTGAACAGGGGTAAAACGATAAATATTTTTTGACACAATATCATACTTACGCGCGTCTGTGCCACCCAGTGAAATGGATGGCGTCGTTTCTGCGCCAGGGAAGATAACCGAAATGCAGGCTTCCAGATGCCTGTAGGCCTGGGTATCGGTTTCCGAGAATGCAGAAGGGGGATGGTTCATCAAAATTTCAAAATCCGGTTTTTTCTTGCCGCAAAGCTTAGTGATATGTCGGATCATATCCTCCACAGTATCGCCCTGGAGCATACGACAGTTTAAAATAGCAGAGGCCTCTCCCGGAACCACATTAGCCATATCACTGCCCTGCAGAATGGTCGGAGCAATGGTGCTTCTTATCATGGCGTTTGTCATGGGGACCTTTGAGAGCTCTTTATAGAGCGCAGGCTTTAAAAGCTCGATATGGTCGTAAAAACGGCGTTTTCGACCATGGACATCCGGTGAGACTTTTTTGAGCAGCTGTTTAATCGGCTCGGTGAGGTGCGGCGTCATAGGATGGTCTTCAATGCTGACCAGAAGCCTTGAAAGCTGGTGGATGGCGCTTCCCGGTGAGGGCACAGCGGAATGTCCGCCCTTCTGTGAGAAAGTAACCTTTAAGTTGGCCTGTCCTTTTTCGCCGACGCCGACGGTCGCCATTGGGCGGTTAATTTGCGGAAAAAGATTTTCAATACACATTCCGCCTTCATCCAGTACACATTCAAATTGAATGTTCTGCGACTTAAAAAAAGAAGCGATCCGGGAGGCGCCAAGGTTTCCGCCAACCTCCTCATCAAATCCAAAGGCGAGATAAACATCGCGCTCAGGCTGCTGCTCCATGGTAATAAAGCGTTCCAATGCTTCGAAAAGAGCAATGATCTGGAATTTATCGTCTAAAGCGCCGCGCCCCCAGATATAGCCGTCGGCAACAGTGCCGCTGAAAGGCGGGTAGGTCCATTTCGATTCGCTGCCCGGGGCGGTCGGAACAACATCATAATGTCCCAGAAAAAGCAAGGGCTTTGCGTCACGGTTTTTACCTTTCAGTCGGTAAACCAGTCCGTAATTATTCACACGGGTATGCTCAAGATGCTCGTGGCAGATAGGGTAGGCCTCCTTCAAGAAGACAATAAAATCATCGAAGGGCTGATAGTCCGGTACGCGTCCGGGCCTGTTGGAAATTGTTTTTATCTGTATGGCCTTTGAGAGGTTCTGGATTGCTTTATTGAGCGTGAGGGTTGTATTCATGGCGTCACATCCTTTGACAAAATTAATCCTAATGCTATTATAGCATATTTGCGAATTTGCGAAAATGAAAATTATGCCAGAATGATTTCAACACCCATATCCCGGTATAGCTTTACAATGTCAGGGTCTGCGTCAGAGTCTGTGATCAGTGTGTCTCCGGATTTTAATTTTCCTACACAGACGAAGTCATCCTTTCCAAGCTTGTCGGAATCGGCCATAATCACGAGTTTTTTTGAGATTTCAGCCAGCACTTTGTACAGCCCGATTTCCACCAGGCTTCCGTGATGCAGTGAGCCGTCTGTGCCGATGCTGGTTACGCCGATGTAAGCTGTTTCAAACTTAAATTCCCGGATCATTCCTTCCGCAAAACTGCCAGTTGTTGCCAGGGTATTACTGCGCAGCTCTCCTCCGATGATAATAATGGATATATTTGTGCGCTTGCTGAGCTCAAGGGCTGTGTTGAGACCATCGGTCACAATAAGCAGACGTCTGGAATTGTCCAGTTGGCGCGCCAGGGTAAAGACCGTGGTGCCGGAGCTCAGAAAAATTTTCTGACCGTCTGAAATCATGGCGGCGGCTCTTCTGGCAATGCGCTCTTTATGTTCGGTATTTGTGTTTAAACGCACATAAAGAGGTTTTTCCAAAAGAATATCTGTATTGTTTAAGACAGCACCGCCATGTGTTCTGGAAATTTTCCCTTCATTCTCCAATTTATCAAGGTCTCTGCGAATCGTCATTTTGGTAACGCCAAAAAGATTGCAGAGCTGTGAAACCTCCACACTGCCGTGTTGTTCTAATAGTTGTAGAATTTGTTCCTCTCTTTGTTCTTTTAACATCGTTTATGTCTCCTTTATGTGCTCTTTTGTGTCACTTATCTATAGAATAAACCATTTTAGGATTAATTGCAAGTAGCTTAAAGGTAAACGGTTGACTTCTACTATGAAATGTGCTATTATACAAACATAAAGTATCCAAACGAACATGTTAAAGGTTCATTTAAAACATGAGGAGGAATAACAAAGATGGCAAAGTATGTAATCGGTATCGACTTCGGTACGCTCTCCGGTAGAGCAGTTGTGGTCAATGTAAAAACAGGGGAAGAAATTGGCTCGGCATTTTATAATTATCCGCATGCGGTAATGGACAGAGAGCTGCCGGATGGCACAAAGCTGCCAATGGACTATGCACTCCAGCATCCGCAGGATTATCTGGACGTTTTCAAGAACGCGGTTCCAGAAGTTTTATCACGCACACAGGTAGACCCGGCAGATGTTATCGGCGTAGGGGTTGACTTTACTGCATGTACAGTCTTACCGGTAAAAGCTGACGGCACACCCATGTGCTTCTTAGACAAATATAAGAACGACCCAATGGCATATGTTATGATGTGGAAACATCACGGCGCTCAGAGCTATGCCAATAAACTGACTGAAATTGCAGAACAGCGCGGAGAAGATTTTATGGCCCGCTATGGCGGCAAGGCGTCGTCTGAATCCATGACACCGCGTCTGTGGCAGATCTGTGTTGAAAACCATGAATTATATGAAGACATGGACTATTACATTGAAGCTGGCGACTGGGTAATCTGGCAGCTGACCGGAAAACAGACCAGAAACTCCTGTGCCGCAGGCTACAAGGCTTTATATCACAAAGTAGACGGTTATCCGTCAAAAGATTTTTATAAAGCACTCGACCCACAGTTTGAAAACGTGGTGGAAGAAAAATTAAACTGCCCAATCTCACCGATCGGCAGCAGAGCAGGCGAGATTGACACAAAGGGCGCTGCGCTGACAGGCCTTAAGGTTGGTACTGCTGTGGCCATTGCCAATGTCGATGCCCATGCAGGTGTACCGGGTGCCATGAAACAGGCTGGCCCAGACCAGATGCTCATGATCATGGGGACATCCACCTGCCACATGCTGATCTCTAAAGAAGAAAAAATTGTACCCGGTGTATTTGGCGTCGTTGAAGACGGTATTCTGCCAGGTTATTTTGGATACGAAGGCGGACAGAGCTGTGTAGGGGATCACTTTGCATGGTTTGTTGATAACTGCGTTCCGGAAGAATACGCTAAAGAAGCAAAAGCACGCGGCTTAAACCTACATCAGATTTTAACCGAAAAAGCTGAAAAAATGGCTGTCGGTGAAAGTGGACTCATCGCGCTTGACTGGTGGAACGGCAACCGCTCCGTCCTTCTGGATAACGACCTGACGGGTATGATGCTCGGTATGACACTGCAGACAAAGCCAGAGGAAATGTACCGCACATTAATCGAAGCAACCGCTTATGGTACCAGAGAAATCATTGAAAACTTTGAAAAATGTGGTGTAACGGTCAAAAATCTGTACGCAACTGGCGGCATCGCCATGAAAAATGCCATGATGATGCAGATCTACGCCGATGTTACCAGAAGAACGATCCGCATCGCGGGCTCCGAATATGGTCCGGCTCTTGGCGCTGCGGTTATGGCTTCTGTAGCAGCGGGGGCTGCTGAGGGCGGCTATGATTCTGTATTTGAAGCCGCTCAGGTTCTGGCCAATGAAAAAGATATTCTTTATACACCAAATGAAGAAAACGCAAAAGTATATGACAAGCTGTTTGCGGAATATGCCATCTTGCACGATTACTTTGGCCGTGGCGAAAACGACGTAATGAAACGTCTGAAAGTCATCAAGGCAGAAGCAGCTAAATAGTTATTAAAAGTCATTCCTCAAACAGGGGAATGACTTTTTTTGTCCCCAAACATTTGTTTTTTTGGAGGATTTTATCAATTTACAATTGACGAAATGTTATAAATGTGCTATTATAAAAACATAAAGTAACAAAAAGAACATTTGAGGATCGACAGAAAATTCTAATCATTTAGGGAGGAACCATGTTAGAAGAACTGAAACAGCAAGTTTATGAAGCCAATATGCTGCTGCCGGAGTATAAGCTCATTACCTTTACCTGGGGTAATGTATCCGGTATTGACCGGGAAAAAGGTCTGATTGCCATCAAACCCTCCGGTGTCGAATACGACAAGCTAAAGCCGGAAGATATGGTCATTGTCGCATTAGAAGATGGTAAAGTGGTAGAAGGAGACCTGAATCCGTCCTCCGATACCGACACACATCTTGAGCTTTACCGTAAATTTCCAAATATCGGCGGTGTGGTCCACACCCACTCACAGTGGGCGACCATCTGGGCTCAGGCAGGAAAAGATATAAATGCTTACGGAACAACCCATGCTGATTACTTCAATGGCCCGATTCCCTGCACACGTGTTATGACCGATGCAGAAATTGAGGGTGACTACGAGCTCAATACCGGCAAGGTTATTGTTGAAACCTTCAATGATATGGACATCAATCCCGATTATATGCCAGCCGTCCTGGTTAAAAGCCACGGCCCGTTTACCTGGGGGAAAGACCCGCACGAGGCTGTCCACAATGCGGTTGTTTTAGACCAGCTGGCTATGATGGCCTTCTACACCGAGCAGCTGGCTGGCGGCGCGTACCCAATGCAGGATGTGCTTTTAAACAAACATTTCTACCGCAAGCATGGCGAAAACGCCTATTACGGCCAGAAATAGAGAACCAGAGAACCCAATCCATGATTTGGTCAGCGTGTCAAAAAACAGAGAGACGAAGCCTTTTACCTAAGGAAGAAAAAGGCATCCTGCGGGCACTGCCCTCACAGGGATTACTTTTTCGCTGAAGTGGCTGTTTTATCTCGCCAGTGTCCGGCTGTTCCTATAGTGCGGCATGATTCTTAGCCGTTATCCGCAGCGCCTCGATCTTTTTGCTTATCTGGATAAAAGGTGCAGTCTCGGGACACGCCTCTTTTTTGACAGCCTGCCCAAATCCATGATTTTGTGTTCCTTTAAAAACAAGCTTAACAAACAAATTAAATATCTGAATCTAACCTATTTATAAAATCAAAAGGAGAAAAACATGAGTTTTAAAGAATTATCCATTAACGAATTGATCAACCACGAGTTTGATTGTAGCTGCGGCAAAAAACATATCGCCAGCATCGAAAATATCGCCATCGGCAAAAACGCTTTAGATAAACTGCCAGGCATTATGGAAACTCAGAAATTAAAAGACGGGAGCACCCTGAGCAAGAGCGATAAAGTTTTTATCGTGGCCGATGTCAATACCTGGGAAGTAGCCGGTGAACGCGTTGAAAGTATGGTAGCAGGAGCAGGCTATCCTGTTGAAAAATATATCTTCCCACATAAGAGCATGCACGCAGAAGATAAATACGCCGAAGAAATGAAAGAACATTTACCGGCTGATACCAAGCTGATCATTGCCATTGGCTCAGGCTCCTTAAATGACTTAACCCGTTATGTCGCGTTTGGCGCAGGACTGCCGTATTATATTGTGGCGACGGCACCGTCTATGGATGGCTACGCTTCAAACGTTTCTCCTTTAGTTCATAACAATCTTAAAATTACCTATTCTGCAGAATGTGCCAATGCCATCATCGGCGATACCGATATTCTTGCCACTGCACCGGATGTCATGATCGCGGCTGGTTTAGGCGATGTTTTAGGTAAATATTTAGCCATAAACGACTGGAAAATGTCTGAGCTGATCAACGGCGAATATTACTGCCCAGAGGTCGGAGAGCTGGTGCTCTACTCTGTTAAAAAATGTGTGGATACGGTGCCGGGCCTCGTGAACAGAGAATCCGACGCGCTTCAGTACCTGATGGAATCCCTGGTGCTCATCGGGATTGCCATGAGCTATATCGGTTTCTCCAGACCTGCGTCTGCCTCCGAGCATCATATCTCCCACTTCCTGGAAATGAAGTCTATCTTCAAGGGCGAATACGGCCAGCTGCACGGCACCTGTGTTGGCATGGCAACCTGCATCGTCAGCGATATGTACGCAAAATTCCTGACCATGCCTTTCGACTATGATAAAGCACGCGCGCACGCAGAAACCTTTGACTATGACACCTGGGAAAAGGAAATCAAGCGTTCCTTTGGCCTGGGCGCAGATGAAGTCATTAAACTTTATAAACAGGTACATCAGAATGATCCTGAAGTGGTTGAAAAACGCATTGACAGCATTCAGAATAATGAAGCGAAGCTGGTGAGCCTGATGGAAGACGTGGTGGCAGATACCCAGAAAGCGCCGGAGCTGTTAAAAGCCCTCCACGGCCTTACCAGTCCGGCAGAGTTCAATGTAACAAAGGAAGAATTCAAGGATATCTTAATGTATGCCAAAGAGCTGCGCAAACGCTATGCTGCACTTCAGTTCTTCTATGACATGGGTGTTCTTGAAGAATTAGCGGATGATATTATTGAAAAGTATATGAAATAAAGCTTTAATATAAAAAGGACAGACGATCGCGTCTGTCCTTTTTCAGTTTACAGAAGCCCCATGTTTAAAAACA
>CAUEUD010000123.1 GCA_959020865.1 Eubacterium limosum | reverse complement strand
AACACCTCGCATCCCGGCGTTCCGCACGAAATCAGGTGATCAGACGGATAACAGGCGATTCTGTCCATTATTTGACGAGCCATTATTGATGACTTTATTTCCATCTAATTCCTGATCGGTCAGGACGTAATCGGAACAATGGGTGATAGTCAATTCGGCGTAACCATCCTTCACAACAATCCCCTGGGACTGCATTTCTATTTTGTCGTCATTTTTGTTGTAGTAGTAGAGCCAGAGGGTCTGTCCGTCGCGGTATTTGTCTCCGACATAAATTTTGACAGTCGCTGGTGCAGGGAGGTTACCTGCGTGTTGGAAAGAGAGTGTCATCGCATTAATTTCTTTGGAGCTTTCTGCGATAATATCATTGACTCCCTGCACGTTACTGTCGACATTTATTTCAAGATTGACATCGAGCGCTGTATCGCTGATCTCTTTGCCATCAAATGTCCATGAATATTTGGTTCGGTTGCTTCCCGGGTCCACCACGGTGACGGTAACCTTTTTACCGGTCTCTTTGGCGGTCTCAAAAACATCGGGCGCCAGTACTTCTGGCTGTGCCACAATAATTTCCGCTTTTTCGACATCCGGGTCTTTCAGCTGATCCAGGGCTTGATCCGTGGCGCTTTCCGGCGGGATGGTGCCCTCCTGTAATTTTATCCAAGCACTGTCCTTGGTGAGCTGGGCCGGCAGCTTCGCGTTGAGCTCATCCAGGGTCAGGTGGTTGTACTGGAAGCTAGTGCGGTAAGCGGCGGAATAAACACTCTCCCCTGGTTGCCGTTCTTTTTTAAGCAGGGTCATGCTCGTCAGATCCGGCAGAGTTTCCAGGCCGCAGGTAGAAAGATCCAGCAGTTCCAGATTTTTGAGCTGACCGATGCCGTCCATGGGAACATCTTTCAGGGCGACCCCGTTAAGATTTAATTCCTTAAGGCTCTGAAGGTTTTCAACGCCGTCAAAGCTCTTGACAGCATTACCGGTGTCTCCCGTAAAACCTGAAAGGCTGAGCCCCTTTAAATCTTTCAACTGACCAATTTTCTCAAAGTTATCAAGGGTCAGTTTATTGTTTCCCAGGTTTAAAGACTCTAAAGTCGTCAGGTTTTCGATGCCGTTGATGCTTTCCAGCTGGTTGTTTCCTAGACTTAACTCGCGGATGCTTTTAAGATTTTTTAAACCGTCGATGTTCGCTATTTTTGAACCGCTGATGGAAAGACCCGTTAACTGATCCAGTTTGCTGAGGTCTGGAAGGCTGGTAAATAGATTTGAGCTTGTTTCTCCCATGCCATAGCAAGAAACAGATAAATTCTGTAAATTGGTTAAAGTCTCAATGCCGTCGAGGCTCTCAAGCTTGTTTGCGCTGTTAATATTCAAAGTTTGTAGTTTTTTCAACTTTTCAATGCCTTTTAAATTTTTCAGCTGATTGGCTGAATAGAGGGTCAAGTTGGTCAGCTCTTTTAAATTATCAAGACCATCAAGATTTGTTATCTCCGCAGCATCAATCGACAACGAAGTCAGTTGGCTCAATTTTCCAATTTTCTGATAATCATTGAGCGAACGGCTGGAAATTATTAAATAGGATAAATTTCTCAGCTTCTCAATCCCTGTGATATCTTTCAGAGCATTAGCCGACACATTTAAAGACGATAATCTCTTTAAGTTCTCAACCCCTTTCATATCTGTAAATTCTGAACTGGAACTGTTTATATACAGATAATTCAATTGTTTTAATGATGCAATGCTCCCAATATCTTTGAAACTTCCTGAAATATTTAAGCTCGTCAAATTGGTCAGGTTTTCGATTCCTTCTAAACTGGATAGATTCTTTCCGCCAATGTTCAATGAAGTTAAATTTTTTAATTTTGTAACAGGGGCAATGTCTGTAATTTCACCATAAGTTGGTAAATCTAAATATGTAAGCTTGGATAGAGCTTCGATCCCCTCTAAATCGGCCAGCTTATCGTGGCTATATAAATAGAGTGATTCTAAATTTTTCAAATAGCCGATTCCTTTAAGGCTGGTAATACCGTCATTGGAATAATCGCGGTTGACCGTTAAGCTTGTCAATCCCGCAGTCTCTTTGTTAGTCAAAATATTATCGTGGTTGGCATCTGCCGCGGCCATGACTGCGCCATACAGGATTTTATCCGGAATGCCGTTCTCATCATTGGCGATTACTTTTTCTTCCTTGGCTGGAACAACATTGACCGGAATTTCTCTCACCGCGTCATTTAGCTTGAAACGCAGTTTTGCCTGGCCTAATTTATGAGCTTGCAAATACTCCATTCCTGCATTATTGTCAAAATGATAAGAAAAAATCTCAGGATCATTGGATTCTCTGATAACTCCTTCACTAAGAAGGGTCGGTGTCATTGAGAAACGGTACTGATAGTCCAGATCCATTTCCATCTCAATGCGGTCTGGCAGGCGGAGTAACGCAAGTTTATCGGCATTGCTTACTTTTGTGCCATAAAGATTAACAATTTGCAAATTATTCAGGGTTTTTAGTGGGGTGATATCCTCCAGATTAACATTTCCTTTCAAACGCACACTTGTGAGATTACTCAACCCCTTCAATCCACTTAGGTCTGTGATATCATTATCATCCAAATCTAAATATAGATAGTTTATATACATCAGTTCGCTAAAGCCATTTGTATTTTTTAGACCGCAATTCGCGAAAGCAGCGGAACCAATACTCGTAATTGTATCCGGCAGTAAAAGCTCTACCAGGTTTTTACAGCCATAAAAAGCATTGTGCTCAATGGCGCCCAGGCCTTCCTCCACCGTAACGCCCGTGATGCTCAGGTTGTTTGAAAAAGCGCTGTAGGCAATGGTGCTGACCCGTTTATCCTCGATGGTTGACGGAATGGTAATATCGCCTCCCGTTCCGCTGTAGCCGGTGATGGTGATGGTGTCATTCTCATTCACCTTATATCGAAGTCCATCATCTGTTAATGCCTCTCCCTCAGGCAGTCTCTGTTCATTTGGTGCCTCCACTACCTGTTGGTCTGTTTCAATGAAATTTTCTTCTGCTTCTTCTGGCGTTTCAGCAAAGACACTTACTGGAATGGTTGAAACGCAAAGCACAAGGGCCAGCAGTAATGCTAAAATTTTCTTTTTCATTTTATTTTCCTTCCTAAAATATACTATTTGTCATAATTATATACTATATGTCACTAATTGTCACGAAAAATTCACATAAAAAACCCGCTTTATGCGTATAATAGCTCATAAGGCGGGTTTTGTCCTAAGCGGGCTGCTTAGTTCTTTTTAGCTGTCAATAAAAAATCATAGCTCCATCCTGCGCCATCTGCACCGGGGTACACGAATGGTATCACTTTCCATTGGCAGGCATAGTTATTAAATGTGCCGTTCAGCGTTCGTCCTTCTGTGGTATCTTCTAACATAAGTTTATTTTTAAAATCGGTATTGCTTTTTATAAAGGTTAAGAAAGAAGCATCTGGACTTTCCCGGGTAAATGCTGTGAAAATCATCTCGATGAGCTGGCACACTGCCGTCTTATCGGCTTCATCGACATGCATTACACGAATATAGAAGTTCGTTCCTTCTCTGTTGAACCAGACTTCTGCCTTAATCCCCTCCAGCGCATCAATGCTGACGCCTGTATCCACCCCGTCGATGGGTCTATAGCTGCTTTCTGAGGTATCTGAAAAGGCTGTGACTGCTTTAATCGGTATCTGCTTTTGATAGTGCAGCTCTTTCTGGGCGGCCATCAGGCTGTTTTCAAAAACGCCTGCGGGGCTGTTGTCCTCCGGCTTTGTTTTCCGGGCAATAGCATATCCAAATACTGCCCCCAAGATTAAAAGCAGCACAATGGCAATGGCTGTCAAAATTTTCCATTTAACGGTCAGGCTCCTGTTTTTGGGTGGTTTTAACACTTCCTCCTGTAACAGTTTTGTCATGCAGCTCGGACAAAAGGTGGCCTCCTCTGGAAGGGGCGCTCCGCAGTGTGGGCAATGCTTTCTTTTATCGTTTGTTTCTATGTTTGTCATTTTTAATAGCTGAAGTCCCCCTCCGATGAATCTGCTTTAAGAGGTTCATCGCTGACATAAAGCCATTCTTCCCCGTTGACGGTGATCATACCATCGCCCATGGGTGAGCAGTTAACATAGACCTTATTGCCTGTGCTCGTTACAAGATATCCTTTTTTTCCATTGCTGCCAGACTCTACCTCATAGCTAATCATTGACTGACTGAGGCCGCCACCTTTTGCGTTCGCATATTGCTGTTTGTCGTCTATGATAGACATCACGTGAGATGCATTTCCAGACGTTTTTGACCACCGCCCCTGCACATTCTGCTTAAACGCAGCCAGTTCCTCATCAGCGGTCATTTCTTTTTTGGGCGCTGGTGTTGCGGCGGGCGCACTGATGATGTACTCAGCGGATTTGATATCACTGGTATTGCCGTTTTTATCCACCGCGTAGCTTTTGAGGGTGGCTGTGGACTGGACCGTTACAGGACTTTCATATTTTGTAGACTGGTCGGTAGGGTCGGTGCCGTCGAGTGTATAATAGACGGTCACTTCCTCGCCTTCTGGGGGATTAATGGTGATTTGCTGCTCTTCGGTGTAGGTGCCGGCGTTAAGCGAGTAGGTGGGGGCGTTTAACACCACCGCTTTCTTATTTTCACCTGAAGTGCAGCCTGCCAATAATAAAATACTTGCCAGCGACAGCGTAAAAAACAATTTTGGGATTCGTTTCTTTTTCATGGCTTCCTCCTATATTTATTTTGCCGGTTTCGTCTGATGGGCCTTTTCCCCATTTATCAGGATACTGCCGTCCTCTGTCTCGGTAAAATCGACCTCCAGCGTGGAAAAATCAAGGGGCTTGTCATAACGATCCGGCATCGCTGATGATATCCCTTTGTTATCAATATTTTTGAGTGTTAAAACAGCTGTGCTGCCATCCTTCATCTGAACGTCATAGTCTGCCTCAAACCACAGCTGATTGGCCTTTGAACGGTAGGATTCATAAACGTATTCCAGATGGCCCTCCACAAATTCGAAGCGGGTGATAAAGGTATTGGTGTCTTCCGTTTCCCAGGAACCGTTAAGTCTGCGGACCGCTTCTTCCGCTGTCATGGTCTTTTCCTCCGGGAGCGTTTCTTCCTGCGCGTTCCCTTCTGGGGTGCTTTCAGAAATGGCCTGCTCGATGGTGGTCGGTGTGATTGCAAACTGGAGCCTCAGGCCGGAATTATTCAGGTTATTTCCTTTTTCCTGGTAGTGAATGTAATGGCTGATGGTCTCTTTTTCTATACTGTTACGGTAATTGTGAAGCGGATCGCCAAGCGTACCTAAGCTGCTGTAAATTGCTTCCAGATTTGCCTCTGAATCGCAGCTTCTGATGATAACAGCCTGCCATACGCGGTAGGGTTTATCAGTCCCGGCGTTCATATTGAAAAAATCACGCTGGCTGTAGGCCATTGACACGCTGACGACCTTGCCGCTTTTGGTCTCCGTGACAATCGTTATCTCGGGACGCACTCCTTTTTCCTCACAGATATAAGCAGTTTCGGTGTCGCTTTTAGTCTCCTCGCGCCAGTCATCATTTGTGAAACGTTCCAGTATGCCATCTTCCCGCTTCTCGCTGTTGACACTGTCGTTCAGCCCTGCTTTCTGATGCTCCGGTACGTCTGGAAAACAGGCCAGCCAATCGGTTGTGTCCGTAATGGTTTTATTAATCGTCTGCACCAGCTCATCTTTTGTAAGATTAAACCGCGCCTCTTTTCCAAAATGAATCACCTGTACCCTGCCATGGGTAACGCCGAAGAAATAAAAATAGGCTGTGGTTCCACCAGCCAACGCCAGTATGATGACCGTAATAAGTACAATTATAAGTGTTTTCCCAGCAGATTTTTTCTTTTTTTCCGGCATGTCCTCGGCAAACAGAGTGGGATCTGTTCTGACGGCTGCTGTTTCCTTCAGCTCTGCCTGATCATTATCCTGCGGGTCTGTTTTAGTGGTTTCTGACACTTTTACCTCGACGGGATCATCCTGGGCTGCACCACAGCTTCGGCAAAAGCGGTCTCCGGGCTTTATTTCGTTTCCACAGTTTTTACAGTACATTTTTATCTTCTCCTCGTATGTTTTGCGTTTACATTCTCACCTTTATTATAATCGCATTTATTCTTAAGGTCAATTGATTCTTTTAGTTATTTTTTATGGCTTTCAGTATATTCATTAATGGATTCGGTTTGATTAAAATAAGCTTATAAGGAGTTTACCATGAATAGAGAACTAAATTTCACTGCTCTGGGCGAACGTGTCAAATTCGAGAGAGAGAAGAAGCACCTCACCCAGGAACAGCTTGGAGAAATTTGCGGCCTTTCAACGTCTTATATCGGCCATATCGAGCGGGGCAGCCGGAAGCTCTCTCTTGAGACCCTGTATAAAATTTCCTCTGCGCTGGATGTTAGCTTGGATTACCTGGTTTTTGATTCCTTGGACAGTGACAAAAACCTTTTTAACAACATCGACGCTATGCTTAAGGACAAAGACCCCGCAAAGGTTAGAACTTTTATGACGACCGTCCGTATTCTGGCCGAAAAAATAGACGAATATTAAAAGACCGCTGAAATGATTTTACATCATCCGGCGGTCTTTTGTCCTATGCTGGCTGCTTAGTATAAAATTGCCCGTTTCAGGGCCTCGGCGTCTGCATATCGCTTTGAAGGCAGTACATTGATACATTTTTTTATAACTCTCCCCATATGGCCTTTAACAACGACTTTTGAAGGGTGCTCACCTGTGAGCATCACATTCATTAAAATCCCCATGGCATAGATATCGGTACGGCGGTCAGACTGGCGGATATCAAACTGCTCAGGAGCAGCGTAACCGGCGGTTCCCAGCGCGACGGTGTCTTTGGTTTTATCAGGTTTAAAAGTGCGGGCCGCATCAAAATCAATGAGCACAATACGGTTTGCCCGAGTAATCATGATATTTTCCGGCTTAATATCCCTATGAACGATTCTATTCTCGTGCAGTACGCTCAAGGCGTCACACAGAGCCATGCCAATTTTCCGCACTCCTTTTTGGCTGTACAGCCCAGTTTCCAAAACTTCGCTCACTGTGATACCATCAATGTATTCTTCTAAAACAGTTACCTCTCCGTTTTTTTCGCTCACCTGATAAATGCAAGGTAAATTGGGATGTTTCAGGCTTAACAGTGTCCGATAAACACTTTCCTCTCCTCTAAAAACCCGCTTTACAAGCTTCTTTTTCAGCTCTTTATGCATCCAGACGGATATTTCTGACTTCTCAGTCCTTTTTAAAACCTTCACACGTGTATAAGTCTGGTTTAATATTTCATTTAGCCATTTTTCCATTGTAAACCCATTCTCTTCCTGTTTGTGCTTTTTATTATAACATGTTAAACTATCCCTGTGAGGTGATCTTATGATAAAAAAACCGACGGATGCACTTTTAAAGGCATTGATGACATCCGATACTCTTGAAAACTACTTTAAATCAAACAAAGATTATTTGATTGACTGCTCGCTTCCAGACCATCTAAACACACTGCTTGAGGAAAAAGAACTGACAAAGGCGGCAGTGATAAAAAATTCCGAGTTAAATGAAATATATGGTTATCAAATTTTTTCCGGCAAACGAAAACCTTCCCGAGATAAACTGATGATGCTGTGTATTGGTATGAAATTGAACCTTGAGGATGCACAGCAGGTGCTTAAATTGGCAGGATATGCATTTCTTTATCCGAAAAAACATCGCGACTGCATTTTAATTTATGGTTTACAACATGGATTATCCATTTATGAAATAAACGAAATTTTATATGACCACAATGAGGAAACCCTTAGCTAAAAAGAGATGATGCGGCGAAACACCGTATCATCTCTTTTATACATTTTATCGCCTGCTTCTCCGCCGCCCATTTCGCACAGTGCTCACATTGATCGTGTGGCTCAGAGACTCGTAAAAGATCTGGGTCTCACGGGTAAAGACTGAGATGAGCAGCTGGACGATGAAAACAGCAAAGACCATGCCAAAGGCCAGAGCGATCACCATGAGGAAGGTGTGAGCTGTCCCAGTATAGAGGGGCAAGAGCTCATAGACCTTCATGGCGATAAAGGGGGCTGGTATGACAAGAAGGTACTGCAGGCCGTAGCGTACAATGTACTGGAAAAGCTTGGGCGGACGTTTGTTTTCGGACATGAGCCGGATGCCGACCAGAAACTTTCCGATGGTCCTTCCCCGGGTCAGCCACGGTATCAGAATAAAATACAGCACGATGACAATGATGTAAAGCACTACCGAGCGTTTGCCATCCATTGCCAGCATATCGCTTAAGGTCGGGCTTCCAAGCACTCGCCCGGCAAGGTGCAGAGCACCGGTGAGAATGGCCCAGTCAAAGAGAAACGCAAAGCCCCGCCGCATATAGGTAACGGTGCGCCCCCGCTTGTAGGACACCTCGTCCAGCCGGTCACGCGAGGGCAGGAAAAAGCTGAAAACCGGTGTGATCCAGAAGCCCACCAGGGCGCCAAAGGTGTTGTTGATCAAGTCGTCCACCTGAAACAGGCGGTAGGGCCTCGGGTATATCCCAAACAAAGCGCTCAGCTGGATCAGCTCAAAGGACAGGCTCACCAGAAAACCGATGAGGATGGTCTGCCACCAGCTTCTTCTGAAATAATACCGCAGATAGACGCCCAGGGGCACCAGCAGCAAGATATTGAAAAAGGGCTCGTAAAAACACTGCTCTTTCATCGCCTTGAGATAGGTGCTGGGGTCTGAGAGAATCAGGCTGGTATTTTCCCAGAAGTTTGTCCAGGCATGGAAAGGCACCAGATCCATGGTAGGGCTGGTGTAGCGGGCGACCTCCGCAATGGGCGGCAGCGGCAGCATGGTCAGAAAATAGGCGCAGGTCATATATAAAATAAACGAATAGACGATCACGACCCTGAGTACCAACAGAGACCCGTATTTCCGGTATTGGTAAACGGCATAGGGAATGGTAAAAAACGCTGCCAGGACCGGAAACACCAGACAGGCGAATTTTATGGGAAGTGTGTATGCACTCAGCAATTAAATCACCCCTTTTTTACTTTTTAGCATTTTTTTCAATTTTACCGGTTATCCTGTTTAGTATAGCATAATTTCTTAAAAAATTGCATAGAATCTTATTTTTATCCCTGTGAAAACGCCTGCGAATCTTTTCGTTGACAAATTTAACTTTACACTATAATATATGTATTGTAAATATATTTTAGACTACAACAAAAGAAAGGGCGGCTGTTACCATGTATATTGATCAGGTATTGAAATTCGCGGATATTTTAATCGACTATGTGAGGCATGTGACCACTGAAATTGATGCCCTGTTCGCCGACGTGCTGAGCGATAACGGGCTGACAATTCTGCAAAGCCGTGTCCTGACAGAGGTCAAGCATACGAACACCATCACCATCGGCGCCCTGGCTGATACCTTGAAGCTTAACAAGGCAAATGTTTCCAACATGTGTAAAAAACTGGCCCAGGCCGGCTTTTTGAACCGTTTCAGGGATATAAATGATGAGCGGGTTGTCCTTGTCTCGCTGACAGAGAAGGGACAGGAAACGCTGAAGGAAATCGACCGGGTGATCCAGAGCCGCTATGCTCAGGTAATGGAAAATACCCCGCCTGAAGATTTTGAGGCCCTGCAAACCGGAATGGACACCATCGAGGCCCTGCTTGCGCGCATGCACGAGGCCAATCAGAATAGTAAAAAAGAGGAGCATGCAGATGAATAGAGAAAAAATTGCCGTGCTGACGGATTCCTGTGCGGATATCCCAGAGACACTGATTAAAAAGCACGACTTGCACATTCTGCCGCTGAAAATCATTTTCAGCGACAAAGCCTATACTGACGGGGTGGACATCACAGCCGCCCAAGTTTATGACAAACTCCCATCGGAGATCCCAAAGACCTCTCTCCCGGCTCCCGAGGAGGTTCGCACACTTTTTCAGAAAATTTACGACAAAGGCTATCGCAAGGTTTTCGCCATTATTTTTTCCAGCGGTCTGAGCGGTACCTTTAACCTCGTGCGGCTGATCGGCGGAGAGTTTGAGGGCCTGAGCGTGCACGCGGTGGATACCCTGAGCGGAAGCCTGGGCACTGGCGCCATCGCCGTACACACTGCGGAGCTCATTGAAGAGGGCCGGAGCTTTGAGGAAATCAAGACCATCCTGCCCCGCCTCATCGCCAACACTAAGGTCTTTTTCAGCATTGACACCCTGGAGTACCTGCAAAAAGGCGGCCGCATCGGCCTGATTACAGCGGTGACCGGCACTTTGCTCAATGTGAAGCCCATTATCACCTTCAGCGATGACGGCCAGCTGATGAGCGTGGCCAAGGTGCGTGGGCGCCGGAAATCCATCCAGAAGATGATCGATCTGGCGAAATCCCATGCTCCGGAAGGGGCGCGCTATATCCTCATGGTCGCAAACGGCGGCTGTCCGGATGAGATGGACGCAGTCAAAGCCCACTACACCAGAGTGCTTCCGGATTTTGAAAACCTGTATGAGGGCGAAGTCGACTGTACCCTGGGCACCCATGTCGGCCCTAACCTGCTGGGCGCCGGGATATTGGTG
>CAUEUD010000122.1 GCA_959020865.1 Eubacterium limosum | reverse complement strand
AATAGGCCCTTTTAGGGCCCGTTCAAACCACCAGTTTAACTGGTGGTCATGATTGAAAAATTTTAAGACAGTTTTGTTATAATCGTTGGACAAAATAAAGGGAGGAATAAAAAATGTTTTTAGATACAGCCAATATTGAAGAAATCAGAAAGGCCATGAAAACCGGTGTTTTTAAAGGGGTTACCACCAATCCGACCATTCTTCTTAACGAGCGGACCCCCAGAGCGGAAAAGGTGCGCGAAATTCTGGAGGAAGGAGTGCCTTTTATCTACGTGCAGACCATCGGCGAAACAGTAGAGGAGCGTCTGGAGGACTGTGAGACCATTCTGGCTCTCGACGGCGAGGGGCGAATCGGCCTTAAAATACCAATGGACATTGCAGGACTGGAGGTGGTAAAGCAGATACGCGAAAAATATCCGGACTGTAAGATTCTGGGGACCGCTGTTTATTCTGCGGATCAGGGGATATTTGCTGCGCTGGCAGGCTGTGACAGTATTGCGCCTTATATTAACCGCATGTCCAACAATGATCTGGACCCTTACAAGGCGGTTTCCATCATCCGTGATTTTATTGATGAGCGCCGGCTGAACTGTGAGATTCTGGGCGCAAGCTTTAAGAATACCAATCAGGTTATACAGACTCTGGCCTCCGGTGCCCATTCAGTCACCATCCCTTATAATATCTTTGAAAAGATGATGAACAAAGAGCTGGCAGTTTCGGCCATTGAAACCTTTAACAGGCATGGCGAAATGCTGAAGGAAAAATACTAAATCAATGCTGCAGCACCGTAGAGGTGCTGCTTTTTTTGTCACTCAGGCGGCCAGATGTGTCATTTAAGCGGCGGAACACATTAGCATCTTCTCCTGTGTTATAATAGAAGTAACATTTACAGGAGGGGAAAAATGAAGATTCGAAAAGTTTTAGCCGGATTGATGGCCATGGCACTTTTTATGACTGGTTCTATAGGAGGCGCTGGAAGTGGCCGCGTCTTTGCGAAAACAGCAGAAGCTGGCGGCTTAATCAAGAGCTATAAATGCGGGACGCCGGAAGCTTATCCGGTAACCTTTTTAGTGCTGGATGAAAACGAAGCACAGCTTGGAGACGGCACATCGCCAGCGGTTGCTGAGGAAATTACCGGGACTGTTTTTGTGCCGAAATCAGTGACGGATTACGGCGAGTTTGAGGAGGTTAAGGTTCATGCGGTGAAAGCCATTGGCGATTATGCCTTTAGCGGGTGCAGCGGCCTTGAAAAAATACAGATTGAGGGCGAGGTTGCGCTTTCATCCCGTGCTTTTGATGGCCTGCCTGAGACGACAGTCATCGAAACCAGCAGCAGGGAGACAAAGAAAGCGCTGCTGCGTTATGGAATAGAACCCAGCCGTATACACTACACTGGAGTGCGGACAAATTATGTGGCCTTTGGCGACAGCATTGCCGCAGGGTACGCACTGCCGGGCTACAAACATGACACGCTGAATGACGACCGTTTTCCAACGCCAAAGGGAGCCTTTGTCAGAAGCTTAGGGGAAATGTTAGACGGACAGGAGGGGCCAGCACTTACCTCGAATCAGGCTGTATCCGGCTGGACCAGTGAACAGCTGCTGGAGGCTCTGCAAAGCGGAGAGTATGCTGAACTGCTGAAAGACGCCGATGTGGTGACCGTAACCATCGGGTCAAATGACCTGCTGGGCCCTTTCATTGAAATTGTAGAGAAAGCCATTGACGATAATTTCAGTAAAAAGGTCAGCGAGCTGGAATCTCTGTCTGTCGAGGCGGTGGAAGGCCGGAGCAGTGACGCGTGGTTAACGGAAAGGCAGAATAATCTGGTCACAGAGATTGCCAATACCCTCAGCCAGCTCAATGAAACATTAAAGGATAACCCTGAGCTGCTGGCAGGCTGTGAGAAATTTAGAGAAAAGACGCAGCCGGCGATTTTGAACGCACTGCATGAGCAGGCTCCAGAGGCTGAAATTTACTGGAACACACTGTATAATCCTTTTTATGGAGAAAAAGTTGATCTGAGCCAGCTTTTTCCAGAGCTTGCGAAGCAATTTCCCCTGATCTTTAAACAATTTGAAACCATTGACCTGAGCGCCTATGGCGCTTGCTATATTGAAAAAATGAATCAGGCTTTTCTTCAAAATACAGAGGGCTACCATTTTGTTGACATCTATGAGGAATTTAACCAGCCTGATCTGACCAATGTTGAAATCAAAAATATTGACGGAAAGCTGAGCCTGAACTTTGATCCCCACCCAAATCTGGAAGGACACCAGTTAATCACAAATCTTTATACGCCTGTTATCCAGAAAACTTACACCTCCGCTGACCCGGCGCCAGACCTTTCATCGGAAAAGGCGATAACGGGGTTTAAGCTTGGCGAAAACGCAGGAACAATTGATGAGGATACGCATAAGATTACCGTGAAGGTCCCATGGAATACAGACCTGAGTCAGCAGACAGCCGCGTTTGAGGCCAGCGAAGGCGCAGAGGTTCGAGTCGGCGAAGCCGTTCAGATAAGCGGCCAGACAGTCAATGATTTTACCGAACCGGTAAGCTATACAGTTATCGCTGAGGATTTAACCAGCCAGATCTATGAAGTGACTGCCGAGAAGGAAAATCCTGCAGCGCTCCCTGAGACTGGGGGCGGTACCTTAAATAAGAACGCGGCCGACAGCGTGAAAACCGGAGTGGCAAGCAGTCATAATACTGCAGTCATTTTGCCAGTGCTGCTCATCCTATTGGCAGGAGGCATCGGGTATATGCGGCGGATAAAAGGATATGGTAAGAAATAGATATAGCAGAAGAAGCGCCATTCTCATTGTGAACGGCGCTTTTGACATTTTTAAGTACTTATCAATGATAATGACTTTATCCTGTTGAATAATACCAGAAAAAAAGATATAATTTTATATGTAAATGATTAAATAATAAATGATATGTCGATTGGCATGAACAGAGGGAAAGATGAAAAAGCATATTAGCCAGAGCATCTGCTTTGTGGCAATAGCAGTGTTCCTTATAACAGGCTGCGGGCAGAAAAAAGAAGCCCAGTCGGTGACAGCCTTTGAAACACCTCAATACGAATGGGGGACTGTATCAAACCGGACCATTACCATCTGGGGTGACGACACAGACCTTAAGCGGCCTTATCTAAAAAAAGCCTTTGATCGCTACCAGGAAATGACAGGAAATACTCTTGAGATAAGACATCTTTCAAAGCAGGAAATGTCAGAGGAGGTGCCGGCAGCCTTTCAATCCGATGCCGCGGAAAAGCCGGATATACTGCTGAGCTATGGCGGAATCAACCTGGATAATCTGAAACCTGAGGAAAATTTTTATGATTTTACCGGGGCGCAGTGGGTGGATGATCTGACAGACACCGCCATCAACCAGACCATTTATAACGGCAAGGTGATCGGTCTGCCCCACGGCGAGGCTTCTGTTTCTGGAATGTTGTACAATAAAAAGATTTTTAAACTCTATGGTCTGGAGATTCCCCGCACCCAAGAGGAATTTATGCAGGTTTGTGCAATCCTATATGAGAAAGGTGTAATTCCTGTATATCTTCCCAATGAGGGCAGTACCATGCTGCTCTACCAGTTTCCAATGGACAGCTTTACCTCGGAGTCTGAAATATTGGAAGGGCTGAACAACAATACCCTTTCCTATCTGGATATTCCTGAAATGAAAACAATCGTAGAGTGGTACCGCACCATGGCGCAGAAGGGCTATTTTGGCGAGGGCTACACCGACAATGACTGGGAAGGGATGAGCGGAGCCATGTCCAGCGGGGATTATGCCATGATGATCTGCTGGGATACCTGGCTTTATACCGATTTTGAAGGTGACGCTTCCCAGTTTGGCCTGATGCCCGCCTTTATCGGTGTTCCCGAGGAAGGCTGCTTTGAAGGGCCAAACCAGATGCTTCTGCTCGCCGACAAAAACAGTGCTGATCTCGATGCGGCGCTGGACCTTATCACTTTTATGGCCGATCCTTACAATTATAATATTGACTATGAAGGGATTTATACCGCGCCCATTTTTAAAAACCAGGTGGGGAGTATTTCCACCCCCCAGTATGTGGAGGCAGACCGGCTGATTGAGCAGCATTTTTATGATTCGGTTACCTGGCTCAGGCTGAAGGGTTTTTCCCAGGTCGATGCGTCTTATATACAACGGTATATGCGGGAGGCGGATTACACAGCCGATGATTGTCTGAGAGATATGGATAGCGCGCGCAAAAGCCGGGCGGCTGGAAATGAACCCTAGGATAATATTTTTAAGTCTATGGATATTAAGGAGGGCACCCTTTGAAGAAAAGTAAGATGCTGATCAAAAACAAAAAACAGGCAGTGCTCATCAGCGTGGTTTTTCTCTGCTTTTTTGCCATGCTGGCAGGAATTGCTACCGCCTATATCAGAAAATTTGACAATGCCCTTGAAGAGGAAAACAAAAGGCATCTTTCAGAGGTGGCTACCTACATCGGCTCAAATATGACGACAGTGGTCAGCGACACGCAGCAGGCCCTGTCCTCTGCCGCCTCGGCAGTCGCCTCCATGGATTCGGAGAATGAGCGGATCAGTTATCTGAAAGCCCTTGCAGAACAGTATGGCTTTGCCTATACAGGCTATGCCGCTGCGGACGGTATGCTGCGGACCACTGATTCAACCCAGAACGGAAACATCAGTGACGAGCGCTATTTCAGGGAAGCGATGGCAGGACAGACTGCCATTGGAGATCTGACCCGGAAAATTTTTACAGATCGTGCAGTCAGCGGCATTGTGCTTGCAGTGCCGCTGAGAGAAAAGGATGGCAGCAGCGGCGTGCTGGTGGCAATGATGGATATCCGAAGTCTGGGTAAAGTACTGAGTTTTGACAGTTTTGGCGGGGAGGGGTATGCTTACATCATCGACCAGGAAGGCAACACAGTGCTACGGACGAAAAGCCTTGATTTCAATAATCTGTACAGGGCTCTGGAGAGCGTTACCTTTAAAGAGGGCTACAGTCTGGAAAGTCTGAAGAATGATGTGGCGGCCCACAAGGAGGGGATGACCCTTTATTCCAATATGGGCGTGGAAAAATACGCCTATTATAAACCCATTGGCTTTAACGGCTGGACAGTTGTCAATGTTGTCGCCAAGGATGTGGTGGTTGGAAAAACCGTGGCCCTGACCCGCGAGCTTATTGTCATCGCTGTGGTGATGCTGATTATTTTTATGGCCCTGGGACTTTTTGCGGTGCTTTCTTATACGGTATCCAGAAGCCGGAAAAAGGCAGCGGACGAAAAATCAGCCTTTCTGGCCAATGTCAGCCATGAGCTGCGCACACCAATGAACGCAGTGGTAGGGATCAGTGAGATCCTTCTGAGAGATGACCTGACGTCAAAGCAGCGGGATCAGGTGCTGAGCATTATGAATTCAGGTAAAGGACTCCTGACCATCATCAATGATATTCTGGATATTTCAAAAATGGATTCAGGGAAATTTACAGTTGAAGAAGCCCCGTATGAGCTGGAATCCCTGCTCTATGATCTGACAGTGATCATTGCCATACGGATCGGCGAAAAACCTGTGGAATTCCTGATTGATGTTGATCCCATGATCCCAAGAGCTTTGATCGGGGATATGGGGAGAATCAAACAGATTCTCCTGAACCTTGTCGGCAATGCTGTGAAATTTACCAATGAAGGCTACATCCGTCTTGGAATCTGTTGTGAAAAAAATCAGAACGGGCAGTTTTGTCTTCGGTTTGAAGTCCGGGATACCGGCATCGGCATTAAAGAAAAAGATATGGACAAGCTTTTTACAAGCTTTAACCAGGTGGATACCCACAGGAACCGGAACGTTGAGGGAACTGGTCTGGGGCTCAGCATATCTAAAAGTCTCTGTGAAATGATGGATGGAGAAATCAGCGTTAAAAGTGAATATGGGAAGGGCTCTGTTTTTACAGCGACAGTCTGTCAGGGGATTTCTGATGAAACGCCGATGATCGGAAAAGTGACCGGAAAGCTGAGAATACTGGTCTATGAAACGTCAGAGCTGCTGCGGGATTATGAGAAAGACTGTCTTGATAAACTGGGCGTACCCTATGATCTGTGCGACTCGCGGGAAACCTTTGACACATATATGGAAAATAACCGTTACTCACATATTCTTGCCAAACGGTCGGTTTTAAGAATGCTCGACACCACCCAACAGATGGGGAACGCTGCGTTCATCACGCTGCTGAGTCTGAACGAACATCCGCTGATGGATGACGCCAGTGTCTATCTTCCTTTATTTACGGGACAGCTGGCAATGGTGCTCAATAAAGATGAAAAAAGCAGCAGTCCATCCAGACAGTCCGGAGCAGGCAATACCATGGTTCGTCCCATGCCCTTTGTCTCCGTGCTGGTGGTGGATGACAATGAGCTGAACCTTCAGATCGCCGGAGGTCTTATGGAGCCCTACGGCATGCAGATTGATTTTGCGGTTTCTGGCTTGGCGGCAGTGGCGGTGGTACAGAAGCAGGACTATGACCTTGTATTTATGGATCATATGATGCCTGAAATGGATGGGGTAGAGGCATTGAAGACAATCCGGGCCTTACCGGATGAAAAATATAAAAATCTGCCCATTATCGCCCTGACCGCCAATGCCACGCGGGAGGCCCAGCAGCTCTATAAGAACGAAGGTTTTGACGGATTTTTAGCAAAGCCCATCGACATCCATAAGATGCATGATATCCTCAGAAAATGGCTGAAAACCGTCAACGACACAAGGGCAGACGGGCAACAGCGGGATGTCGTTCCAGTGTCAGAGAATATTCCCCAGTGGCTGCTGCGCTATAAGACCGAGGAAGTGGATTTCCGGGACGGCATTACGCGGATCGGTTCGATTTCTGTTTACACACAGATTTTAAGGACATTTTACCGTACCGTTCAGGACAAAATAGCTGGTCTGGCAGACTTAATCAAAAGCGACATGCGCCGTTTTATAATCGAGATACACGGTCTTAAAGGAGCCTGCGCAGCTATTTCCGCATCAGGCCTCGCCGCGCTGGCCGAAAAGATGGAACAACAGGGAAATGAGAAAGACCTGGCAAAAATCCGCACGACACTGCCGGTTTTCACCATACGCGTAAGCCGTGCGGTTAAAGAGATTGAAGGCTTTTTAAACCGGTCAGAAATGGAGAATCAGCCTGAAGAACAAAAGACTGTCCGCTTTGACAGCTGTGTGCTGGACAAGTTGGAAAAAGCTTTTAAAACCTATGATACAGAAGCGCTGGAAACTCTTTTTGATGAAAAAAACCATTACCTTTGTGATGAAAAGAGTGCCTTCCTTCTCAATGAGCTCCGTGACTGTTACGAGCGCTATGAGTTTGAGTGGGCAGCTGAGATTCTGGACACCTACCGTGAAGGGGACAGCCCTTGTGAGCAGGTACAGGAAGACAGAAAGGACAGCCGGAAGAACATTGCTGTGGTCGATGATAATCCTGTTAATCTGGATCTGGCAGAGAGCGTGCTTCAGACACATTACCGCCTCACAAAGCTGATCTCCGGAGAACAGCTGCTGCGTTACCTTAAAATAGGCAGGCCAGACATGATCCTGCTGGATATTCAGATGCCCGGAATTGATGGCTATGAAACACTCCGGCGCATACGAAAGCAGCCCGAATACCGGAGGATACCTGTTGTTTTTCTGACAGGGCAGAAGGATTCTGAAAGTGAACAGAAAGGGTTTCTCTTAGGAGCAAAGGATTTTATCACAAAACCCTTTGACCGCGTCGCCATGCTGGCCAGAGTCGACGCTCAGATAGAGCTGTACGGCTACCAGAATAATCTGGAGGAAATTGTCCAGAAAAAAACCAGCCGCATTGAGGATTTGCAGAAGATGATGAACCAGGGCTGGGCAGAGGCCATTGAGTCAAGGGATGGCACCACTGGCAGCCATGTAAAAAATACCACCCGGTATTTTAAGGCACTGCTCGAAATTCTGGAAAAAACACCGAAATATAAAGAGGCTTTTCCGCCAGAGACCAGGGCGGACATGCTTCAGGCCTCCGCCATGCATGACATCGGCAAGATCGGTATCCGGGACGAGGTGTTAAAAAAACCAGGGCCGCTCACACCCGAGGAATTTGAGCATATGAAAACCCACAGTCAGATCGGCGGCGACATGGTACAGAAAATTATTGACAATACACACCCAGATGCTTTTCTGAACTACGCCAGAGATATGGCTCTTTATCACCACGAGCACTGGGATGGGAGCGGATACCCCTGTGGACTCAAGGGAAATGAGATTCCACTTTATGTCCAGGCACTGTCCATCGCAGACGTTTTTGACGCTCTGACAGCTGTGCGGCCATATAAGCGGGCTTTCACAATGGAGGAGGCCCTGGAGATCATGTGCCGCGACAGAGGAAAGTTCTTTGCGCCGGATATGTTTGACCTTTTCTATGAAAATCAGGCAGTGATGCGCAGTGTGCTGAAAACCAAAACCTCATAGTAAGCAGTCTCAGCCCGCCGGAAAGAAAGGGGAATTCCGGCGGGCTTTTGAGTGGAAGGGCTCAGGCAGGAAAGGGAAGGAAATCTCTGTTAAGTTTTTATAAAGGTACCAGTAGTAACAAAGACCGCCCAAAAAACGGGAGGAAATCTTGAAAACTAAAATTGTCATTAAGATTATTTAAATTTTTCTTCAAAAGATCTTGATTTTTTTATCAGAATGATCTATAGTATTGTTAGCACTCGAAGATAACGAGTGCTAACAATAACGAAACGAAAGTGAGTGGAGATTATGGCTAAAAAGCAATTCCAGGCAGAATCCAAACGCCTGCTGGATTTAATGATTCATTCGATTTATACAAACAAAGAGATTTTTTTAAGAGAGATTATCTCAAACGCAAGTGACGCGATTGACAAGCGTTACTTTAAAAATATGTCGGAGGGTGGCAGCGGCCTTTCAAGGGAAGACTACGCGATTCACATTATCCCGGATAAGGAAGCCGGAACTCTGACCATCACCGATAATGGTATCGGGATGACCCAGGAAGAGCTGGAAGAAAACCTTGGCATTATCGCCAACAGTGGCTCTCTGGAATTTAAGTCTGAGCATGAAGCTCAGGAAGATATTGATATCATCGGCCAGTTTGGTGTCGGCTTTTATTCTGCCTTTATGGTCAGCAAGGACATCAAGGTCCGCACAAAGGCAGACGGCAGCGACGTGGCTTATGAATGGGAATCCGAAGGCGCGGAAGGCTACACCATTGAAACATGTGATAAAGACGAGGTCGGGACTGAAATTATCCTGACACTCATGGACGATACTGAAGATGAAAAATACAGCCAGTATCTGGAAGAATATCGTCTCAGAGAACTGATCAAGCGCTATTCCGACTATATCCGCTACCCTATTAAAATGGAAGTGGAAAAGAGTACCCTGGTAGAAGCCTCAGAGGAAGAGAAAGCCAAAGAAGATTACGAACCACAGTACGATACCTACCTGGAAGAAGAAACCCTCAACAGCATGGTGCCGCTGTGGAAAAAGAATAAAAGTGAAGTCACCGATGAGGACTATAATAATTTCTACAAGGAAAAATACTATGACTATACCGATCCTGCCAAGGTTATCGCAACCCATGTAGAAGGTGTGTGTACCTATGATGCGTTGCTGTTTATCCCCTCGAATGTTCCGTATAATTACTTTTCAAAGGAATTTAAAAAAGGCCTGCAGCTGTACTCCAGCGGCGTGCTGATTATGGACAAATGCGAGGATCTTCTGCCAGACTATTTTGGATTTGTCAGAGGTCTGGTCGATTCACAGGATCTGTCCCTGAACATTTCCAGAGAAATGCTTCAGCAGGATCGTCAGGTCATGGCCATTGCTCAGCGTATTGAAAAGAAAATCACCTCTGAGCTTATGGACATGCAGAAAAAAGATCGTGAAAAATATGATGAATTCTACAAAAATTTCGGCCTGCCACTCAAATTTGGTATGTACGAAAACTACGGCATGAACGCCGATAAACTCAAGGATCTGGTTATGTTCTACAGCTCCAGCGAAAAGAAAGCAGTCACCTTTGCAGAATACGTTGGCAGAATGAAAGAAGACCAGAAATATATCTACTATGCCTGTGGTGATTCCATCGAAAAGATTGGAAAAATGCCGCAGATTGAGATGCTTTTAGACCAGGGCTATGAAGTGCTCTACTGTACTGACGATGTGGACGAATTTGCGCTTAAGAGCCTCATGAAATATGATGAAAAAGAATTCCGCTCCGCTTCTGACGATGATCTGGGTATCGAACAGTCCGAAGAGGCCAAAAAAGAATCTGAAGCCAAGAATGAAGAAAATAAAGATTTAATGACTGCCATCAAGGATGCCCTGGACGGCAAGGTAAATGCTGTCAAACTGTCCACAAGACTGAAAAGTCATCCGGTATGCTTCTCGACAGAGGGGATATCCTTAGAAATGGAAAAAGTTCTAAATGCACAGCCCATGGGCGGTGATGTCAAAGCCGACAAGGTTCTCGAAATCAATGGAAGCCATCCGGTATTTGAGGCCATGAAAAAAGCTTATGACGACAAAAACAACGATAAGCTGAAAAAATACGCCAACCTGCTTTATGATCAGGCCATGCTCATTGAAGGCATGACCATTGAAGATCCGGTAGAGTTTGCAAGATCTATCTGTGAGCTGATGGTGTAATTCAAATAATATTTAAGCCCGGTTTTTTTCAAAAGAAAAACCGG
>CAUEUD010000121.1 GCA_959020865.1 Eubacterium limosum | reverse complement strand
CTTCAGTCTTGAAAGCGGCCAGGTACTGGGTATCATCGGGGCAACCGGCTCTGGCAAATCCACTCTGGTCAGCCTGATTCCCAGATTTTACGACGCCACCGGAGGGCGGGTGCTTGTGGGGGGAAGGGATGTGCGAAGCCAGAAAACCTCCGAGCTTCGCGAGGCCATCGGCATGGTCCCCCAAAAGTCATTGCTGTTCTCCGGCACCATCCGGGATAACCTGAAGTGGGGAGATCCCGACGCGGACGATAGGGCGCTCGATGCCGCGGCACATGCGGCCTGTGCCGATGAATTTATAAACAGCTTCTCCATGGGTTACGACACGGTTTTGGGGCAGGGCGGGGTAAACCTGTCCGGCGGGCAGAAGCAGCGGCTCTCCATCGCCAGAGCGCTGATCCGCCATCCCGCCATACTGGTGATGGACGACAGCACCAGCGCTCTTGACGCCACCACCGAGGCGGTTGTTATGAACCGTATCCGGGAATACGCCAGAGGAACCACGGTGATCCTCATCAGCCAGCGCATCGCCTCGGTCATGCGGGCGGATAAAATCCTCTGCATGGATGAGGGGCGCGTCTCCGGGCTCGGCCCCCATGAAACACTCATGGCAGAAAGCCCGGTTTACCGTGAAATCTATAAATCCCAGATAGGAGATGATGAACATGCCAGCCGCTGATCCCGCAGGACTGCCCCCTGTCAAACGCTCACCCGGAAAACACAGGATGGCTGAGGTGGTCAAGCCTAAAAACATGAAAGGGACACTGTCCAGGCTCTGGAGCCTGACCAAAGGCCACCGTCAGGGCCTGTGGCTGGTTTTTACCCTGTCGGGGCTGGCTTCACTGTCTGCCATGCTGACACCTCTGCTGATCGGAAAGATCATTGACAGCATCAACAACGGCCACCTGTCCGTCATGCTCCTCGCTTTTCTGCTCCTGGCCTACATCGGTGACTGGGCTGTCCGTTTTGCCCAGAATTACATCATGGCCTCGGTATCCCAGCGCATGATCTGTTATATCCGCAAAGCACTGTTTGACGTGATGAAGGATCTTCCGCTGGCCTTCTTTGACCGGAGCCCTCACGGTGATCTCATGAGCCGCCTGACCAACGATATCGACAATATCAGCTCCACCATCTCAGATTCGCTGGCGCAGCTCATGATGCTGGTCTTTACCTTTGCGGGAGTCCTCGGTATTATGCTCGCCCTCAATGTGTGGCTGACACTGGCCGCCCTGGCGGTGGTGCCGCTGGTCTTTTTACTGACCCGCACCGTCACCCGCGTTACCCGCAGGCTGTTTAAAAAGCAGCAGGCAGCCCTCGGCCGTCTGGATGGAGAAATTGAGGAGACCATCTCAGGGCTCACTCTGGTTAAGGCCTACGGCAGAGAGGAAGCGGTCATCGAGGAATTTGAGAAAAATAACGCGGCGCTCTGCGATGTTGGCACCAAGGCACAGGTGTGGTCCGGCTATCTCATGCCGCTCATGAATGTGATTAAAAACCTCAGCTTTATATCGGTCTCCATTGCCAGCGGTGTCATGGCTGCCAGGGGAATGGTGAGCATCGGAACCATCTCGAGCTTTCTGCTCTACTCAAGACAGTTCACACGCCCCCTCAACGACATCGCGAGCATCTATAACGTCTTTCAGACCGCTGTGGCCGGTGCCGAACGGATTTTTGAAATTTTTGACGAGATTCCGGAACCGCCTGATATTCCAGACGCACTGCCTATTGTCAGTCCAAAAGGCGACGTGGCCTTTGAACATGTATATTTCGGTTATGATCCAGACATCCCCATCCTTAAGGATGTAAGCTTTAAAGCCAGCGCCGGAACCCGCATGGCGGTCGTCGGCGCGACTGGAGCCGGGAAAACCACGATCATCAGTCTCCTGACACGTTTCTATGATGTCACGGACGGACAGATTCTTCTGGACGGCCATGACCTCAGGGATTACCGACTGGCGGACCTGAGGCGCTGCTTCGGCGTTGTACTCCAGGATACCGCGCTGTTTCATATGAGTATTCTTGAAAATATCCGCTATGGGCGGGAGGATGCCGAGGACAGCGCAGTTGTCGAAGCCGCCAGAGCCGCAGGCGCCCACGGTTTTATCAGCCGCCTGCCTGAGGGCTATCAGACTCTTATCACCGACGGCGGCGGAAGCCTGAGCCAGGGTGAGCGCCAGCTCATCACCATTGCCCGCGCGATTCTGGCCGACGCGCCCATCCTCATCCTCGATGAGGCCACCAGCTCTGTCGACACCCGGACTGAAAGCCGGATACAGAAAGCCATGCTGCGGCTTACCGAGGGCCGGACCTCCTTCATCATCGCGCACCGACTGTCCACGATCCGGGACGCCGACCAGATTCTCCTGCTGGAAAATGGCCATGTCGCCGAGATGGGGAGCCATCAGGAGCTCATGGCCCTGGGCGGCATTTACAGCCGCATGTATAAAACCCAGCTTGGCATTGATGACTGAAAAAGCACAGCGCAAAAATGCGCTGTGCTTTTTTTACTTTTATTTTATGATACCCAGCTCCCGTGCTTTCAGCACTGCATCCAGAGCGTTATTTACCTCCAGCTTTTTGTAGGCAAGGGAAGTGTGGCTTTTGATGGTTGGAAGCGCCAGACCTGTGATTCGGGCGATATCGGCGTTTCTATAGCCCTGGGACAACAGCTCGAGCATATACTTCTGCTGTCTGGAAAGTTTAATATTTTTTGGGGAAGTGGCTGGCCTGGAAAGCAATCCTCTGTGCGTCTTGGACTGGCTGTAGGCAGCCAGAATATGCTCCTGGACAAAAGCGCGCGTCAGGCGGCCTTCGTAGCTTTCTTTTTCTACCCTGGTCATCAGTCGTTTAAGGACAGGGAGGACTGCGGCGCCTTCGTCAGCAACCACTCGGATAAAGCGGTAGGGCTGAAGAACGGACAGCGCCTTTTCCAGCAAATCTACAGCCTCTTCATGGCTTCCCTGCTGCCATTTTAGAACGGACAGCAGAGTACCTGCTTCGGCAGCATCCAGAGGACGGTTCAAATTTTCACCGTAGTCCAGAAGAAGGCTTAACAGTCTGTGGGCTTCCTCTGCATTTTCCAAAATAATATGAGCGCGCGCTGTTGTGAAGTGCTGGTAGACCCGAAACAACTCAATGTGACTGGTCTCAACGACAAAATAGTGATCAAGCCATTCCCGTGCCGATGGCGCATCGCCATCCATAAGCATCAGACGCGTCTGGTAGGCCGCCAGGTTTGGCAGAAAAAATTGTGCCTCCCGATCCACCAGCAGCGTCAGCTCACGCGATGCAGTTTCGGCCTCCTGAAACCTTCCAAGCTGCCATAGGATACGGTGCCAGAGAAGCGTCACGCAGATACGCCCCTCAATTTTACTTTCCTCAGACATATGGGCTGTGGTCACCTTAAGCTGCTCCAGTGCCTCGCTCAGCTGGCTGCGCTCATACATGAAACAGGCCTCAATCCCGGGGCGAATATACAGCCACTCCTCCCCCAGAAGAGGGGCGAAGGTTTTATCGATTTTATCCAGGATGCCCGGGTCAGCGGACAGCTCCGAATAGTCAAGATTACTTCGGTGCATGTAAGGCAGATTGTGAGTAAAGGATGCGATGGAGGTGGCCAGCCCCCCAGGCGTATATTTTTTGACAAACCGGCTGAAAAGGCTGAAACGGCGCACCTTGGCCCGCATACTCACCCGATGATCTACGCTGTAGGCCAGAATCGCGTATTCCACAAATTTGGTGTCTGCCTTTGCGATGGCCGGCAGATTTCTTATAATGGCATCCATATGACGGCCATATTCCTCATAGCGGCTGGTCAGGTAGTAGTACCATGCGCTCAGGACATGGAGTGCCGGGAATTCACGGTAAGCCCTTTCAGGGATCGGTTTTACAAAAAAAGCTCGCAGAAAATCTGCATACTCGGCCACCACGCCACGGTTATTTTCAAAGAGAAATAGATACAGATAGCTGTCAATGCCTTTATAATCACCGCTGTCCATCCAGAATCGCAGCGCCCGGGAATAATCGCGGCGGTCTCTGTAATACATTGCCGCTGTTTTGTACAGGGAAGCAACGTTAATACCGCTTTTAAGCAGCCGTTCCCTGAGAAAATCCTGAAAAAGATGGTGGAAACGGTAAGTATTTCCATGAAGCAGGCTTAAAAAAGAGTTGGTGCGGCTCAGATAAGACATGACTTCCGCAGCGTCCGCGCGGCCGGTCATTGCCTCGGCAAGCTCGGGATCAAATTCATTGACGACGGCTGTTTTTAGACAAAATTCCCGCAGCTCAGGCTCCCATTTGTCCCAGAGCTGGGTTTCAAAATACCAGGCAAAATCCTGTCCGCCCTTTCCCGGACGGACTTCACCCGATTTTGCCATGGCGTTGACACCGATAGCCCATCCATCTGTCGCATCGAGCACAAAGGCAGACTGCTCCTGTGTGATGGGAAAGCCCAGGCGTTCAAAATAGCTCTGTATCTCATCTCTGGAAAATCGAAGCTGTTCGGGAGTGATAATGCCGGTGTCCTCATTCGAAACCAGCGAGGTAAAGGCTTCTGGCAGATTGTGGCGGGAGAGCAGAAGGACGACAAAACCTTTAGGCAGCCGCCTGAGCAGAAAAGGAAGGGATTTTAAGACTTCCGCGTTGGTGATCAGGTGCATATCGTCCAGGACGAGCGCATACTGGCCATTATCCGGCAGCATTTCGGATATGAGACGCACCGTGTGCTCCACCGGCGAGGCTGAGAAGGCAGGGCTTACCAATACTCTGTACATGGCCTCGTTTTCAGGCTGCAATGAAAAAAGCCCTGTGGCCAGCTGTTTATAAAATATCGGCGGCGTGTTGTCATAGGGATCGAGACCAATCCAGACAGGTTTCCGCTTTGAAGCGTTGAGCCATAAAAGCGCCGAGACGGTTTTTCCACTTCCAGCCGGAGCCCCGATGTAAATAAATCGCCCCGCTTCCGCCCTGCGCAGGGCGGTCAGCAGTCTGCCGCGCGGTGCGCATACCTCGGGGAGCAGGTTGGGTTCAAACTTATCATTCAGAAAATTCAATGTCGTATTATTCATAGGTATTTCCTTTTAAGGTCATTTTATCAAATTTTATCATAATCGTTTAAAATTATCTATGTTTAATTGTAAGAACTTCCGGTTTTAATAAAAAAGAAAAATTTTCCAAAACCTCATACCGGATGATTTAAGAAAGCTTTGCAATCCGATATAATGAATTATCAATTTATCATTAAGGAGATGAGAACATGCGGCATCGTAAAGCTTTAAAAATTTTCACACTGCTGTTCGCTGCAATGTGGACCCTGTCGGCAATGTCTCCGGTTTTTGCAGAGCCGGAAAACAACGAGATTACAGGAGGCCCGGTCACTGATTATATCGTCACCAAAATTGCGGATGAGAGCATTGAAATTATCGACGGCTGGGTTGTTTCCGGACTATATTACGCTGCGGATAAAACCGGCGTCAATTTCTTTTCGACCATGGGCGATCTCCTGACTTTCCCCTCCGGAAAAGACACCTCTCAGATTCTGAAGCTGTGCCAGGAGATGAAGGGTGAGTTGGACGCCCTGCAGGAAGAGATGGATGCCATCAGCGATAAACTCGATGTTCTGGTTGGCGGGCTGGAAAAACTGATCAATGAGAACATCTGGTATAATAACCGGCGGGAATACTCAGAAATCATGAGCAAGTATGAGAGCGCCTACACCGATTATACCAATTACCTGGACGCCTCCCAGAAGTATACGAAAGCCCTGGAGGATGGGGATGCCGAGACAATGGACAGTGAAATGCATAAGATGAACGGGTATCTCGTCAACTTTACGGAAAATTTCGACCCCACCAAGACTGGCGATCCCATCAGCTTTAAGAGCGATCTGCGCAGAATGGCGATGTATGCCTGCCGCTATTATCCCTCCTATGATCGGAGCAAACCCAACCCTGTGCTGAGCCCTACCAACAGTATCACCCTGTTGGATAACGCCAAACGCGTCACAGATCAGACCGTCGCTTTTGAGCACCAGCAGTGTGATGTTCTGCTTCAGCAGATGGATGAATGTATCCAGCCTTTTATCTATATGTCCATGGTCAACCATATCTGGGTAGAATACAATGTCTCCGCCAATGTGGACACCAACACACTGGACAAGCTCATGACTGAGCAGGAGACCGTCATCAATGAGACGGTTCAGGCCATCAATGATATTTCCTCCCAGGGAAAAACCTATACCGACCGGCTGATGCGCTCTTATGACGCAGAGATTGATCTGCCGCTGCGCTATGAAACCTCCAGCATCGAGCACATGAAAGGCAAGGGCCTCTGGCCAAATCTTTATTACCGGCCTCATGACATTGTTCGAAGCGCCTTCTGGACAAAGCCGGAAATGCCCGCCTATCAGATGAAAGCCCTGGGTGCTGCTTTCCCCTTTGTACTCCTGAAAGAGGGGAATGCGTTTGGTTATCTGACTCACGACGACCTGTTTAAGCTGGACCAGGAGTACGTCCATCACGCAAGCGGCGGAAAGGTCGACCATTTTGAGTACAGCACTGTGAGCCAGGATTTTCTTAACTTAGAGTATTCTGCCGATTATAATTATACGGGTATCAGTCAGGCCAGCTCCTTGAGATATCTTTTGAATACGCCGGCTTACCGATTGTCAGGACAGTCCAGTATTGTGGACTATCTGGTAAACTATGGCGGCATCAAGGCTGAACATCTGCCCCAGGGTGTTGATTACGCGGTGATCAACAAATGGGATTCTGCAGCGGATCACACCTCCATTGAAGGCGGCGTGAAGGTGAACGGCAGCTGGTGCTGCACATACTACTACATTAATGGTCTCACCGACTATCGGCTGGACGACAGTGATTCAAAAATCAATAAGCGGGTTAAAAGTATGGTGGCAAGCGAGGAGCATTTTAAAGAAGAACTGAGGGGTATCTCGCTTCTCTCCTTTATGACGGGAAGTCCACTTCCTCGCTATACGGCCAAAGCAGAATCGGCAAAGGGTACTGTTGTCCGGTTATTCGATGAAAACGGCTATGACCTCAATGGTTCTTCCTTTGCTTCGCATCCTGTGACCCTGACGGTTGACTGTTCAGGTCTGGCTGAAAACGAGCGCGTGCAAAGTGTGGAGCTGCTCGATTCCAAGGGAAAGGTTCTTGATACACTGCTGACAGCTGATGCCTTCGAATATTTTAAAAAGAAGGACAATACCATCAAATTCAGCTTCACCGCGCCCTACCAGAATTATACGGTGCGGGCTACCACCGGGGAAAAAACCGAGGAGACCACTCCCGTGATGAATGAGCGGGGCAGCATTGTGAAAATGGATGTCCAGAGCGGGCCAAAAGAAATCGTACCCACAGACATCTATACCTTTGAGGACCTGAAACGCGTTGCCAGAGCTGTGGCAGAAGAGCCCGAGACCTATGCCCACGCTAACTTCACCGTTATGAATGACATTGACGCGGACGGCGAGGAATGGGTGCTGCCCATCGGCACCGCAGTCAACGCCTACAATGGCACCTTTAACGGAAAAGGTCACAGCATCAGCGGTATGACAGCCGATGGCAATGGGCTTCAGGGACTTTTCGGACGCGTCGGGCCTCAGGGAGTAGTAAAGAACCTGAGAATTTTTGATACAGATATCCGATCGGGCACCGCTTACGCCGGGGCTGTTGCCGCCATCAACGAGGGCCGCATTGAGTACTGCCAGGCCGGTGCGGGCCATCTTCTGACCGATAACGCTGACGCGCCAGATCTGGATGATATGAATATCCACATTGAATCAGGCACTGCTGCCGGCGGTATTGCCGGGAAAAACAGCGGTGTAATCATCAACACATCGTCGGCGGGGAGGGTATCCGCCCAGATTGCCGGCGGGCTGGCAGGAGAAAACAGCGGAGAAATACGCAACAGTTTTGGCACAGTCATAGCGGACATTGAGGGAATACTCTATACTGGCGGCATTGCCGGAAACAATGAGGGGACAATGCGTAATGTCTACTTTGGCGGCCATGCCAGTGGTGGCGCCGATGGGGCCATCGCCGGAAGAAATATTTCTGAAACCCTGGACGCCTGCTATTATGACAACAGCATGGATGACGCGAGCGGTGAAGGAAACGCCACAGCTCAGTCCGTTCCGGTAGGCGAGATGAAGACGGATACTTTTAAAGACCAGCTCAACAGCCGGGTAACAGAGGGCGCTTATTACTGGCACCGTGATGACAAGATCAACCTTGGGCTGCCATATATCAATCAGAACACTTACAGCTCCCGTATTTTGGAGGATCCGGCCACTGGTATCAGCCTGACCGGAGAACAGATCCACGCTGCGGCTGTGCTGACCATCACACCGATTGAAGCCTCCTCGCCGGATTATCAGAGTTTGCTAGAGAAAAACAGCGGATTGCTCGGCCTGTACGATATCTCTCTGACCACGCCGACAGGTGATGTGCCCTTTGAGGGGACACTGGACCTGGCATTCCCATTTACAGACAAAGAGACTGATAAAATCGGTATTCTTCACCAGTCCAGTGAAAATTCCGAGATATACACTGCAAAAATGGGCTCAGACGGCCGGTATCATGTTGTGACAAATCACCTTTCACTCTTTGGCATTGTCAGTATGCCCTCCGGATCAGGCGCTCTACTGCCAGCTGCTTTGCTGACAGCTCTGGCTGCGGCGTTTACAGCGGTTTATCTGATACGACGGAAAAAGCTCGACAAACAGAGAAAAAGCCTTTAAAATATTAAAAAAGGGATATTAACCATAAATATATTGTAGTAGTAGGAGGTAGCAAAATGAAAAGATCAAAGCTATTCATATTCGTGGGCCTTACGGCTGCGCTGTTTACATTTTCATCCTGTACAGGTGGAAAAACAGGGACGCCGCTTGATGCCTCAGCCAAGGAAGCCACCAAAACCACTCAGGATAAAAACAAAGAGGTCTACGCCCTGCTGGATTTCTCCGACGAGCAGGAAAAATCCTTTGCCGAAAAAGGGCTCATCGCGGCGCCAGAGTCCCTTGAGCTCAAAGATGAAAAGGGCAAGGTGGTCTGGAGCCAGAAGGCCTACAGCTTTGTGGAGAACGCGGACGCGCCTGCCACAGTCAACCCCAGTCTGTGGCGGAATACCCAGCTTAATCACTTATACGGCCTCTTTGAGGTGGCTGACGGTATCTATCAGGTGCGGGGCTATGATATGACCAATATTACCTTTATCAAGGGCGATACAGGCTGGATTGTCTTCGACCCGCTCATGAGCACCGAGTGCTCCGCAGCGGCCATGCAGCTGGTCAACGAAAACCTGGGAGAGCGGCCAGTCACTGCTGTGGTCATGAGCCACCCCCATGTCGACCATTACGGCGGCATCAAGGGCATTATCAGTGAGGAGGAGGTCGCTTCCAGAGGCATCCCCATCATTGTGCCCGAGGGCTTTGAGGAACACGCAGTCAGCGAGAACGTCTATGCCGGCAACGCCATGGGGCGGCGTGCGGGCTATCAGTACGGCACTATTCTGGACGACAGCGCCACTGGCTCCATGTCCATCGGTATCGGAATGGGGCAGTCCACCGGAACCATTTCGTACATTTCACCCAACGACACCATTAAACAGACCGGTGAAACCCGGACAGTGGACGGCGTGACCATGGAATTCCAGCTGACACCGGGAACCGAAGCCCCTGTGGAAATGAACACCTGGTTTGCGGATAAAAAGGCACTCTGGATCGCTGAAAACTGTACCGGAACTCTTCACAATCTCTACACCCTGCGCGGCGCCCAGATACGCGACGGCAACGCCTGGGCCGAGTATATCATGGAGGCGATGACCCGCTACGGAAAAGACGCGGAGGTGGTGTTCCAGTCTCACAACTGGCCGCACTGGGGAAATGACGTGATCAACCGTTATCTGGAAAACACCGCAGCCATGTATAAGTTCATCAATGATCAAACCCTGATGTATATCAATCAGGGCTATACCTCCGATGAAATTTCCAACATGATCACACTGCCGGAGTCTCTGGAAAAAAACTGGTATACCCGCCAGTATTACGGCACGGTTGCCCATAACGCCAAAGCCGTCTACCAGAAATACATGGGCTGGTACGACGCCAATCCGGTAAATCTGAACCCGCTCACACCCAGCGACAGCGCTAAAAAATATGTTGAATACATGGGCGATACCGGCGAGGTGCTCAAAAAAGCAAGGGCCGATTTTGACAAGGGCGAATACCAGTGGGTCGCTGAGATCACCAATGTACTGGTCTTTGCCGATCCAGACAATCAGGAAGCCCGCTATCTGTGCGCTGACGCTCTTGAGCAGCTTGGCTATCAGGCGGAATCGGGCACCTGGCGCAACGCTTATCTGTCCGGCGCTAAAGAGCTGAGAGAGGGGACCATAACCGATACAGCCCTCAAAGCCAACAGCAGTGCAGACCTCAAAAAATCCATGACGCCTGAGATGATGATGGATTATATGGGAATCCTGACAGATTCCAACGCGGCGCAGGACGTCAACCTGAAAATCAACCTCAATTTTACCGATACCGATCCCTACCTGCTGCGTGTGGATTCTGGTGTGCTTCTATACCAGAAAGGCGTACAGGCAGACGACGCAGACGCTACCCTGACACTGCCGAGAGTTGCCATGTTTACCATTTTGAATAAAGATGAAGCCAAACAGCAGGAAACCATCAAAATCGAGGGAGACCAGGATATCTTAAAACGCTGCCATCGACGCGGGGTGAACTGGTAAACAGGCGGTTTGCGTCTGGAAAAGT
>CAUEUD010000120.1 GCA_959020865.1 Eubacterium limosum | reverse complement strand
TTGTTTACCACTCGTTGAACGAGTGGTTTTATCTTGCCTTTTCGGCGCCAAAAAAAGCTCCGGAGTCAGTTTTCTGATCTCCGGAGCCTGGTTCGTCCCAGATGACTTTTTAATAAGCTTCCACAAATAATTCAAAGTATTCTCTGCCGTGCTTGCAGGCCGGGCATACCTTTGGCGCTTCCTTGCCTTCACTGATATAGCCGCAGTTGCCGCATTTCCATTTAACGGATTCTGAGCGTTTGAAGACACGTTCCTTTTCAATGTTTTCCGCTAATTTTAAATAGCGGGCTTCGTGGGCCTTTTCAACCTCTACAATATATTTGAAGGTAGCCGCAATGTCTTTAAAGCCTTCTTCTTCAGCGGTTTTTCCAAAGTTATTGTACAGGTCGCTCCATTCTTCACGTTCGCCGGCTGCGGCGTTGATCAGATTGGTGCGGGTGTCATCGCTCAGGCTGACAGGATATTCCGCAGTAAAACCAACCATCATGGCTTCGCCGTCCAGACCTTCATTTTCCACGATGTATTTGTAGAACATTTCCGCATGTTCTTTTTCATTGGCTGCTGTTTCCAGGAAAATGTTCTGGATCTGAATATAACCTTCCTTTTTAGCTTTTGACGCAAAAAAAGTATAGCGGTTGCGTGCCTGGCTTTCACCTGCAAATGCCTTCATCAGATTTTCCAGTGTTTTCGTTCCTTTTAATTTACCCATTTTGTTTATTCCTCCTTGAAACAAGACGTTCTGTTAATATTTATACACTTATTCCAGAGGAATAAACAGGTTCTTTAAATCTTTTTTAACGCTCATAGGTCCGTATAAGGTTTTCGGCAACCTGCCGGGGCGATATCCGCATGTCCATGGCCTGCTTCTGGATGTAACGATGAGCCTGTTCCTCGGTCATGTCCAGGTAGCCCATCAGGCACAGCTTGGCCCGGTAAATGATCTTAATATCATCCATTTTCTTCTGCAGTTTCTCGTTCTGTTCCTTAAGGCGCTGCATTTTTGCCTTTGAGTTCAGTACAAACTTGATGTTCTGGGTCAAAAGCTGACGGTTGATGGGCTTAGATATTACGAAAGCCGTCGTGTCCATCAGCTTGGCCTCCACGTGGTCTACCAGCTCGTTTTTCACGATAAGCACAACACCGATCAGATACTTTTCGATGGTATCAAGCGCCAGCTCTATACCAAATTCATCGCCCAGGGGGGTATTGATAATGACCATATCATACTCAATTTCCTGAAGACGCCTTCGGCCTTCACTGCCGGAGGGCACTGCGTCGATCATGCTAAAATCCATGCCCCGCATGATCTCTGTCAATGCTTTTGTAATCTCATTCTGCCTGCATACCAACAACACATTACTCATTATTTCATCCCCCCTTCCTTCAGGTTTTTGTTTTTCCTAAATCAGAAGGTTGAAAAATAACGGTCGATTTCCCACTCGTGGACCATTCCGATGTATTGTCTCCACTCCCAGCTTTTGAGCTGAATATATTTCTGTGCTGTTTTCTCGCCGAGAACTTCTGTTACCAGGGTGTCCTTTTCCATTTCTCCCAGTGCCTCCCTTAATGTCATGGGCAGCTTTTGAAGCTTTGCGGGTGCTTCCCCCAGCGGGTCCATCAGAGGCAATTTCTTTTCAATTCCCTCAAGGCCGGCAGCCAGAATCAGCGCAAAGGTGAGATAGGGATTGCAGGCAGGGTCCGGGCTTCTGAGCTCCATACGGCAGTAATCGCCCACAGCGGCCGGAATACGGATAAGCGGTGAACGGGAACCGTAGCCCCAGCTGACAGTCTGAGGCGCCTCATAGCCATCCATCAGGCGCTTGTAGGAATTGACCAGCGGATTGGACACAGCGCTGATCCCACGGATATGCGCGAGCACACCGGCGGCAAACCATCTGGCTTCATCGGTCAGCCCGCCGAAATCACTGGTAAAGACATTTTCGCTGTCTTTCATAAGGGACATATTAATGTGCATGCCGCTGCCTGGCTGCCCGTTGAGGGGCTTTGGCATAAAGGTAGCATGCAGGCCGTTGCGCTGGGCAATGGTTTTGACCACTGTTTTAAAGGTCATAATATTGTCTGCCGATTCCAAGGCGCCGCTGTATTTAAAGTCGATCTCGTGCTGTCCCCTGGCCGATTCATGATGGGAGCTTTCGATTTCAAAGCCCATTTCCTCCAGGGTCAGGATAATCTCCCGCCGTGTATTTTCGCCGCGGTCAAAGGGGGCCAGGTCAAAATAGCCGGCGCTGTCAACCGGCTCTCTGGTCGGCTCTCCGTTTTCACCCAGGCGGAACAGAAAAAATTCGCATTCTGCGCCCACGTTAAAGCGGTAGCCCAGCTTCTCAGCTTTTTTCATCTGTTCCTTCAATATATAACGGCTGTCGCCTTCAAAATTCGTATCGTCCGGGTATTTCACATCACAGAGAATTCTGGCGACCTTTCCCTGCTGCGGCCGCCATGGCAGAATCTGAAGTGTGGACAGGTCCGGGTGCAGGATCAGGTCAGAATGATCTGCGTCCAGATAACCCGCCACAGAATTGGCGTCAAAGGGCACACCATAGAGGATAGCACGCTCAATCTGCTCGTTGGATATGGCAATATTTTTGCTCTGCCCGTAGATATCACAGAACTGCATCCGGATAAATTTAATATCATTTTCCTCGATGTAACTGACCGCATCGAGTGTTTTTTTGCCAAGATTCATTTTCTCTCTCCTTAATACGCTGTATATAAATCATTATAAGGATTGTTGGCACCTGGTGTCAATTTATAAAAGGGTTTTGCTAAAATCTCCTTAATATCAGCGTCAAAATAATAACAATAGTTTTCAATAAAAGCCATGGCCGGCTCCAGCATTGCAGGCGTACACAGCTCTGCTACTACCTGCGGTGCCAGCTCTGTCGGCGGCACATCGCTGCGGATATACATCGCACCGCCGTGCATACCCGTGCCGCAGTAACCGCCTGCCGGAAAAGCGCCGTCCACGCCCAGCCCCAGAACCACAATGGTTCCGCCGGCCTGATACTCGCCCAAAAAAGACCCGACCTTACCCCCGATCACCACCACAGGCTGGTGCTCCATATAAGCTTTCATATGAATACCTACGCGGTAGCCCCCGTTATCGCGGATGTAGATGCTGCCGCCGCGCATTCCATAACCCAGGGTATCGCCGCCGTTTCCGTAGACCACAATATCGCCGTTATCCATGGTGTCTCCCACTGCATCCTGCACGTTGCCGTAAACGGTGATATTCGTGCCGCTGAGATATGCGCCCATGGCGTTTCCCGGTGTGCCGTAAACGGTAATATCCTTATTCTTAACGCCGGTACCGATATAGCGCTGGCCCAGAACACCCTTGATGGTAATCTCACGATCCTCCGCTGCCTTTACCTCACGGTTCAGCTCTGTATAGTATTTTTTTCCTGCTTCAATGATCATCCTTGTTCCTCCTAATGCTCTGCGCTGAGCTTCGCATAACGTTCTCCCGGGCTAAAAGCCATCAGGCCCGGCTCTTTTATCAGCATTTCCATATCCACTGTTTCCAGCGGGATCTGTTCGCGGATCATATCGGTATAAATACCGCCGCGATAGCAGTTGCCAATGATGATATAGCCCTTTAAAACGCCGTCCTTTGTATAAAACTTTTTATAGCTTTCATCAGTTTTGACGGTGATGGATTCGCCGATGCAGCTGCCTGCCGTCAGCATATACAGACCCAGAAGACCCATAGAATTTACTGGAAAGGCTTTTTCGTACACCGCGCTGCCACCGGCCATGTTTTGTCCTGCCACCTCACCCTGCAGATAAGCATTTGGAAGAATCGCCATGTTTTTAGCCGTCTGCGAGGTAATATCATAGCTCTGTGTGCAGTCTCCAGCCGCGTAAATATCCTTCAGGCTGGTCTGCTGATGATCATCGGTCACAATCCCGCGTTCCACCTTTCCGCCAGCCAGCTCAACCAGTGACATCTCCGGTCTTGTTCCCACCGCCAGAATGAGAATGTCATAAGGGAGAAGCTCGCCGTCACTCAGTGTAACTTCCATATCGCCGATTTCAGTAATACTGGTTTCCAGCTTTAAAACCATTCCCTGGCTGGTCAGATGCGCCTCGATAATCTCAGCGCTTTCCGTATCCAGAACACTGGGCAGCACCCGGTCTGCCAGATCTACTACTGTCACGCCCGCGCACTGTCCCACAACCGCTTCAGCTGCCTTCAGGCCAATGAGCCCTGCGCCTAAAATGACGACTTTAGAATTTTTATCCAGAATCTCACCCACGCCAGCCGCGTCATCCATGGTTGTAAAGGTAAAGGTATTTTTAGCTGTTTCCTTGCCCTTGATCGGCGGCACAAAGGGAACAGAGCCCGTTGCGACTAAGAGCTTTTCATAGGCGATGGACCCGCCGCCTGCCAGGTATACCTGCTTCTTTTGAACATCAATACGCTCTGCCTTTGTGCCAAGTATTACCTCACAGGCGTTTTTTTCATAAAAATCCTCATCCCGGTAAATCATTTTCTCCTGAGAAACCTTACCCTCCAGCCAGTAGGAGATCAATGGTCTTGAATAGGTATGGTGTTTTTCCGCGCTGATAATCGTAATGCTGCCGTCCATGTCTTCTCTGCGGATACCCGTGACACCACCGATGGCTCCGGCGGAATTTCCAATGATCAAATACTTTGTCTTATTCATTGACAGCACCTCTTTCTTCAAAAACAATGGCACGGTTCGGACAGTTTTTAACACAGGCTGGCTCACCGCCGTTTTCCGTGCACAGTTCACATTTCAGTATGGTTTTCGTGCGACCGACCACCAGACACCCGTATGGGCACATGGCAATACAGGTACGGCAGCCCACACAGCGTGTATCGTCGATTTTGATCACGCCGTCTTCCCCAATCGATAAAGCGCCGGTGATGCAGCCCTTGACGCAGTAGGGTGTCTTGCAGTGGCGGCAGGAAACCGCAAAATGGATTTCCTCTCCGTTTTCCACACCATCCTCCACACGGATGCGCGGCAATGGTTTTTCTTTTTTATTAAAGGCCTTGAACATATCCTCCTCGCCGGAGTTTGCAAAAGCGCACTGATATTCGCAAAGGTGACAGCCCAGGCACCATTCTTCATTTACATATACTCGTTTCATCGTTAAACCCCCGCATGTTTTATTCCCAGAATTTCCAATTCCTTATCGGAAAGGCCGATGCCGCGCAGCATCAGACGGTTTCCTTTCAGGGACTCGATGGAGTTAATGCCCATACCGCCCATCATTTCCTGGATTTCATGATTCCAGGCGCGCATGAGGTTCGTGAGACGTTCTGCGCCAATTTCCGGATTCAGCCGTTTTACAAGATCCTCACGCTGAGTGGCGATCCCCCAGTTGCAGCGGCCGCTCTGGCAGTGGCGGCATAAATGACAGCCGAGCGCCAGAAGGGCGGCTGTGCCAATATAGCAGGCGTCTGCGCCAAGGGCAATGGCCTTGACCACGTCGGCGGAGCTGCGGATGCTGCCGCCGACAACAATGGAGATATCATTGCGGATCTGCTCATCCCGGAGGCGCTGGTCCACAGCTGCCAGCGCAAGCTCAATGGGAATTCCGACATTGTCACGGATACGGGTCGGCGCTGCGCCGGTACCGCCTCTAAAGCCATCAATGGCAATAATGTCCGCACCAGAGCGCGCGATCCCCGAGGCAATGGCCGCCACATTGTGGACCGCGGCAATTTTGACAATCACCGGCTTGGTATAGCCAGTGGCTTCTTTTAAGGAAAAAATCAACTGCCGCAGGTCCTCAATGGAATAAATATCATGATGCGGCGCCGGCGAAATCGCATCGGCCCCTTCTGGAATCATGCGTGTTTTTGACACCTTTTCCCCAATTTTCTTACCCGGCAGATGACCGCCGATGCCGGGCTTTGCCCCCTGTCCCATTTTAATTTCAATGGCCGCGCCGGCCATCAGGTAATCCTCATGTACGCCAAAGCGTCCTGAAGCTACCTGAACAATGGTATTATGGCCATAGGGATACAGGCCCCTGTTCAAACCGCCCTCACCGGTATTGTAGCAGGTTCCAAGCTCCGCTGCCGCGCGGGCAAGGGATTTATGGGCATTTTCACTGATAGAGCCATAGGACATGGCCGAAAACATGACGGGCAGCTCCAGCTCAATCTGTGGCGGAATCTCAGAAATAATATTTCCTTCTTTATCCATCTCCAGATGACCCGGCTTTTTACCCAGGAATACTTTGGTTTCCATGGGTTCACGCAGCGGGTCGATGGACGGATTGGTTACCTGGCTGGCGTTGATGAGCATTTTATCCCAGTATACCGGGTATTCGTTTGGGTTTCCCATGGAGGACAGCAGGACGCCACCGCTGCCAGCCTGACGATAAACCTCCTCGATGGTACTCTGTTTCCAGTTGTAATTTTCCTTGAACTGGTTGTCGGTTTTGACAATCTTAAGGGCGCGTGTCGGGCACATACTCACACAGCGCTGGCAGTCCACACAGCCGGTTTCGTCTGCCTTCATAATATCCAACTCCGCGTCGTAGCTGTGCACATCGTTGGAGCACTGCCTTTCACAGACACGGCATTTGATGCAGCGGTTTGGATTTCTGACAATTTCATATTGCGGATAAATATAATTGATTCCCATTGTTTATTCTCCTTCACGATTCACTCGGACAATGATGGGTTCACCGCCCTTTGGCGCCCAGATATTACCTACATCCGGACATACTGCGCGGATCGCGCTCTCCTCACTGGCGATATAAACCACATCGTCCTTTTCTCCAGCCACCATCGAACGCAGCTTCAACCGGTCGTTCAAAGCCATTAATCCATCGGTAAAGCCACACATGATTGAAAAGGGGCCGGTGATCAGCAGACTGGCAAAGGTGTTGCGCAGCGTTTTAAAGCGTCTGGCCCTTTCTGGCTGCATCTTTTCGATTTCTTCCCAGAAGGGCGCGGCAATGATGCTGGCGATGTCCTCAAAATCAAAGCCCTGCTTTCGGTTTAGAAAATCAATAATATAGGTGATAACCTCAGTATCGGTCAAGAGGGTGCATTTATAATCAAACATCTCAATAAAACGCCGGTTTGCATCGTAGGAGGAAATTTCCCCGTTATGGACGATGGAGTAATCCAGAAGGGCAAAGGGATGAGCGCCTCCCCACCAGCCCGGCGTATTGGTCGGGTAGCGCCCGTGCGCAGTCCAGCAGTAGCCGTCATATTCCTCAAGCTTGTAAAAATCACCGACATCCTCAGGAAACCCAACCGCTTTAAAAACGCCCATGTTCTTTCCGCTTGAAAAGATATAGGCGCCGTCGATGTAAGTATTGATATAGAATACCGTATCAACAATGAATTTTTCTTCATCAATTTCTCCCTTCTCCTCCTGTATTTTGGTGAAGATCGGATCGACAAAGTAACGCCATATCAGAGGCTCGTCCTTGATATTTTTATTTTTACGCACTGGTATCCGGCTCAGATTGACCACGTCAAAGTATTTATCCAGATAGCGCTCCGTTTCCTGTCTGGCCTTAAAGTCGTCATAAAAGACATGAAAGGCATAAGAGTCTGCGTATTCCGGGTAAATCCCATATCCTGCAAAGCCGCCGCCCAGACCGTTGGAGCGATCGTGCATCACTGCGATGGAATCCACAATCTGGCTGCCGTTAATTACGGGCTTTCCCTTTTTATGTATGATTCCCGAGATCGCACAACCGCTTGGGATTCTGATCTGTCCTTCTTTTTTTAACATAGCTCTCTCCTTCTTTTACATAAATTGAATACTGCATTGTCTCTGAATAAAACAATAAAAAAAGAACATGACGAACCAAGCCCTGACCAAAACTTCAAAAATCTTATTTTGAACTCACATGTGCCAGATTGGACAACGCCAGTGTTATCCATCTGTGCATACACAGTTTGTTTTGATCCTGTACGGTTCGAACGCCATTGTTCTTAATCGAGTACTTATTTATTTTTATTATTTATACCATAGATTGTATACAAGTTCAATCAAAAAAGGATTGATAAGGATTGCAAAATGTATACAATATGCTTTTGTAAATTTATTGTAATCTTGATAACCGTTTCAGCACGTTTTTCTTTAAAAACCCCTTTACAAGCCTCTGGAATTGGTCTATAATGACATCACAACTTGAGAGAAACGCGGAAACAACATTCCGCAATTGAAGATAGCAATGGTGCTGTTGAGAGTGTTTTCGCACTTTTAATAGCGCCTTTTTTTATTATCTTCATCACTTGAGTTTAAAAAATTAATGACGGTATCTTTCTTCCACAGGCAGTTGCATCTATTTTTATCGACAACGAATGCTTCCTTAAAACGAACTGTTTATAAGTTCCTCAGGATACCTTAATTAATCGGCGGAGAAACGCCTCAATTTCTCCGCTCCCCTCATGGAACGATGACCGCGCAGAGGAATCTCCCTTTCTTCTGTCCGGTTAATCTTTCCCTTTACATTATAATCGACCCCATGTATTATTATCATACGCAGGAAAAATAAAATCATATTATCTATATTTTAGGAGGCTGTTATGTCTGAAGAGTTAGAAGTAAAAGATTGTAAGAATGACGTTATTGATCTTTTCGGTTCAAAAGTGTTTAATATTACGGTAATGCGTAAGCGCCTGCCAAAGCACATTTACAAGTCCATGATGAGTACCATTAAAGAGGACACCCCTCTGGACGAAAATGTGGCTGAGGTGGTTGCAAACGCCATGAAGGACTGGGCTTTAGAGCAGGGCGCTACCCACTTCACACACTGGTTCCAGCCAATGACCGGTATCACCGCGGAAAAACACGACGCTTTTATCAGCCCGACTGAAGAAGGCAAGGTCATCATGGAATTCTCCGGCAAAGAACTGATCAAGGGTGAACCGGATGCTTCCTCTTTTCCTTCCGGCGGCCTTCGCGCAACCTTTGAAGCCAGAGGCTACACCGCGTGGGACCCGACCTCCTTTGCTTTTGTGAAAGGGACCACCCTGTATATTCCAACAACCTTTATTTCTTACTCCGGTGAAATTCTGGATAAAAAAACACCGCTTTTAAGATCCATGAAGGTCATCAGTGACGAAGCCATCCGTATTCTCAGGCTCTTTGGCAAAACGGATGTTAAAAAGGTTACAACCACGGTCGGCGCTGAGCAGGAATATTTCCTGATTGAAAGAGATATGTACAAGAAACGCAAGGACCTGATCCTCACCGGCAGAACCTTATTCGGTTCAAAAGCTCCCAAAGGACAGGAAAAGGAAGACCACTACTTTGGCCGTATCCGCGGACGTGTCTGCCACTTCATGCGTGATGTTGACCGTGAATTATGGGAGCTTGGCATTCCTTCAAAAACCCGCCACAACGAGGTTGCCCCTGCGCAGCATGAGCTGGCGCCTGTTTTCTCAACCTCCAACCTGGCTACCGACAACAACCAGCTGATCATGGAAACTCTGCAGAGGGTCGCTTTCAGGCACGACCTGCAATGCCTGCTTCATGAAAAACCCTTTGCCGGCGTCAATGGCTCCGGTAAACACAATAACTGGGCTTTAAGCACAGACACTGGTGAAAACCTGCTGAATCCTGGTAAAACACCTTCCGAAAATTTACAGTTTTTAACCTTCCTGGTCGCTGTTATCGAAGCGGTTGACCGCTATCCTGAGTTACTGCGCTGTACGGTTGCCAGTGCCGGCAACGACCACCGTCTCGGCGCAAACGAAGCGCCGCCGGCCATTGTGTCCATCTTCCTGGGCGATCAGCTGACACCGGCCCTCAAATCGCTCGAAACCGGCAAGCCGGTCGAAGAAGCAAAGGATCTGGTTATGGACCTGGGCGTTGACGCAGTTCCGAACTTCATTGTCGACGCAACCGACCGTAACCGTACTTCACCTTTTGCCTTTACCGGCAATAAGTTTGAATTCAGAATGCTCGGCTCAAACCAGTCGATCGCTGGTCCGAACATTGCGCTCAACACCATGGTTGCCGAGGTGCTTGGCGAATTTGCCGATAAGCTGGAAGCCGCCGATGATTTCAAAGCCGCATTGATCGACCTGTTAAGAGAATCCCTTAAAGAACATAAGCGGGTTGTCTTCAACGGTAATAACTATTCTGAAGAGTGGGTTGAAGAGGCAGAACGCCGAGGCTTACCAAACCTGAAGGCCACACCTGACGCTTTCGCAACTTACTGTGAACCCAAAAACGTTGAGCTGTTTGACAAGCACGGCATTTACACCCACGGTGAACTGGACGCCCGTCAGGAAATTCATTTTGAGGATTACAGCAAAACCCTTAATATTGAAGCCTTAACCATGCTGACCATGGCAAAACGTGAGATCCTTCCAGCTGTTCTGGACTACACCAGGGATCTGGCAAATATTTTAACTCAGAAAAAAGCCCTCGGTGACTTCATCGACGCAACTGCCGAAGAAACAGTCCTTCAAAATGTATCTAAATTATCCGGCTCTCTGGTTAAAAAAGTCGAAATTCTCGACAAGACCGTCATTGAAGCTCAGGGCATCGAAGATGTACAGGAACAGGCCAGATTCTATCAAAACAAGGTCATTGAAGCCATGGAAAGCCTGCGTGCAACCGCAGACGAACTGGAAACCATGGTCGGTGAAAAATATTGGCCTTACCCCATTTATGAAGACCTGCTCTTCTATGTATAAAACACCTTTTAATCTATAATCACTTTTCAATCGGCTCAAAGAGGAGCCCGTGATTCTGGAAATCTCTCCAGAACCGGGCTCCTCTTTTTATTATAAAATTTACAAGGAGGTTTTTATGAAAAAATTAGAAATAGTTGTC
>CAUEUD010000119.1 GCA_959020865.1 Eubacterium limosum | reverse complement strand
TAATTATTTCCTGATTTTTTATTTCACGTGCACTCTGATCCGCACTCCTCAGCAACTCTTGTTGCGGGATGGTACGGATAATTTGCCCAATCTCTTCTCGGGATAAAAGCCGGCGCATCTTTGAAATTAAATGATCGGTGCCAGTATGGACAAAAATTGTAAGGCTGTCCTTATATATTGGCTGTAAAACATAGTATTCCATTATTCCTTCGCCAAAGTTTTCTTTGGTGATATCTTTTATTTTACAAACGCCCTCTGCCCCATACAAAACAATGTCATTAATTTTAAGCAATATCCTCTCATCCTTTCTGTTAAATCGCATTAGATATAATCTGTTTTTTTATTCTTTATGATTTTCACTCCGTTCAGGCTTTTTATTGTCGCTTATATGATCTTCAGTTATATTTTAACATTTACAAAAAATTATTGTCAGTTCTTTTTTTAAGAGAATATTTGTTTTGTGTTTAGCCGCATTCATCTTTTTAATTTGCGGATTTTAAAGGCTCTCTGCAAGATCCACGATGATATCGGCACATTTACCGATGCCGAACTCCCCGCTGTCTAAAGAGAGATGGTAATTCTGGGACATCCCCCATTCCTGCTCAGTATAGTACTGGTAATTGATACTGCGTTTTTTATCCTTTTCTTTTAACCTTTTATAGGGGCTTTTATCGGTTTCGCCGTAAAGCCGAACAATGCGCTTTGCTCTCTTTTCAATATCTGCATGGACAAAAACGTTCAGGCAGTCTGTACGGTCTTTGAGGATATAATCCGCGCACCGCCCTACAATCACGCAAGGTCCTTTTTCTGCTATTTCCCGAATGATTTTCCATTGTGCTGTCCAGAGATAATCTTCTGTTGACAGACCGTTGAGCCCCCGCCCAAGAAATGAGTAGGCAAAACGGCTTCCAGAAGGGGCTTCCTCATCCTCCTGACTTACAAATTCCCAAGCAAAACCAGTTACTTCTGCGATCTTCTCAATCAGCTCTTTATCATAGCAGACCACTCCCAATCGCTCTGCAACCTGCCTGCCAATGGTTCTTCCACCGCTTCCGAATTCACGGCTGATCGTAATAATTTTTTTCATGATTTTTGTTCTCCTGTCAATATTTTTGGGGTATCACATTTATTTTTTCTTTCGCAACGCCTTTCATAAAAAACAATGCCACCAGAAGCGCAGCGCCCTCGGCTATTGGAAATGCCCACCAAATCATATCCTGTGCATTTGGAAGCGTTGTAAAGTAGTAAGCCAACGGAAGGACCACCACCATTAAACGGATCAATGAAATAATCAGCGAGCGCACACCATTGCCAAATGCCTGAAAAATCCCCTGAAAGGCAATGTTCGCGCCTACAAAAAGATACCCCAGCGTAACGACGCGGATAGCGTGGACACACAGGCTCTGAGTCTCCGCAGACAGCGCAAAGACTCCGATTAGCGGATAGGCAAATGCCTGAAGGCCAAGTGCTCCGATAAGCATAATAATAATGGTATAGAGCATTCCATACTTTATGCCCTCTCTTATTCTCTGCCTGTCCTGCATGCCATAGTTGAAGGCAATGATGGGAATAAGTGCATTATTCAGGCCAAAGGCTGCAAAAAATACAAACTGCTGTATTTTATAATATACCCCATAAGCCGTTACAACTGAACTTGATACACGGCCAAAAATAATATTGACCCCATAGGTCATGAAAGACATCAAGGCCTGCATCAGGATTGCAGGAATACCGATTTTATAGATTTCCCTGATGATCTTCCCCTCTGGCTTCAGATATTTAAGGCCAGGATCCACATCCTTATTAAAACCGTACTGAAAAATACATCCCAGGACCAGTGAAGCCATTTGACCAATAACCGTTGCGTAGGCCGCCCCATTGATTCCCATGGCTGGCACACCAAAATAGCCAAAAATAAGGATTGGATCAAGAATAATATTGATTACAGCACCGGCGATCTGCGCAATCGTTGAAAGCCCTGTTCTGCCAACAGCCTGCAACAGCTTTTCATAAATCATAAACAGAATGGAACCAAAGGATAAAATCGTGCAGATTTTGAGATAGCCACATCCCATTTCCAAGATAACCGGATCGCTTGTCTGGGATTTCATATAAGCCTCAATGCCCAGTAAACCTACCAATAAGAACACAGCATAAGTACAAAAGCCCAAAAACACCGCATTCCCTGCAAGTTTACTTGCTCTTTCCCGGTTTCCTTCACCAAGATAACGGGATAACAGGGCATTGATTCCTACACCGGTTCCCACACCAATACCGACCATCAGCATTTGTATCGGGAATGCCAGAGTCAGCGCATTGACACCATATTCCCCTATTTCTGTAATACCGGCTGTATCACTCATGCAGCTCACAAAATAACTATCAACAATATTATAAAAAGCCTGCAATACCATGGATAGAATCATGGGGATACCCATTGTTAACATCAGCCTGCCAATTGGCGCCACACCCATCTTATTTTCTGTAATCTCTGCTTTCAAAGCAACCTCCTGTTTTTGAGCTCTGCTCATATTTTGGAGACTTTTAAGAAAAGCTGCCATAAACTCTTAATCCGTTGTAACAAAAAATGCGTAAATCCAGTCCTGGATTTACGCATTTGCTACTCGGTAGTTTTATTCTATCATATTTTTTCTGTAAAAATCAAGAATGATTTTATTCACTTGATACACAGCCAGTCCGATTCCTTAACAAAACCATATTTTTTGTAGACGGGCATCCCAAATTTTGACGCTCGAAGGCGTATTATGGTAACACCGCTGCTTTTCACTTCCTTTACCAACATATCTAATATTTTTGTGGCAATTCCCTGGCCTCTGTATGCGGGTTCTGTAAACATGTTCGTAATATAGGCAGACATTCCTGTCTTATTTGAATAACTCGGAGGATAAACATAAAAAATAACTGCGCCAGTAGCGATAATTTTTCCATCCTCCACTGCCAGTATCTCGATCAGTGTGTTGTTCTCAAAGCTTTTTCTGAAAAAGACCTGAAGTTCGTCATCAATGCTGAATACAGGGTCCAGTCCCTCATGAATTAACTGTGTTTTTCGGATTTCACATAAGAGGTCAATATCCTCAATTGTCGCTTTTCGGTAATGCAAAATTCTTTCCTCCCAAAGGCTTTCATTTTTAAACTTATTATAGCATACTTTTCCTTTTTATCACCCAAAAAAGGAAGCATTGACAGCATTGATTCCTCATTATACAATATTTTCAGAATAACTGTTAAAGGAGACCGACCATGCCAAAACTTCCGCTTCATTATAACGATGACCCTGTTTTAAAACAAAAATGCCAGAGCGTTCAGGTGGTCGATGATTCGATCCGCAGTCTGCTGAGCGCCATGATGAACACTTTACAGCTCACCCCTGGCGCTGCCGCCTTAGCCGCTAACCAGGCTGGTATTCTTCTCCAGCTTGTCGTCATTGATTATGCCGGCTACCACCTGAAGCTCGTGAACCCTGAAATTCTGGACACGGAGGGATCACAGGAATGCATGGAATCTTGCCTGAGTTTCCCTGGCCGGCACATAAGGACACTGCGGCCCAGGGCTGTCAGGGTACGGGCGCTGGATGAAAATGGCGGCGTGCTTTATTTGGATGTCAGCGGTGAAATGGCAAAATGTCTTTGCCATGAGATTGACCATTTACAGGGAATTGTGTTTACCGAGCGGGCTCTTTCCTATTAAGCAACATCTATAAAAAGAGCACCGAGAAGACCTTTTGGCCCACCGATGCTCAGATAATTGCTTATTCAAATTCTTCAGCCAGCTGTTTTCTGAACAGCATTCTAAAAACGAAACGCACACAGGGCCCCGCAAAAAAGATTTGCCAGAACAGTGCCATTGGAAAATTCATGACTGTTGTCTGAAACCATGCAGCAATGATTTCACTTCCGGGATTCTTGAACAAAACAGTTGCAATCAGGCTCATCAGTGGGCACATCAGGCAAACGGTCATTGACGATATGGCGAGAATGACGAAGATCGGTTCAGCGGCTTCAGGGGATATAATCCGAAAGGCCAGTTTCTGCGCCAGTTTTTCAACCACAAATAACTCAAGGATCACCGCAACAGGCCACATGATTATCAGCTCGTGAAAAGCGAGCAGAAATACCTCGTTGCTCAGACCGCCTTTGTTCAGCGAAATATTGTAGCAGATCATGGCATAGACCATGACCAGGGCCATTAAAAGTGTAAAAATAATGTTCTGTAATTTTGTTTTTGGCATTTAAATTTCTCCTTTTCTGAAAAAACGAAAAAAGAGTTTAAAAACGACAGCTGTGTTGTTCGTTGTCATCTGTCAATTTTACAGATGTGTCGTTTCCAATTAAATACCAAAAAGTTTTAACTCTTATTCAATTGTTTTACAAGATCATACTAACACAAAAAACAATGTGATGTAATAAGTTTTTTTATGTAACGGATATCTTTTTGTAAATCTTCAGCTCCTGCATCAGCTAATCATGTTTACTTTCTTTTTAAACTCACTTATGACCTCTTCAATGGTAAGCCCCTGGAGTTCTTCCTCAGTCTGCTGGATAATTCCATTAACTAATCCATCGGTGTAAAAAATATCTAAATAATAACCTTTATACTCTTGTGCATTTCTCATAAATAACATTCCTTCTTTCTTAGATTTTTATTATAACAGATTCACGGTTGAAAATGCACATCAATTTGAATATCTTAATTTTCAGGTTAAGTACAAAGGCTCATTATCTCTTTTATGGCTGTATAAAGAGCCGTACAGTCGTTCACAATTCGGGCGGCACCTGCAAGCTCATCTCTGTTTCCATACCCATAGGCACAGCCAATGGCCGGCAGCCCATTTTTCTGCGCCATATCCATATCCTGCAGGCGATCCCCGATCACAACGGCTTTGCCTTTTTCGGCGTTATTTCGAATCGTCCGGAGGATTTTCCATTTAGGAATAAAATGATATTCCTCCGCACAGTGGAAGTCATCGAAATATTTATCCAAATCAAAACAACGGCGGTGTGCTTCCAAATATCGCCGCTTACAGTTGCTCAACAGAATGAGTCGATAGTCTGCTTTCAGCCGCTCCAGCATGTTTAGGGCTTCGGGGTACAAAAGCGCTTTGTCCTCCTCAGTAAGACGAACCATTTCCTCACCGATCATCTGACTGCATTCTCTCCTGAACTCCTGTGGCAGCTCTGGCATAAAGAGCTGCCACATTTCCTGAGCCGAGAAGCCCAGCCATCGGCTGAGCTCCATATCTGTAAACTGTTTTTCCGGTACGCATCCCCGTCTTTCCAATGTCTCATAGCTTCTCCGAAATGCCGGCGCATAGATCTGAATACTGTCATGCAGGGTGCCGTCATAATCAAAGATGAGCAGCGGGGCTTCAGTTTTCAATTTCATGAATCAGATTGACCATCTCGATGGCGCCAATGGCACAGTCAAAGCCCTTATTCCCAGCCTTTGTACCGGCCCGTTCAATGGCCTGCTCAATATTTTCAGTGGTGAGCACGCCGAACATTACAGGAATCTCACTGTTTAAAGATACATGGGCAATTCCCTTGGATACTTCATTGCAGACATAATCATAATGGGATGTACTGCCTCTGATAACAGAGCCCACACAGATTACCGCATCGTACTTACCGCAGCCTGCCATTTTAGACGCAATGAGCGGGATTTCAAATGCACCCGGCACCCAGGCAACATCAATGTCCTCATCCTTAACTTCGTGCCGCTTTAACCCATCCAGCGCGCCTGAAAGAAGCTTCGATGTTATAAATTCATTAAAACGTGATGCCACAATGCCCACCTTGATTTCTTTTGATACTAATTTTCCTTCAAATACATTCATTGTTTTTCTCCTTTTTGTTTAATAATTTAATAAATGTCCCATTTTGGTTTGCTTAGTTTTTAAGTAACGCAAATCATAATCTGTCGCGGCGATCTGGATTGATACGCGTTCGATAATATCCATACCAAAATCTGAAAGCTGATAGATTTTATCCGGATTGTTGGTCAAGAGCCGTAAGGTTTTTGCGCCCAGGTCACGCAGTATCTGTGCCCCGATAAAATACTCCCGCATATCACCGGCAAAACCCAGGGCCAGATTGGCTTCAAGGGTGTCCATTCCGCGGTCCTGCAATTCATAGGCCTTTAACTTGTTGATCAGACCAATGCCTCTTCCCTCCTGTCTCATATAGAGCAGAATACCGCGTCCTTCTTTTTCGATCTGTGTCATGGCTGCCGCAAATTGCTGCCCACAGTCACAGCGTATTGATCCAAAGGCATCCCCGGTCAGACATTCAGAGTGTACACGGCACAGAAGTTCTCTGCCATCTCCGATATCGCCCTTAACCAGTGCGATGTGATGCTCACCATTCATCCTGTTCACGTATCCAAAGGCTTTGAAATCACCATATTTTGTAGGCATGTCTGTGGAGGTGACGCACTCTACCAGCCTGTCATGTCTTTTTCGATAAGCCTGAAGGGCTTTGATGGTTATGAACTTCATATGCCACTTCCCAGCCAGCTCAGCCAGCTCTTTTGTGCGCATCATAGAGCCGTCATCTTTCATGATTTCACAGCAGAGTCCACATTCCTTCAGTCCTGCCAGGCGCATTAAATCAACGGTGGCCTCAGTATGTCCGTTGCGTTCCAGCACACCGTTTTTCTTTGCCATGAGCGGAAACATATGCCCTGGCCTTCGAAAATCCTCAGGCTTTGCTTCATCGCACACACATCGGCGCGCGGTAAGCCCCCGCTCTTCAGCTGAGATACCTGTGGTCGTATCAATATGGTCAATGGATACTGTAAAGGCGGTTTCATGATTGTCTGAATTGTCAGAAACCATCTGTGGAAACTGAAGTTTTTTACACAGTTCAATCCCCATTGGCATACAGATCAGCCCTTTACCGTGCACTGCCATAAAATTGACATTCTCTGTTGTCGCAAATTCTGCGGCACACACAAAATCCCCTTCATTTTCTCTGTCTTCATCGTCTGTCACTAAGATAATTTTGCCCTGACGCAGATCCTCCAACGCCTCGTCAACCGTATTAAATTCAATCATTTTCTGCCTCCTAATAGCCGAATTTCATTATAAAATCTTTTGTAATGCCGCTCTGTTTAGGCGCTGTGCACAGCAGCTTTTCAACATATTTTCCGATACAGTCATTTTCAAGGTTCACGCAATCTCCAGCTCCCTTTTGAGATAAAGTGGTATTTTTTACGGTGTGTGGAATGACCGAGACACTGAACTGCTTCCCGGTTATGCCCGCAACGGTCAGGCTGATACCGTCCACTGCGATGGAGCCTTTTTCAACGATATAGCGTAAAAGGTCATTACTGGCCTGAATAGTATACCAGACAGCATTATCATCCTTTTTGACAACTGTTATCTTACCGGTACCGTCAATATGACCTGCTACAAGATGACCGCCAAACCGTCCTGTCGCGGGCATGGCGCGTTCCAGATTAACAGCATCTCCGGGATGCAGGCTGCTGAGCGAAGAACGCTTCAGCGTCTCATGCATGACGTCTACTGTAAAGTATGAATCCGAAAAATCTGTTATCGTCAGGCAGACACCGTTTACCGCGATACTGTCACCCTCCTGAGCATCTTCCAAAACAGTCCTGGCTCCAAGCGTCAGTATGCTTGACGCTGAGCCCCGGCGGATGGACTGGACCGTACCCATTTCCTCTATAATTCCCGTAAACATGAAACCACTTCACTTTCCAAAAGAATATCTTCCCCGAGCTTTGTTATTACTGGTGCGGATAAATGCCACGCTGCCTCCGGTGAATCGACACCTGTTCCACCAACTGGCGTTTTTGCCTGCTGTCCTCCAAATAATTTTGGGGCAACATAGGCCTTTATTTTATTGACGATCCCACTTTCTAAGGCTGCGCTGTTCATCTGCGGTCCTCCCTCCATCAAAATGCTGTCAATATCCATTTCACCGAGCAGTTTCATCAGGGCTTTCAAATCAATTCTGCCGTTTTCAACTGTCACTGTGAGTATTTCACAGCCCGCCTGTTTAAGAAGCGATTGCTTTTTATCATCGCCACTGCCAGTTGCAATAATGGTCCTTGTTTTCGCCGCTGTCTTTACTATCTGCGCTGTCAAAGGGATTCGCAGCTTTGTGTCACAGACAATGCGGACAGGGTCCCGCCCTCCCGGTATACGGCAGGTGAGCAGCGGGTCGTCTGCCAGAACTGTTCCAATGCCTGTCAGAATAGCCGCGTAACGCTTGCGGTCCAGATGGACTCTCTCTCTTGCCAACTCACCAGTGATCCATTTCGATTTTCCAGAAGCAGTTGCGGCCTTCCCGTCCATGGTCATTGCGTATTTCATGACAACGTAGGGCCTATGTGTTCTGATAAAATGGAAAAAAGCGTCATTCAGCGCGTCACATTCCTGCTGTAAAATCCCGGTCGTTACCTCAACGCCATGCTGCCGAAGGATCTCTATACTTTTTTCCGCCACTAGAGGATTAGGGTCATGAGAGCCGATCACTACACGCCTGATGCCGTTTTCCAAAACAACATCGGTACAGGGCGGCGTTTTCCCAAAATGACAGCACGGGGTAAGGGTCACATAAAGCGTGGCGTCCTGTAAATCCTCAGTGCAGTGAGCAATGGCATTGCGCTCTGCATGGGGGCCGCCATAGCGCTCATGAGCACCTCTCCCAATGACGCAGCCATTTTTTACAATCACTGCCCCCACCATAGGATTGGGATTTACAAAACCACAGCCCTTCCAAGCCTCCTCAAGAGCCAGCCGCATATAATCCTGGTCGTTCAAATATAACACCTCCTAAAAAGAAAAAATACCTTGAATAAAATCATTCAAGGCATTTGATGTCAGTTTCCTGCACTCAAGGTATATTTAAAATTAAAAAAGCTCTGAAATGATAAAATCATTCCAGAGCAAATAAAACATAACCATCGTTTATCTTCTTTCATCCAGACTGTACTGTCGGCTTCGGAGTTTCACCGAATCATGCCTTACGGCTCGTGGGCTGTACCACCGGTAGGGAATTGCACCCTGCCCTGAAGATTGCTTATTCAATTGCTTTGTAGTATAGCACGGTTTATTTTGACTGTCAATAGTTTGATTGCTGTTCCATCAATTTTTTTGTTGGCACTACTGGATCTTCTGTATCCAATTGTGAATGTCTGAAAGAGGTGTCTCCAACCGTACTCTGTGTTTCTTCTTTCTCAAAGTTTTTCGTATTCTTCGTCTTCTACCGGCTCAAGCCATTCGTTTGCGGAGTCCTCTGCCGGAACCTCAACGGCTAAATGAGAAAACCAGCTGTCCTTTGCTGCTCCATGCCAGTGTTTAACCTCTGGCGGAATACTCACAACATCTCCTGGATTTAATTCCTGCGCGGGTTCTCCCCAGGCCTGGTACCATCCTCTACCGCCGGTGACCAGAAGAATCTGTCCTCCCCTGTGATGGATATGCCAGTTGTTTCTGCAGCCTGGCTCAAAGGTAACATTTCCAATCACTACGCCCGATGTCGACAGCATATTCAGATAACTTTGGCCAACAAAGTATTCCGCAAAGGCGTCGTTCTTTTCTCCAATTGGAAAAACACCCGGATTTTTATAATTATTTTCGTTCATTTTCAATCCTCCTTATATGATTTCTGACATCAGCCTGTGTTTTCAGGCCTCTGTATATTACTTTAACACTTGAAGTGAACTCCAAGTCAAGCTCATATTGAAAATATTTATGCTGTTTATCATTTTTATTTTAAACAAAAAAGAACGTGCATATTAAAAATACACGCTCAATCATTTTTTACTACGCTATTTAACGCGATGATGCTTCCTACTCAGATATAATCGCACCAGTAGGACAGGTTTCCTCGCACACACCACAGTCTACGCATTCATCTGCGTTAATAATATACCTGTCATCCCCTTTTGAAATTGCCTCGACCGGACACTCTGTCACACATCCACCGCAGGCTATACACTCACCTGAAATAATATACGCCATTAGCTACTCCTTATGTCATCTTAAAAATCTGGAATTTGCACTTAATACTATAATTTTTTCTTTAGCCGGTCAATGGATTCTTCCCGCGTTGCCACGAAAAAGAAATCTTTGCCATGGTTACTTTCATAAATAAAATCTTTCAAAGGCTTACTCGTATATTTTGAGTAATCACCAAATATCGCTGCTTTGATACGATAATTCATAAATTTCTGAAGGATCTCACCGGCAATTCCTGTACTCAATATAAAAAATTCTTCTGAAACAGCATCTTTATCAATCACAATTCTATCCGCACCGGTTTCGTATTGTACCGTCATGATTAAATCAAGTGCGGAGTTCGTATCTACAATGATTCTCTCTTCACTGGAAACAACTGCAATATTCGCTTCATCTGTCATAATCTTTTCAATTTTCATAAATTTCCTCCTAAAACTAAATTTGCAGTACAAATTCCAGCTAGCTAGAGAGTATACTATGATTTTTCGTTTTTGTCAAATACCCGCCTCAGTTGAGGCATTTGATATAACAGAACTGGAACCGTTGCTTCAGAAGAAAGCTTCCGCTCAACTGCTCTGCCAAAGTATTTCCAAAACGAATAACTGCCTGCCTTTCCGCCTCAGTACAGCCTGCATTTGAAAATCGGGCCTTTTGAACAGAACATAAAATATCTGCAAGCCCTAAAATATTGACAGACGGCAGTTTTTTACTGACAGCGGTTTCGTAATCTTCCGGTGAATCCAGATTTCCGGGTGGATGGCAGCCTGCTGAAAGGAGCATTGCCATAATCCAACGACTACCCTCAAAAACGGCACTG
>CAUEUD010000118.1 GCA_959020865.1 Eubacterium limosum | reverse complement strand
ATTCTTCTGGATTTATATTTTGCTGAAATAAAATAATTTTTTAATATTATACAATGTATTCTTGAAAATTATCTTTAAAAGGAAGCATGCTTTTTCAGGAAAAAAGAATTGACATCTTGGATAAAGTGGATTAGGATATTATAAGATAAATATTGTTTGGAGAAGTATCGAAGTGGTCATAACGAGCCGCACTCGAAATGCGGTTGCCTTCCGGGGCACGTGGGTTCGAATCCCACCTTCTCCGCCATAAACTGCCTGAAATCAATGATTGAGGGCTTTTTTATTTTAGTATGACGGCAGCAATCCCGGTGATGCGAAGAGGTAAATAAGAATGTACAACATATTAGTCGTTGATGACAGAGAAGTTTTTCGAAGAAAGCTGAAGCGTATGCCCTATTGGGAGGAATGTAATGGAAAATTCAGGATCAGCGGCGAGGCTTCAAACGGCCTTGAAGCCCTTGAGTTTCTCAGAAAACAGAAAATCGATCTGGTTCTCACAGACATCCGGATGCCCATGGTTGACGGGATTTCACTGCTCAAGCAGATCAAACAGGAGAATCTTTGCAGCTGTGTTATTCTGCTGAGTGAATATGCTGAATTTTCATATGCAAGAGAAGGAATTTTAAACGGTGCCTTTGATTACATTGTCAAGCCCATTGATAACGCTAAGGTGGAGGATTCCTTTGAGCGAGCTTACACCTTCCTCAGCAGTATCAGCGAAACAGCGCCCTCCAGTGTACACTATATCGATGCCCTGGCAGAATATATCCTGAGCGGAAATTTGGATGACACCATGGTTTATGCGCGGCATGTTGATGCTGAAATGGAAAAGGACACGCCGAGCAGAGAGGCGCGGGCTATCTGTATGAACGATCTGCTTAAAAAGCTTGAGGAGTCTCTTCTCAGCATAAAGCCTTACTTGAAAAAATATTTTATGATGAAGGATTTGTTTCACATCGACCTTCAGGAAGGAAGGTATGAAACAGAGGCGTTTACCTTTGCAGAATGGATTTCGCGGATATTTAAAGAACTGGAGCCCTTTGTTCCCCAAACCGACAACCGAATGGTCAGGGAGATGTGTGAGCTGGCACTTGAACAGCCAGAGGAAAAGCATAGTCTTGCTCGTTTGGCCAACACCTATTTTGTCAACCAGAAATATCTGGGAAGCTTGTTTAAACAGGAAATGAAGGTCAGCTTTTCACAATATCTGACATTTTTAAAAATGCGGCGCGCAGAAATACTGCTGTCGGATAAATGCTTGAAAATATATGAAATAGCTGAGGGGCTTGGTTATGAGGATGTAGAGTACTTCAGCCGTATTTTTAAGAATACGACAGGCCAGTCGCCAAGCAGTTACAGAGAAAATCTGCTCAGAAAATAGGCAGCTTTAATCACGTTGTTATGGCGTGAGCACGTCCGGCTCATTTCTGGAAAAAAGACAGGTTTTGCATGGAATAATTTCCAGAGCACGTTTTCACCCTGTCTTTTTGAAATAATCCTTTGCCCAAATTGCATTCACTTTTGATAACCTTTCCATTATCATTTAACCATAAGAAGTACACTGGTTATTAAGTTTTATTTTTCAGGAGGTAATTAAAATGTGTGATACTTTTGTAGCGTTGTCTGACGTTTCGGCATTGAATTCAGTTATTCTGGCAAAAAATAGCGATCGTCCGGCTTTTGACTGTCAGCCGATGGCTTATCATGAAGCGAAAACATTTGGTGATGGAGAAAAACTGCAGCTTGCGTACGTATCGATTGATCAGGCTGGAGAACGGTATCGGACCTTTGGATCATCACCTTACTGGTGCTGGGGATATGAAGAGGGCATGAATGCGTTTGGTGTGACCATTGGCAATGAAGCGGTTTATACAAAGGATTTAACAGAAAATACAGAATCCGAGGAAGCAGGAAAGCCGGTCGATAAGGGAATTCTGGGCATGGAGCTTATCCGTTTAGGACTAGAGCGGGGTAAAACCGCAGAAGAAGCCCTGCATGTTATGACAAAACTGGTTGAAGCGTACGGGCAGTGGGGCTCTGGCGTGCCAATGTCGGACACGGTTTCGGGCTCTTACAATAATTCTTATATTATCGCAGATAAGAAAGAAGCCTACATTCTTGAAACCGCTGGTAACCGTTGGGCGGTACGTAAAGTTGAAAAAGGCTACGCTGCCATTTCAAATGAGGTCAGTATCCGCACAGATATGACAAGCGGCTGCAGTGATCTTATTGACCACGCGATTGAAAAGGGCTGGTGGCCAGAGGAAAAACGGGATGCTTTTGATTTTGCAAAGGCATATATCAATCAGAACAACCCACGCCAGCTTTCTCATATCCGCGTTCAGCGTGCCCGGCAATTACTTTCACAGGCAGCAGGCCGCGATGAAAAAATTGGTGTTATGGATATGAAACGTATTCTGCGCGACCACTATGAGGACACCTTTTTAGAAGGGCCATATTTCAATGCGTCGTCACCGGATTTTCTTACGATCTGTATGCACGATTCTCCGGCAGGATTCACCTGGGGGAATACCGCCTCCTCGATGGTAGCGGTTTTACCCGATGATGGCAAGAAGCTGCCTGTTATGTGGTGGGCGCCAGTGGTTCCATGCTGCAGCATTTATATCCCATTGTTTATTGACGCCAGAGGCCTGCCGGAATATTTACAGAAAGCAGGAACCTTTGGAAAAACCATGTGCGCGCCGTCAGAAGTTGACCGTGAAGACACCTACAAGGAAGGCTCATTCTGGTGGGATATGCGTTCGCTGCTGGATGAAATCAACGGTGACGCAGATGGAGACACTTATGAACAGCGCCACGCGATTGTAAGAAGTTTATTTGATGAGCTGGAAAACAGATGGCTGACTGAGGTCGACGCTGTTGAGATGAGAGCGGCGACGTTGAAAAATGATGGAAAAGTGCAGGAAGCAGCAGATATGCTTTATGCTTATACCGAAAAATGTATTGCGGAAGCGCAGGCAGCTATTGAGCGTGCTAAAAAGATGTTCCGCGTTTAAAAACAGATTCTAAAATCTGTGGAATAGCAGGATAAGCATAGCGATCCGGAAATATCCAAAATGAAAACAGAGGTAATAAAATGTCAAGTATCAGAGAAGACGCAGATTATATTATAAAAAAATCAATTGACGCCGTTTTGCCGGATGAGGCGGTCAAAAGGGCTCTTGAAAACAAAAATTTTGGAAATGGCCGGGTGCGGCTGGTAGCGGTAGGCAAGGCGGCGTGGCAGATGGCGCAGGCGGCAGATAAGGTGTTGGGAAAACGCATTGAGTCTGGCGTGATTGTGACAAAATATGGCTACAATAAAGGCCCTGTCGCCAATTATACCTGCATTGAGGCGGGACATCCTGTCCCGGATGAGAATTCTTTTAAAGCTACACAGGCAGCCCTTGCGCTGATCAAGGGATTAAGTCAGGAGGACACCGTTCTGTTCTTACTTTCAGGAGGTGGATCGGCATTGTTCGAGGACCCGGTGATTCCAGGAAGAGAACTGGCCGATCTGACAGAACAGCTGCTGGCCAGTGGTGCGGACATCGTTGAAATGAACACGCTTCGCAAGCGTATGAGCAGGGTGAAGGGCGGGCGATTCGCCCTCGCCTGTAAGCCTGCCCAGGTATATTGTATTGTCCTGAGTGATATTGTGGGTGATCCGCTGGATATGATTGCCAGCGGACCAGCTTACCCAGATTCCTCAACAGCCGATGACGCTAAGCACGTAGCACGGAAGTATGGGCTGAAGCTTTCATCAGCTGCATGGGATGCTTTGGAACGGGAGACACCAAAGCAGCTTGACAATGTTGAGACAGTGATAACCGGAAGTGTGCGTGAGCTCTGTGCAGCGGCCAGAAACGCTGCAGAAGAGCGCGGCTATAAAACCGAGCTTTTAACGGATCACCTCGATTGTGTCGCGCGGGAGGCTGGAACACTGCTGGGGGATATCGCCCTGACGCATCAGGAGACAACAAAAAGCTGTGCCTGGATCGCTGGTGGAGAGACAGTGGTCCGGCTGACCGGAAAAGGAAAGGGAGGCCGCAACCAGGAGATTGCTCTGGCGGCAGCTGATAAGATTTCAGATTGCCATGATACGGCTGTTTTCAGCGTCGGCTCTGACGGTACAGATGGGCCGACAGACGCCGCAGGCGGTTTTGTGGATGAAAACACAAAATCAGCATTATCCGAATTGGGAATTTCGATATTTGATACCCTTCAGGAGAACGATGCTTACAATGCCCTTAAGGCCTGTGGTGGCCTGGTCATGACCGGAGCGACAGGTACGAATGTCAATGATGTTGCGATGGTTTTGGTAAAACGTTAAGATAAGCTGTTGCCTGAAAGCATGAAGCGTGATAAAGTAACATCAGGACTTAACAGCCTGAAAAAGCAGTGCCGGTGTTGAGCCGGCATTTTTTTATTTGTATTCAGTCAGTTTGTGTAACTAACAAAGTATATGGAGATACAAGCCATGGAAGATAAAAAACAAATGGAAGAAAAAGCGGCTGAGCAGCTCAATTCTTTTATCTATACTGTCGCCCACGAGCTGAAAACACCAGCCCGCGAAATCAGCCTGTATGCTGAGTTTATTGAAGAAGATAACAGAGACCGGTTGGCACCGCAGTCCATTGAGGACCTTCACGCCATTCGCAGAACCTGTGAGGGAATGACCGATATGGTGAAACGACTGATGGAGTACTCTAAAGCAGATCTTAAAAATATTGATCGGATACGCATCAATACACAACTGCTCATCCGCCAATGTTTTGAGGAATTGATGCGGGCAGAGCCGAAACGGAAGGTTATCTTAACCATGGAGGATTTGCCGGAGATTACAGGCGATCTGTTTCTGATCAAGCTGATGGTCATGAATATTCTTTCAAATAGTATTAAGTTTACAAGAAGCAGAACAAAAGCAAAGATCAGGGTTTTTACCACAACACGTGATGGTTACGTGGCGTTTCATTTTCGTGATAATGGCATTGGTTTTGATATGAACTATGCTGATCGCGTTTTTGAAGCATTTGAACGGCTTGAGAGCAATGAAGCATACGAGGGAAATGGCATCGGTCTGGCGACTGTTCGCAGAATTGCAGAGCGGTTTGACGGAAAGGCGTCGATTATGGGACAGCCTGAAAAGGGCTGTGAGGTAACCATTTGTTTTCCAGAAGAAATGACTTACCTGGATATAAAAGTCGGACAGGACAGCCCTGTGGTTAAAATTGGTATTATCGGAGATTTGACAGGCATTGCCTCAAAGGAAGAACGGAGCAAGCAGGCGGCCTACCAGCTGGCAGTAGAGGAGATTAATGAGGCAGGCGGTATCGATGGAAAACAGATTCAATTGCTGATTCGTGACGACCGTTCTCAGTCTGACCTGACAAACAGGGCGGCCCTTGAGCTCACTCAGCAGGAGCATGTGGATGTTCTCATGGGGTCAACCCTGTCTCCTTCACGAGATATCATGCAGCGCTGTGCTCAGCAGACAAAGACGCTTTATCTCAACACCCAGCAGACCGAGGGCGGCGTTTCAGGGCACTATGTTTTCTGCTTATCAGCCATGCCGGAGCAGCAAATGGAAAAAATGCTGGCCTACCTTTTTAAAAAGTATGGTCCCAAATGTTATGTTGTGGCAGCAGATTATAATTATGGTATTCTGTCTGCTGAGTGGGTGAAATATCTTGTTCCAAAGTTGGGGGGAGAGGTCGTCGGTATTGAATATCTGGACGAAAAAATGATGGATTTCACATCAGTCATTGATCGCATTCTCCAGGTACAGACCGATGTTCTGTTTTCCATGTGTGTTTACCCCAACCAGGACCGCTTTTATCTCCAGTGGCATGAGCGTGGGCTGAACCATATTCCCAATGCAACCACGCAGGTCGCAGCAGAGTATCCATTGAATGTTGAGCTGAAAGCGCCAGTCCTTGAGAATATGTATGTGATGGCATCGTTCATTGAAGAACTAAAAACCCCAAAAGCGCAGCAGTATGTAAGGAAATTCCGTTCTGTCTACAACCATCAGAATGTACCATACATGAACATGGATACCGAAACTGCCTACACGGCCATGTATTTGTATAAACGGGCTGTGGAGATGGCAGGGACAACAGAAACCGAGGCGGTTATATCAGCGCTTGAGAGCGGAAACGTGTTCTATGATGGTCCCGGCGGCCGTGTCACAGTCCGGGGGGAGGATCATCACACCATACGAACCATGTCCTGCTTCCGGATTGATAAAGACCATCGTGCAGAGGAAATATTCCGAACAGAACCCCAGCACTCCGATTATATCGAATCCATGATCAAAAAGAACACTGGTGTGCAGGGGGGCATCAAATCATTGGGGATCAATGCAGAAAACCGCCAGTACAATATGCTTCTGGATAAAATTCGTTAGACAGGCAGCGTAGGGTTACAGCAATATTCTCCTCTTGACTTGAAGTGGACTCTCAGTGATATAATGACGAAAAGTTTTTCGGTAATTTTACATTTGAATGATGAAATGAGGTTTATATATGAACAGAGTCGAGGATATTTTATTTGAAATCAATAAGGCAGTGATAGGGAAGGAGTCTGTGATTAGAAAGGTATTAATGGCAATTTTAGCCAGAGGGCATATTCTGCTGGAGGACATCCCCGGTGTGGGGAAGACTACCATGGCACTGGCCTTTTCCAAGGTGCTGAACCTTTCTTATAAGCGCATGCAGTTCACACCGGATGTTATGCCCTCGGATGTGACAGGATATACAATGTTCCATGAAAAAGACAGACAATTTGTTTATGTTCCTGGCGCAGCTATGTGCAACTTGTTTTTGGCAGACGAAATCAACCGAACCTCCAGCAAGACCCAGTCTGCGCTTCTGGAGGTCATGGAAGAAGGACAGATAACCGTAGACGGCATATCGCACAGTGTACCACAGCCCTACATTGTCATAGCCACACAAAACCCTATGGGATCGGCCGGGACGCAGCCTTTACCAGAATCTCAGTTAGACCGTTTTATGGTTCAGCTTTCACTGGGATACCCTGATAAAAAGAGTGAGATGGATATGCTGCGGCGCAGGCAGACTGTTGTACCGCTTAATCAGACAAAAAACATACTCTCCCATGAGGATTTAACAGCCATGCAGCAAACGGTCGATGCGGTTTTTATCTCAGAGCCTTTGTATGATTATATGACAGATTTGGTGATCTGGACGCGTTCACAGCCCCATATCCGTCTGGGAGTCAGTCCGAGAGGCACTATCGCATTATTAAGCATGGCCAAGGCCTGTTCGTTTTTACAAAAACGTGATTATGTGATTCCACAGGATGTTCAATCTGTTTTTATTGATGTTTGCCGGCACCGCATTGTATTGGATGCTCAGGCACGTGTCGATGGCACAGGAAAAACGCGGCTGCTCCACCAGGCACTGGAACAGGTAGCAGCGCCGTCTATGGTATAAGGCAATGAAAAAGCAGCGTTTTTCTTATGCCTTTTTTCTGCTTGCCGCGTTGGTTTTCTTTATATACTATCCCGGTTATCTTTCACATCTTCTGCTTATTTTTATGATCGTTTTACCTGCTTTTTCTTTGCTCTCAATTTTACCGCTTTGCTTTGTCATGAAATTCGATTTGAAATTTGAGACAGCCATTGCTTCAAAGCATGAGGCGCTGTCTTACATTTTAACAATTCATAATAACTCCTGCTTTCCGTGCGGCTATGCCAGCTTGACCCTTTATTATGAAAATGTACTGGACAATGCCTTTGGAAGCAAAAAAATTGAGTTGAAAGGAAGCATTGCACCTCTAGAGACAGCTGTGCTGCACTCGAAAATCAGCTTTCAATACTGCGGGAAAATCAAGCTTTTTTTAAAAAAGGCAAGGCTTTATGATCCACTGCGGCTGTTCGCGGTGCCCGTTCAGACAAAAATAGTTTCAGAGGTGAGAGCATCAGCTTATATTATGCCAAATATTGGGGAGCTTGATCCATTTATTCCTCTGATCGGCTTTTCAGAATCTGAATCAAAGACCTATGCACTGTGGAAAAGCGGGTACGACCCGTCTGAAATTTTTCAGATGAGAGATTATCAGCCTGGAGACAGATTCCAAAAAATTCACTGGAAACTCAGCCAGCGATTCGATACACTGATCGTGAAAGACTTCAGTCTGCCGGAAAATTATTTCGTGAATTTTCTGATCGATTTTGATAAATATGCCGCCATCGAAGCCGTTGACCGGATGATGGATGCCTTTGCGTCTGTTTCAGTGCTCTGCCTTGAACAGCAAATCCCTTTTACAGTCACCTGGGCAGAGAAACGGTTCCTGACAACAGAGACCGTTATCAGTGAAGATGATTTTGTCCCTGTTTTACGTTGTGTGTTGGGGACACAAGGAGCAGAAAGTCATGAAGCACTCGTTCTTTTTGACAGGAATACGCCCGAACATACAGGGGGACATCTGATTTATATTATGGATGGCACAGCAGATGATGTTACACGAGGTAAAATGACAGTAGGTTATTTATCCTATATTCTGCAAAAAAAACAGTACGAGTCAATCACAGTGCTGATGGCTGGTCATAATCCAGAGATGGCCAGGGATTTGAATTCTGCAGGCTGTCTGGTTTATACGCTGGAGGACATTGATAAAAAAGAGAGGAGGCTGGAAAGAGATGAAGAATCCAATTAAGCTGAACACAGGTCTTTATCTGCAGGCGGTGATTCTATTACTTGCCCTGTTTGGCACTCTTTATTCTTTTCTCTGGAGCTTTGAGCTGCCAGTACTCTCGGGTGTAATCAATGTGGTTTTGATTTTATATGGCGTTCTGTTTCTTTTTGCCTATTCGCAGAAAAGGTGGTGGATCACACTGTGTGTCTCGGGCGCAGCTATGGCTGCTTGGGCTTTTTATCATGCTGAAGTGTTGAGCTGGGCTGCCCTCAATCTTTTCAGACAGCTGCTGAACCAGTTTAATGAACACTCCTCATGGTCGTTTATCAGCATCCCCGATACTGGTTTTGAGCCAGGCGTTCAGCTTCAGCTGGATACCCAGTTAATCCTGCTGATTGTTTTCTTTTGGGCCGCTGCTTTGGGTTATCTGGTCATACGGCGTCCCAGTCTCACAGGGCTCATGCTTTTAACACTTCCCTTTGCTGGAGTGCCCTTAATTTTTATGATTGTTCCGCCGTTGCCGGCTCTGGCCTGTTTGATGGCATCGTATGTGATGCTCGATGTATTTTGTCTGAACACTGGCGTAAGTCCATTTTTAAAACTCAGGAGAGAAAAAAGAAAAAAGAGCGCTGCGGCACTTTCTTTCGCCCAATGCATAACAATACTGCTGGTGCTGCCCATGGTGTTGCTGTCTGTTGTGCTTTCGTCCTTTATGCTGCCGCAGCAGGACTATAACCGCCCTGAAAGTGTGGACAGACTTCGTGTCAAGGTGGAAGAATTTTTCTTTGGCAATACGCTGGGGAACGGGCTGCGAATGGGCAGTCTTAATAATCTCGGGAGCCTGCACTTTACGGGACGAACAGTGCTTAAGGTGAAATCAACGAGTGAGCGCCCATTGTATCTCAGAGGTTATGCGGGTTCCATATATGATGGCGATTCATGGAAAATACCCGCTGAGGAAGATTACGAACAAGTAATGGGCTACCCAATACCACCTAATCCTCAAAATTATTATGCGGAAAATTTTTCGTTCTGGCTGTCCCGGTCAGATGGTCCAGCTGAAACGCAGAGTCGTGAATCTTACAAGCTTTCCATCAAAAATTTATCTTCTGATAAAAGTGTTCTTTTCCTCCCTAATGGATTGATCACAGATGTGAGCGACCTTGGAAATACAAAGTTTGTTCAGGATGTTTATGGCACGGCCGTTTCTCCGGGGGGGATGGCAGAGTATACACTTCGTGCTTTTTCGGTGGAGGATGCTCCGTCCGTTATTAAATTCGGGAGCACCGGTGAAGATGTTCAGGATCTGGAACAGCTTTATTTGATGCCAGGGCAAGAAGCCTCCGCGGAAGGAATTCGGAGACACACTAACAGTGACGGCTTGTTATACAGCGATTTCAGCCAAATGCTGCAAACCTACCGAAGATATGTTTACAGCACCTATACCTCATTACCTGAGGAGACAGAGCAGTCAGCCGAGGCGCTGCGGGACCAATACCGACTGAACCCTGTATTCTCAGATGACGGAACAGGCCTTAGCCTTAATCTGAGGCAGACCTGTAATCAGATTGCAAGTCTGTTAGATGAGCGCTGTGAGTATTCAAACCAGCCAAAAGTCATTCCAGGAGATGAAGACTTCGCGGCGTATTTTTTAAATGAGAGCAGAGAAGGATACTGTGTTCATTTTGCAACGACAGCGGCTGTTTTACTGAGGTCAATGGGAATACCGGCCCGCTATGCAGAGGGCTATGTTGTGACCGGCTCAGACTATGATCAGGCGCGCGACAATGAAGGCTATATTTCTATTGTGGATAGCCGCGCACATGCCTGGGTGGAAGTCTTTGACCCTGTTCAAATGGAGTGGTTTCCGGTCGAGATGACGCCCAGTTTCACCACTGCTGAGGGCCTTGCTTTGGAAGAAAGCCGTTCTAACGGCTTGCCTTCATCCGCACCGCAGCCCTCTGTGTCTAAAGAGGAGCCTGTTCCCAGAGCAGTAACAGAGCCCGCTTATGAAGAACCAGTACAGGAAACCGGAACCCCTGAAATAAACACACATGCCGGGAGCCGTGCTTTGCTATACCTCAGTTTTGCAGGGATTTTCGCGGTGATTATAGTCTTGACTGGCATATTCAGAAGAAAAATAATCTGTAGACGGCGGCAAAAGCTCTTACATCAGGAGGATA
>CAUEUD010000117.1 GCA_959020865.1 Eubacterium limosum | reverse complement strand
AAGGCTGAGATGATAGTAATTGAATTCTATATCAAAATATAAATAAAACGATTATTGAAAAAGAAAATATAAAAAACAGCGAAAAAGCCGATATTTTTACTGAGAATATTGGTTGTTATCATGAGAATCAAATGGTACAATTACTGTATTGGAAAATAAAATTCTCCATTAGTAATTAAAGAAAGCAGGGTGAAGTATGGCCGAAAAATTAACAACTAAAGGGAAAAAGACCCGAGAAAATATAATGAATACTGCAAAAAAGCTGTTTTATGAACGCGGTTATACCAATACAGGAATCCAGGATATTGCGGAAGAAGCGGGCGTGAAGCTTGGTACGATGACCTACTATTTCAAAAAAAAGACAGATTTAGTGGGTGAGATCTACAATACATATTTCATGGGTCTTTACAACTCTATCAGTGAGACTTTGGGACAGGAGGCAACCCTGTTCACAAAATACTGTTTTACACTGATTTGCTTTTTTGACGATATCCTTAAAGACTCAAAAAATGCTCGGTTCTATTATGAAATATTGGAAAAAGATGCCAGCCGTAAAGAGCGTCTGTATTTAATTAAGACATTCAATCGATCATGTCTTGATTTTTTCAATAAATCATATGAAAAAGATGATCTGGACGCATATGCTATTACGAATTATGGCGCGCAAAAGGAAATATATATGGATTATTACGACAGAGAGCTGCCCTTTGATGCACACAAGGTTGTGGAGTATCTGGTACGCAACACGTTTCGTATTTTAGCCATTGACAAAGAAACGCTTGATAATACTATTGAGCAGGCCTTTCGTTTTTCTGAAAGCGGACAACTGTCGGAAATTCGCTTTCTGATCTAACCTCGGTGTTAGATGCTTGGCATGATATGGGCTTGCAGGAATGGTTTTATGGTATTTATAATAGATGAAATATTTTTAAGGAGATGAAATGATCGAGGCAGTCATTTTTGATATGGATGGAGTCATTATTGATTCTGAACCAGACTATAAACAAATTGAGTTGGATATGTACGCTGAAATGGGCCTGGAGATGTCTGAAGAAGACGCAGTGAAAAGCATGGGCAGAGTGACAGTTGACTGGTGGCGGGAGCTGAAAGAACGATTTGGTTTTGAACAGAGCGCTGAGGATCTGGCAGAATATGAAAACAAGCTGTACCTGGACTATTTATTCAGCGATGAAAAGCAGAAAAACATGATGGAAGGTGTGGATGTTTTCCTGAAGACCTTAAAAGATAAAGGGTACCGCATCGCAATTGCCTCTTCCTCAGCCGTTCCTGCGATTAATCGCGTGTTGGAATTGTTTGATTTAGAGGAAGCTTTCGATGTGAAGGTTTCAGGAGATCATGTCGCTGTGGGTAAGCCGGCGCCGGATATTTTTTTGCGCGCCGCAGAATTATTGAATGTGGAGCCTGAAAAATGTATGGTTATTGAAGATTCTGGCAGCGGAATTCTGGCAGCCAAGCGGGCCGGTATGCAGTGCACGGCGTATCTCAGTGCTCCGGAAGGTCAGGTTGATGACCATCTGGCGGATTATCGAATCGCACATTTTGACCGCTTTTTTGAAACCGTAACGGTTATGGATTAACTTAATTAAAGCTTTAGGCAAGGAAGCCCTGTCTTGACACTTGGTCAGGATAGGGCTATAATTATGTTTGTAAAGTTAGGTTAATGCTAACTAATTAATTGTGGTAAAAGGTGGACAAAATGACATGTAAAAGACATGAGCTCTATCAGGCATACATGAAGCTTTTAGAACTAGGAAGCCAGTGTAGCGAGACCATCAGCCATGAATGCCAGGCCAAAGCATTGACCCGTAAACAGGTTTATTATTTACGGATCATTGATGAAAACAACAATATGACCTTTAGCAAACTGGCTGATTTTACATCAAATTCTAAGCCAACCATAACGGAAGTGATCAATAAGTTTATTTCCTGGGATTGTGTTTACAAAGAGAAATCAGATAAAGATAAAAGGGTGTGCTACATCCACCTGACACCCAAAGGAAAACGCATTGCCCGGGCAGAGGAACTGACCCAGCTTCGGCTGATTGAACGCATTGAAGCTTGTCTGGATGAGTCTGAAATTAATACACTCATTGCCCTGTTGAATAAACTGAATTGACGTTATGGATTTAAATAAAATTGAGGAGGACATTTATGAATTTAGAAATGAAGCATACAGCAATCATTCCAATTACTGAGACGGTTATCTATCCTGGTGTGGCAAGCCGTATTTTTGTAAATGAAGTGATTGGCCAAAATATAAAAAAACTGATCGTTCGCAACGACACCCTGGCTGTCGGTGTGACGACAAAAGATTATCATGCATACGACCTCCTGACGGGTGAATCTTTTTACTCTGTTGGAGTGCTTCTGAACTTTGATAACATTCAACGTGCAGACAACGGATATATTATTGATATTAATACGTTAGGAAGGGTGCGCGTCAGCAATATTGCCAACGATGGCGAAGGACTTGCAGGCGATTATTATGAACTCGAGGATATCCATGATTTGGATGAAACCGAACAGACAGAAATGATCGACTATATCAAAGGTATCATGGGAGACATTGGACGTAACTTTAAAGGAGCGGATTATTTTGTCAAGCTGCTCGAAGGGTTCCATTCGATCGAGGAGGTAATCGGCTATACTGTTCCCATGATGGGGATTCCAATTTCCAGCAAGCAGGAGCTTTTGGAAATTGATTCAGAAAAAGAACGGGCACTTAAATTTATTGATTATGTGATCCGTGAGAAGGATTCAGTTCATCTGCAGCTTGAAATCAGCAAGAAGTATTCCAAGCAGAAGGATAAAGCTTACAGAGAAGCCATGCTCAGAGAGCAGCTGAAAAATATCCGGGCAGAGCTGGGCGAGATGGATGCTGAGGAGGAAGAAGAAGCAGATTACAGAAAACGCATCGAAGAATCCGATATGCCGGAAAAAGTCCGCAAGGTAGCGATGAAAGAGCTTAAAAAGCTGGAGGCTGCGGCCCAGGGAAGTGCTGAGGTTAATGTCATTCAGAATTATCTCGATTTATTACTTGAACTGCCGTGGCACAGTGAAATTAAGGAAATTGATATCAATAAAGCCAGAAATGTGCTTGATTCGCACCACTATGGTATCGACGATGTGAAAAAACGTATTATTGAACATTTAGCTGTTATGAAGCTGAAAGAAGATAAACAGGGCTCCATTCTGTTGTTAGCCGGACCTCCGGGAACAGGTAAAACAAGCCTTGGAAAGAGTATTGCTGAAGCGCTGGATCGTGAATATGTGCGTGTCAGCCTTGGTGGAGTCAGAGATGAATCTGAAATCCGCGGCCATCGCCGCACATATGTTGGCGCCTTGCCTGGACGCATTATCAAAGGAATCAATGATGCCGGAACCATGAATCCAGTTTTCATCCTTGATGAAATTGATAAGCTGGGTATTTCAAACCAGGGTGACCCGTCTGCGGCACTTTTGGAAGTTTTAGACCCAGAACAGAATAATACTTTTGCGGATCACTATCTGGAGGTACCCTATGATTTATCCGATGTTTTCTTTATTGCGACTGCCAATGATCTAAGCACCATTCCGGCACCGCTTTTAGACAGAGCTGAAATCATTGAGCTTTCCAGCTACACAAACCGTGAGAAACTGCATATTGCCAAGGACCATCTGATTCCGAAGGTATTGGACGACCATGGTCTTAGCGCAAGTCAGCTGACCATCAGCGACGAAGCGCTGCTCCAGATCATTGAAGACTATACCGCAGAAGCGGGCGTCCGAGGACTGACCAAGCAACTGGCAAAGATTGCCCGTGTGGCAACGGAACGTATCGTTTCCGGAAAATGCGATGAGCTGGCAGTTACAAAAGACAATCTAAGAGAAATTCTTGGCAATAAAACCCGCCGCCATGAAAAAGCGGGAGAAAACAATAAACCTGGCGTGGTAACCGGTATGGCGTGGACTGCTGTTGGCGGCGAAATCCTCTTTACAGAGGCCACGATTATGCCAGGGAACGGAAAACTGACTTTAACCGGCCAGCTGGGCGATGTTATGAAAGAAAGTGCCACCATTGCCATGAGTTTGATTCGTTCTCGTCTTGGCGGTGAAAGCAATGGGTTTAACTATTTCTCATACGACACACATATCCATGTACCTTCCGGTGCAACACCGAAGGATGGCCCAAGCGCAGGTGTAACCTTAACCACTGCTCTGGCATCCTTGGTTCTCGGGAAACCGGTAGACAGCAAACTGTCTATGACCGGTGAGATTACCCTGAGTGGCCAGGTGCTGCCGGTTGGCGGAATTAAGGAAAAGGTTATCGCAGCTCACCGCAGTGGCATTGAAAAAGTGCTGCTGCCCAGAGAAAATCAGAAAGATGTTGAGGATATTCCAGAAGAAGTGCGGAATGAACTGACATTTGTTTTCGTCGATACGATCGAGGATGTCCTGAAGGAGGCGCTTGGCGTTGATTTACCGGAATGTGACCTGAAATTTGATGTCTTATTAAACAAACCGGAAGAGAAGGACCACACCCCTTCAATGATTTTATAAAGACTAACGGGACCAAGGCTTAAGCCTTGGTCTTTTTTAATGATAAAAATTTATATGATGTCGACGGGATTTTTCCTTCTAAAAAGTGAAATGAAAGGATAGAATAGATGAATATTTTATCTGGAAGCTTTACGTCCATGGATAAACACCAGGAGGGTAATATGGAAGTTTTTGAATTAAATACAAAGGTCATCAGTGGCGTTGACTGCCTTAAATATTTTAATCAGTACAGGAACCAGGGAATCTTCATTGTCTGCGATAAATTTCTGGCAGAAAACCAGTCTGTATCCAAAATTCTAAAAGAAATAGACGATTCAAATAAGGTTGTGCTGTTCACAGATGTGGTGCCAGACCCACCGCTCGAAGAAGTTGCAGCCGGGATGAAAAGGCTCATGGCAAGCAGCTGTGATGTAATCGTCGCCTTCGGCGGCGGGTCAGCCATCGACGCCGCTAAAGCGATCCTTTTCTTTACAGCCAAGCAAACAGGGAAGGTTTTTGAATTTATTGCGATTCCAACCACAAGCGGTACCGGGTCAGACGCAACCGCCGCAACGGTTATCACCGATTTACAGGCAAAGGTCAAGCATCTTTTTGCAGATCCAATGATGCTGCCGGCTGTGGCACTTTTAAATCCGGATTTTACAAGAAGCGTCCCCAAGCCAATTGTGGCCAATACTGGTATCGACGTATTAACACACGCTCTGGAAGCTTATGTAGCCCAGGGAAGAGATAATTTTTCAGATTGTTTCGCTGAAAAGTCTGTTCAGATTATTACACAGTCGCTTCTGATCACATATAACGATCCAGACAATACTTACCACCGTGAACAGATGCAGGTAGCGTCAACCATGGCAGGTATGGCCTTTAATAAAGCGGGACTGGGCATTAATCATGGCATTGCACATAACCTGGGTGGTATGTTTCATATTCCGCATGGGCTGGCCAATGCGATTTTACTGCCGCATGTGGTTACTTTTAACAGCCGCAATGAGGGGTGCCTGAATCGTTATGCACAGCTTGCTAAGGTTACGGGAATCGCGCTTTTTACGGACACGGCCAGAGGTGCTGTGGATAAGCTGATTGCGTACATCCGGGATATTATGGAAAAAATGGAAATGCCTACCTCTCTGATTGCATGGGGAATGGACAGAAATGAGTTTGAAGCTGGAAAACGTCAGCTTGCAGAGAATGCTCTGGTAGATACCTGTACCCAGACAACGCCTCTCATGCCAACCGCTGATGAAGTACTGGAAATTCTCAATAATATATCTCAATAAGTTTAAAACGGCGAAAACAGACTTTGGAGTTCTGTCTTCGCTGTTTTTTATGCAAAGAAAACGCTGAAAAGAGTAAAAAATGTAATCCTTGCCAGAATATTGGGGCTGTGATATACTAAAAAAGATGAAATACCCTAACAGAGAAGGTTTAGCAGCCTGATTTGAAAGGAAGATGAAATCAAAAAACACATGTTGTGCATGAGTTCCTTTTAGGTTGCATACTTCCTGCTCCGGCTGGAAGTTTTTTGATTTTTATGGGTATACATTCAAAATAACGTTTAAAGGAGTTTTGAAATGAAGAAAAAAAGATGGCTTGCTGTTGTCGGCTGCCTTTTGGCAGTGGTTTTAATGAGTGCTGGCTGCTCAACGAAACAGGTAGAGGAAGAACCAAAACCAGAGCCCCAGACAGTTAAAATTGCCGCTTTGTCCGGCCCAACAGGAATGGGCATGGCCGAAATGATCGCCGAAGGTGTTGAACTGGGAGAGCAGGTAGAGCCTGAATGGACAATCGCCACAGCCCCTGACCAGGTCACGGCAGGAATCATCAATGGCGACTATCAGATCGCGGCAGTGCCAACCAATCTGGCGGCCACCCTGTATAATAAAACAGAGGGCAAGGTTATTTTGGGCGCTGTGAACACATTGGGAACTTTATCCATAGTAGCGGATAAAAGTGAAAACATCAATTCCATGGCGGATCTCAAAGGAAAGACGATTTACGCCACCGGGCAGGGTTCTACACCCGAGTATGTCTTAAATTATCTGTTAGATAAAAATGGACTGATACCAGGGACTGACGTAACCATTGAATGGTTTGGAGAACACAGCGAAGCAGCCGCTAAGCTTGCATCTGGAGAAGGCTCCATTGCGATGCTGCCACAGCCTTTTGCCACAGCAACCCTTGCTAAGAATGAAAATTTAAAGGTAGCAGTTGACATGACGGACGCCTGGGAAAAGGCTACAGACGGAACAAAACTGGAGATGGGCTGCGTGGTCGTAAATAAGGAATGGGCTGAAAAGAATCCAACGATTGTCAAAAAGTTTATGGAGGCATATAAAACCTCGGTTGAAACGATCAATGTTGCTGATGAACGCGCTGCTAATAATGTTGTGGAAGCAAAAATTATGGATAATCAGCAGATGGCTCAGAAGGCTATTCCTAATTGCAGTATTGTTTTTATTACACCGTCTGACGCTAAAGAAGACCTGCAAAAATATTTTGACGTACTGGCTTCTTTTGAACCAAAATCGGTAGGAGGAAAGGTACCGGGTGAAGATTTCTACGGACTCACATATTAAAAAAATGCCGCCAGGAGTTTTAAAACTCCTGGCAGTCCTTTTTTGGATTGGAATTTGGCAGCTTGGGGCCAGTATGGTGGGAAACAGCCTCGTTCTTCCATCGCCGTGGACAACCTTGGCCGGTGTGGCAGGAGTCGTAGGTGAAGCTGGATTTTTTGAAGATCTGGGAATGACCTTAATCCGGGTTTTCGGTGGGATTGCTGTCTCTGTGGCGCTTGGGGTGGTGATTGGAATGCTCAGCGGTCTTAACCGTGTTTTTTATGAGCTGATGCTGCCGTTTGTCACCGTTGTGCGGACGCTGCCAGTGGTCTCGGTCAGTATTTTGATCAACCTTTGGATTAAGTCAGGCTGGGTGCCGCTGATGGTCACCTTTCTTGTCTGTTTTCCCATTACCTGGACGAATGTGGTGGAGGGCATCCAAAATACCAGCGGAAACCTTCTGGAGATGGCGGCGCTGTACCATGTGCCTTTTAAGCGTGTATTGAAAGATATCTATCTGCCCACATTAAAGCCTTACTTCGCTTCTGCTTTAATGAATGTTATCGGAATGGGGTGGCGATCGACCGTAACCTCTGAGGTATTAGCCAATGCCCTTCCGTCTGTTGGGATGAATTTATACTACGCTAAAGTATATCTGGAAACAGAGACGCTGTTCTCATGGACGCTGATTGTCGTAATATGCAGTTTTACCCTTGAAAAACTGACCGTTTGGTTTTTGAGAAAGATAAAGGCCGGTGACGATTATGGATATTAAAATAGAAAACCTGACAAAGGCTTATGGAAATGAAGTGATTTATCGTGATTTCAGTATAAAATTTCCTGAAAATAAAATCACCGGAATTATGGGACCGTCGGGCAGCGGAAAAACCACGCTGCTGAACCTTCTGGCCGGCGTCACAGCTCCAGACACCGGTATGATTGAAGGTGTGGAGGATGGGCAGGTTTCTTATATTTTTCAGGAGGACCGCCTTTTACCCTGGCGGACAGTTAAACAAAATCTGTGCTTTGTACTGGATAAAGAGCAGGAATCGACCGTGGCACCCATTCTTGAAATGGTGGGCTTAGCGGAGTATGCAGATTATTATCCAAAAGCTCTGAGCGGCGGAATGCGCCAGCGTGTTTCCATAGCCAGGGCTTTTTGTTATCCCTCGAGCCTGTTGTTGATGGATGAGCCCTTCAGCAGTCTGGACTATGAGCTTAAGGACCGTCTGGCTGAAGATTTCAAACGCCTTTGGCAGCAAGACCCCAAAACAGTTATCTATGTAAGCCATAACCGGGATGAGCTTACAAAGATCTGCGATGCGATATATTTATTAAAAGAAAAACCTGTTAAGATTGAAAAAATTACATATTATTAAAGGAAAAAGTGTTATAATCAAAAGAAAATAGCATTAATGGGAGGAACCTGATGGATTTTGGCGACTTTAACGTGTATCACATTTTTACGATGGGTTTTGCCGGAGCTGAGGAATACCAGGAGCAGTGTAGACAAACGGAGCACCGCCTCTGGAAAATAGAGAATCTTCTGGAATACTTAAAAAAGCTGGGCATTAATACGATCTTGCTTGGGCCTCTGTTCAGCTCAGTATCGCATGGATACGACACAACAGACTATTATACGGTTGACAGGCGTCTGGGCACAAATGAAGATTTAGCGGCGCTTGTGAATAAACTCCATGACAGTGGCTTTAAGGTGGTGCTGGACTGTGTTTTTAATCATGTAGGAAGGGATTTTTTTGCCTTTCAGGATATGAAACAGAACCGGGAAAACTCGCGTTATAAAGATTGGTTCCTCGGCGTTAATTTTTGGGGAAATAACAGCTTTAACGATGGCCTCAGCTATGAAAACTGGGCGGGGCATGATAATCTTGTTAAGCTGAACCTTTATAATCCAGAGGTAAAGGATTATTTAAAAGAAGTCATGCGTTTTTGGATTGAAACATTTCATATAGACGGCGTCCGGATGGATGCTGCCAATGTTATGAACACTGAGTTTTTAAGAGAGCTCAGTGATTTTTCCAAATATTTGAAGCAGGACTTCTGGTTTGTCGGTGAGAGTGTCCACGGCGATTATAATGTGCTGGTACAGGAGGGGCATCTTGATTCTGTAACCAATTATGAGGACTACAAAGGGTTGTATTCCAGCCTGAATACCAAAAACTACTTTGAGATTTCCTTTTCACTGAACCGCCTTTTTGGCGAGTATGGCATTTACAAAAGCTTTTATACTTTTAATTTTGTGGACAACCATGATGTAGACCGGGTGGCCTCAACCCTGACCCGTGAAGCGTGGTTGTATCCGCTTTATCTGATGCTTTATACCATGCCGGGAATTCCTTCGATTTACTATGGCAGCGAACAGGGCGCCAAGGGCGTAAAGGGAAATGGCACAGACGCGCCGCTCAGACCAAATTATGAAAGCATGCATTTTGACGAGCACTGTGATTTATATCAGAAAATCTGCCGTATGGCCGCGGTTAGAAGAGCGTCGAGAGCCATCCGTTACGGCGATTATAAAGAATTATTTGTAAAATCGCAGCAAATGGGATTCGTGAGACGCTTTGAAAATGAACAGGTCTACGTCCTGTTTAACAGCGAGGAGAATTCTGTCAGAGTTGAGCACCATGAGCTGAGAGGAAAATTCAGGGATCTGTATAACGACGAAATTGTGGAGTGTGACGGCAGTGTTGAAATCCCTGGAGATTCTGGACGTGTTTTGGTAGATGAGAGCTGCGGTCTTGTCGTCTCGGAAATAACAGAGCAGGCAAGCAGCGGCAAGGCAGAGGAGCAGTCCGCTGGAGAGATCAAATCCCAGGAGGAGAAATGCGAGCAGACTCTGGAAATTCCTAAAGGGATGACCATGCAGGATATTATGTCTAAAGCCATAGAGGAGGCTGAAAGGGGCATCGAAGAAGGCGAGGTGCCTGTCGGGGCAGTGATCGTACGAAATGGAGAGATCATAGCAGCGGCCCACAACCAGAAAGAAACGCTGCAGGACCCGACAGCACATGCCGAGATGCTTGTTATCCGGGAGGCTTCAAAAAAACTTGGACGATGGCGTCTGGACGATTGTGAGCTTTATGTGACAGCAGAACCGTGCCCTATGTGTATGGGGGCAGTTATTCAAAGCCGAATCAGAAAACTGGTTTACGGGACATGGGAAACACGGTTTGGCGGTGTCGAGACAACGGCGGAGCTGGGAAAGCATCCAATGCTTTCAAATGCAACGGAAATTTATTCCGGCATTTGTGAGGAGAAATGCCAGGAGCTGCTTGAACGCTTTTTTCAAAATAACCGATAGCTGAAACAATGGCACAACGGAAAGAGGTATGATAAAACAAAAATCTTTTCGCTGTGCTTTTAAGATTTAAGCCCCTAAAGTGATAAAATAAAAATAATTCCGCTGGGGGTAAGCGGTTTCAGGTTGTTAAAATTAAAACAAGCAAAAATAAGTGTTGACAAAGGTTTTAGAAACAGATATAATCTTTTCAACATCAAAAATATCTAACAGCTATGACCAAGAGAAAGATACCGTAGGTCTTTATTCCAGAGAGTTGGCGAATGGTGTGATGCCGACAATAAAGGGGTATGTAATACTCACTTGCGAGCTGCTGACCTGAAAGTTTACCAAACTAGTAGGGGAAGCCGTTATCCTGTAACAGGAGTGTCAGCGTTAAATGACTAGGGTTAAGAAAGACGGAAGTCTATTCCGACCTGAAGAGGAAACGACCGTGAGGTTGTTTTAAAGAAGAGTGGTACCGTGGATATGTATATATTATCCGCCTCTTTTTATACAATGACAG
>CAUEUD010000116.1 GCA_959020865.1 Eubacterium limosum | reverse complement strand
ACCGGTGGAGAAGAAGAAGTTGAAGCCATGAAAGCTGCATTGGAAGCCGAAGGTAAAGAAGTGCTGGCTACCAAGGTTTTAACAACTTCCTGTAATGTGCTTTTAAACAAAAAAGAGTTAAAGGAAATCAAAGGTGAGCTGGGCGAAGCAGATGCTGTACTGTGTATGGCGTGCGGCGATGGGGTTCAGACTGTTGCCAAAGGTGTTAAAAAGGAAACTTACCCGGCAAATGACACCATGTTTGTCGGCGAAACCGTCCGCAATGGTATCTTTGAAGAAATGTGTAAAACCTGCGGTGACTGCGTACTTGGCAGAACTGCTGCAATCTGCCCGATTACCCGCTGTGGCAAGTCCTTATTAAACGGTGCCTGCGGTGGCTCCAGAGACGGCAAATGCGAAGTTATTCCTGAAAATGACTGCGCATGGATTGAAATTTATAAGAAACTGAAAGAACAGGGTAAAGAAGAATTACTTGAAGAAATTCAGCCACTACGCGGCTACAAAAAAGTTGCTTACCCAAGAACAATTAATTTAAGAGATCAGGAAAAGGATGGTGAATAAGATGAGCAGTTTATTACAACAGACATTAGAAGCCGGTAAATTTGCGATTACTGCAGAAATGGCACCACCAAAAGGGACTGATTTCAGCCATATTTTAGAAATTGCTGACCTGTTAAAGGGGCGTGTGCAGGGTGTTAATGTTACAGACTATCAGTCTGCTGCCGTTAAAGCGTCTTCCTTGGCTATGTGCGTTGAACTTGAAAAGAAAGGCCTCGAATCAATTTTACAGATGACAGGGCGTGACCGCAATCGTATCGCCATCCAGGGTGAAATGTTATCCGCTGGCCATTTTGGCGTAAAAAATATGCTGGCGTTAACCGGTGACCACACCACCACCGGTGACAATCCTGAAGCTAAGCCGGTATTTGAAATGGATTCTGTATCCATTCTTCAGACTGCTGAAGTATTAATGAGCGGCCAGGATCTGGCTGGTAATGAGTTGAAGGGAGCACCGGATTTCTATCTGGGCGCTTGTGTTACCCCTGTTTTTGATCCGATTGAAGTACAGTTGATTAAAATGCGCAATAAAATCAAAGCCGGCGCCAAGTTCTTCCAGACACAGGGTGTATTTGATATTGAAGTTATGCGTGAATTTAAAGAACTGACAAAGGACATGGACTGCTATGTTCTGGCTGGTATTATTCCGCTTAAATCTGCCGGTATGGCAAAATTCATGAACCGCAGCGTACCTGGAATTTCTGTACCGGACGCTTTAATTGAACGCTTAGCCGAAGCTGAAGACAAGGCCGCTGAAGGCATTAAGATTGCCGGCGAATTTGTAGCGCAGCTGAAGGAAGAGGGCGTGTGCGACGGTGCTCATATTATGGCGATTGGCGCAGAAGAAAACGTACCGAAGATTCTGGACGTAGCTGGTTTATAGGAGTAGTGAACTGATGAGAATTACTGTAATAGGTGCAGGCCCGGGCGGCTATGAAGCCGCTATTATGGCTGCAAAACTGGGTGCAGAAGTCACCTGTATTGAAAAAGACGAAGTCGGCGGTACCTGTTTAAACCGCGGATGTATTCCAACAAAAGCTTTTCTGGCAGCCTCCGATGTTCTGGAAACTGTTGAAAGCGCTAAGGATTTTGGCATTAATATTGACGGCACTGTCAGCGTTGACTACAAAGCCGTTGTAGACCGCAAAAACAAAGTAAAAGACGGACTGATCAAAGGGATTCATTTCCTGTTTGAAGAAAACAAGGTAAATCTGATCAAGGGTACGGGTAAAATCGTCGATAAAAATACTGTTGAGGTTACCAAAGAAGATGGTTCAACCGAAACTGTTGAAACAGATAAAATTATCCTGGCCACCGGTTCTGTTCCGGTAAGCCCGGGAATGTTCAAATATGACGGTAAAAAGGTGATCACCTCTGACGAAGTGCTGGATCTGGAAAAAGCTCCGGAATCCATTATTATCGTTGGCGGCGGTGTTATCGGCTGTGAAATCGGCCAGTTCCTGAGCCGCATGGGCACAAAGGTAACCATTGTGGAAGCGCTGGAACAGATCCTTCCAAACGAAGACAAAGATGTTTCCAAACAGCTTCTGCGTCAGTTTAAAAAGGATAAAATCAAAGTGCACACCGGCGTAGGTGTGGCTGAAGTTGAAGTTTCTGACGATGGTGTTAAAGCTTCTTTAGCTAACGGCAAGTCCGTTGAAGCTGAAATTATGCTGGTTGCCATTGGCCGCCGTAGTTTTGTGGACAATCTGGGTGCACAGGACGCCGGTGTTGAAGTGGATGAACGCGGCCGTATTGTTGTCAATGACAAGATGGAAACCTCCGTCCCCGGCGTTTATGCCATTGGGGACATCGTTGCGACAGCTCAGCTGGCACACGTTGCCTCAAAAGAAGGGATCGTTGCTGTTGAAAACGCCATGGGCGCAGACAAGCATGTCGCTTATGCCGCGGTACCGCGCTGCGTATATACCGAACCAGAAGTTGCCGGCGTTGGCTTAACTGAAAAGGACTGTGAAAAGAAGGGTGTCGAATATAAACTTGGAACCTTTGATTTCAGAGCTCTAGGTAAGGCACAGGCCATTGGCAAAATCCAGGGTTTTGTAAAAGTCATTGTGGATAACAACGACGTGATCGTTGGCGCTTCCATTGTCGGACCACACGCAACCGACCTGTTGGCTGAGCTGAGTCTGGCAGTACATTTGGGCTTAACCGCTGAACAGGTGGGCGACGTTATTCACCCGCATCCGTCACTGTCCGAAGCACTGATGGAAGCACTGCACGACGTACACGGAAAATCCGTTCATAAATAATTAAATGAGGCTCTCGCAAAAAGAGAGCCCTCAGTCTGTCAAAGAAGTGGCGAAGTCCGAGACTGCGCCTTTTATCCAGATAAGCAAAAAGGTCCAGGCGCTGCGGTAAACGGCCAGGAACCGTGTCGCACGACTGGAATAGCCGTACACTGGCGAGATGAAGCGTCCACTTTAGTGAAAAAAGCTGTCCCTGTGAGGGCGGTGCCCGCAGGACGCTTTTTCCTTCCTTAGGTAAAAGGCTTCGTCTCTCTGGTTTTTTGACACCCTGGAGGCTCTCTCAAAAAGAGAGCCTTTTTTAAAAGAGAGTTCTTTTTTAACTTGAACTCATGGCGTTATCGTGATATATTAAAGTCAAAATATACAATATTTAAGGAGAAAAAACCATGAACGTACCACAGGAATTAAAATACGACAAGGAACAACATCTTTGGGTTGCAGTCGATGATAATGTAGCAACCATTGGTATTACGGATTTTGCACAGGATAAAATGGGCGATATTTTATTCGTAGAGCTGGCAGATGAAGACGATGAATTTGAACGCGGGGATGAATTCTCAGTTGTTGAATCCGGTAAGAAAGCTTCTCCGCTGGAAGCACCATTTGCCTTTAAAGTTCTTGAATCCAATCAGGATTTAGATGACGAACCGGAAGCGATTAATGAGGACGCTTATGCAAACTGGATCGTTAAGGTTCAGATCACAGATGACGAAGGTATTGAAGACTTGGTAGACGCAGCTGAATACGAAGCAGCCATTGCTGAATAAGGTTTTTCTTTAAATGGTCATTGATTGTCATATCCATTGCGCTTTAAGTGGCTTTGGTAAACTGAAAAAAGGATTGATGTCTGAAGATACACCAGAGCGAGAGGGCTGGTTTTCGTCACTGGCAACGCGGTACCGCAAGCACAATGTCAAAGCGCTGCGTGACGGCGGTGACGCCTATGGTGCGGGCGCTGCTTTTAAGCCTATCGCTGAGGATGCTGGTATTATCTTCAGAACACCGCTGGTGGCCCTGTATAAAACAGGTCACTACGGAGATTTTTTGGGAGAAGCCATTACCGATTTTGACTCCTGCCGTAAAAAGATGGATCAGCTGCTCAAACGCAGGCCTGATTTTATTAAAATTATCCAGTCTGGTATCATGAGCTTTGATCATTTTGGGGAGGCTGGCAGTCTGGAGTTTACAGATGAGGAACTCTGCTATCTGATTGACCGTGCCCATGACGCCGGACTGCAGACGATGGTGCATGTCAATACGCCGAAGGGCATTATGATGGCCATCGAAGCCGGGGCAGACAGCATTGAGCATGGATATTGCATTGATACAGACTGCATCGCAGCTATGAAGGAAAAAGATATTGTCTGGGTACCGACACTGGCACCTTTTGCCAATATTGCAAGCTGCGATGAAAGCCATCCGCTTTCCCGATACCGGGAAGTTTCACAGCGCTATTTTACCGGGCATAAGCTCCAGGTGAGAAAGGCCCATGAGGCAGGCGTGACCATTGCACTGGGCAGTGACGCAGGCGCGTCGCTCGTGATACACGGACAGGCGTCCAGAGAAGAGCTGAGCTATCTGATGGACTGCGGCCTGACAAAGGCCGAGGTGTTTACAAATGGCTGCAGGGTTCTGGAACTGGATGAAGCGCAATTTAAAAAATGATAACAAATTCAGGAGTCCTTCAGGGCTCCTTTTTAGTGCGTGTTATAAAAAAGAGAAATAAAGTCATCTAAGGCAATAGAGGAACCCCCTTTTCAAAATGCTTTAAATCGGGTACAATTAAACGATGTGGGATGTGTGCTCAAAACACTAAACTTCTGAAAATAAGGAATTAATTATGCATGAACTCGTAACCGTGCGTCCAGACAATTTTGTGGATGTAGCGGATTATATACCAACCATTGAAACAGATGTAAAATATTATTCTGGGGATAACTTTGTCGGCGAACGGATCGAAGGCTACAATGCCCCCATTATCCTGCTAACCAGGGAGACGGCCGAGGCGTTGAAGGCAGCCCAGAGCAAGCTGATGACCAAGGGCTACTGCCTGCGGGTGTATGACGGATACCGGCCTCAGAGAGCTGTAGATCATTTTTTGAGGTGGAAGGACAGGCCGGAAACCGGCATAACCAAGGCCCGCCACTATCCGGATTTTACCAAGGCAGAGGTTTTTGACGAAGGCTTTATTGCTGCCCGTTCGACCCATACACGGGGCAGCACAGTGGACTTGACGGTAGTGGATATGCGTAACGGCCAGGAGCTGGATATGGGGGGCTTTTTTGACTACTTTGAGGAAAGCTCCTACAGTAATTATACGGATCTTACAGCGATTCAGAGCCGTAACCGCATGATGCTGAAATATCTGATGCTGTCCTGCGGCTTTGAGCCGTTTTTTCAGGAATGGTGGCATTTTACTTTGAGTAACGAGCCCTATCCCAACACTTATTTCGATTTTGAAATTCAATAGTAAGAGGTAAAAAATTAAATTATGGACAATGAAAAAAACACGGAACTGGGGACCATGCCGGTAGGCAGGCTGATGTTCAAGCTGGCTTTGCCAGCCATTGTGGCTCAGGTTATCAATGCCCTTTACAACATTGTTGACCGTATGTATATCGGCCATATTGAAGGGGTTGGCCCTATGGCCCTGACTGGGGTAGGGATCACCTTTCCCATTATTATGCTGATTACAGCCTTTGCGGCGATGATCGGTATGGGGGGCGCGCCTCTGGCAGCCATTCATCTTGGAGAAAAGAACCGGGATGGTGCTGAGGGGATTCTGGGAAACGCGGCAACGCTGCTGCTCATTTTGTCGGTGGTGCTTACCGCTTTCTTTCTGATCTTTCAGCGGCCGCTGCTCATGGCTTTTGGCGCCAGTGAAAACACCATTGAGCATGCGCTTCAATACATGACGATCTATTTGTGCGGAACCATTTTTGTGATGGCGACCTTGGGTTTGAACTCTTTTATCAATACACAGGGCTTCGCAAAAACCGGTATGCTGACTGTACTCATCGGCGCGGTGCTGAATATTATTCTGGACCCGGTTTTTATTTTTGTATTTGGCATGGGCGTTCGGGGCGCCGCACTGGCAACCATTCTTTCACAGGCGGTTTCGGCCATCTGGGTCTGCCGTTTTTTGATAGGCAAAAAAACCACCATCAAAATTAAGCCTTCCAGAATGCGTCTTAAAAAAGAGTACGTGGTGGGGATCATTTCTCTTGGTATATCGCCTTTTATCATGCAGTCCACCGAGAGTCTGCTTAACATTACCCTGAACGCCTCACTTCAGTTTTACGGCGGGGACCTGGCTGTGGGCGCTATGACCATAATCGGCAGTATTTCCCAGCTGGGACTTATGCCGCTCATGGGACTGACCCAGGGTGGGCAGCCCATTATTTCTTATAATTATGGAGCCAGAAACTACGATCGTGTGCGCAAGGCCTACCATCTGATGATTGCAGCCAGCTTTACACTTTCCATGATAATCTGGGCCATTGTGGAATTTTTTCCAGAGGTGGTCATCGCTATCTTTACAACCGACCCGCAGCTCTCCAGCCTGACGGTCTGGGCGATCCGCATTTTCATGATGTGCATCGGTATTATGGGGTTGCAGACCGGATGCCAGCAGACCTTCCTGTCACTGGGACAGGCCAAGGTTTCGGTCTTTCTGGCCATGCTGCGAAAATTGATTTTGCTGATTCCGCTGATTTTGATTATTCCCCGGGTGACAGGCCTTGGAATGACCGGAGTTTTTCTGGCACAGCCCATTGCGGATTTTATTGCGGTGGTATCAACAGTGGCTGTGTTTGCCGTGAAGATAAGGAAGATTATCCCGAGGCCAGCTAAAACAGCTTAAATCCATTAAGCATAGCATAAAGATTTTGTTAAGATGGCCGTGGATGTACGCAATCTGTGGTATAATATCCTACAACTTCTATATTTAAAGGAAAAGGAAAATGAAAAAAGGAAAAAAAGCCTTCTGGACAGTCGTGGTGGCCGTAGTGGTCGTTCTCGCGATTCTTTTGTCCCTCAACCATTTTTACGTAGACTATCTCTGGTTTAGTGAAATGGGTTATCTCAACGTCTTTTTTAAGGAGCTGGTCACTAAAGCGCAGATCGGTGCACCGGTATTTGTGGTGCTGCTGGTGCTGCTCTTCTTCTACCTGAAATTCTTAAAAAAGATTTCGGAACGTTACCTGGGTATTACCCAGGCAGTGCGAACAAAACGGGAAAAAACCATTGGTGCAGTACTGTCAGTGGTGGCAGCGGCTGTAATTACCGGTTTTATAGCGAACAGCCTGTGGTCTGAAATTCTTCAGTTTACCAATGCCACGGATTTCGGCTCGACAGACCCGCTGTTTGGAAAGGACCTGTCCTTTTACTTCTTTACACTGCCGTTATTAAAGGGCGCTTACGGTGTAGTTATGACCTGCTTCTTTGGCATGGTCATTCTGACGCTTTTGTATACTGTTTTTGTCATGTACCGGGAAAAAGATTTTCGGATTCAGACAGCCCAGAGTATGGACGATTTTAAGAGCGGCGCCAAGGATATTTTTACCACTTTTCTGACCCTGGCCTCCAAGCAGATTGGCGTATTTTTGGGAATATTTTTCCTGCTTTTGGCTTTCAGCAGCTTTATCAGCCGCTATGAAATGCTCTATGGCGGAACGGGAATGGTCTACGGAGCGGGCGCTTCGGATATCACCATTGGCATGAAGGTGCTTTATGTGAAGATTGCCCTGTGTCTGGTTCTGGCGGTTACCTCTGTGATTGCGGGCTTCCGCAAGAATTACAAGATGATGGTAGCCGGTCCGGTGCTTCTGATTATCGTGGCTCTTCTGGGCGGCGTGGGACAGGCAGCTTACGAATACCTGTCGGTTGTGCCAAACCAATATACCAAGGAAGCACCTTACATTGAAAAGAATATCGCCAGTACGCAAAAGGCTTATGGCCTGGATAAGGTAACCATCAAGGATTTTTCACCGACCCAGAGCATTACCGCCCAGGATATTCAGGAAAATGAAGCGACCATCAGCAATATCCCCATCAATGATCAGAAGCCAACCAAAGATATGTATAACTCCCTGCAGGGGATCAGAAACTATTATAAGTTTTATGACGTGGATGTGGACCGTTATTTTGTAGACGGCAAATATACCCAGGTATTCCTGGGAACGCGTGAAATGGAAAATTCGGCTCTGCCGGATGATGCGAAAACCTGGGTGAACCAGCACCTGAAATATACCCACGGCTTTGGTGTTGCCATGTCACCTGTGAATAAAACCAATTCTGTAGGGCAGCCAGAGCTTATCGTCAAGGACATTCCGCCTGTGACAGATACCCAGAGCCTTGAAATCGAACAGCCAAGGGTTTACTTCGGTGAAGGGGATTACAAATATGTGGTCACCAACGCGGCTAATCCGGAATTTGACTATCCGGAAGGGGATGACAATAAAGAGACCTATTACGAAGGCACTGGCGGTATTAAGCTGTCACTGCTTAACCGACTCTCCTTTGCCTTGTATTACGGTTCTCCTGAGATGCTGCTGACCAGTGAAATTACCTCAGACAGTAAAATTCTCATCAACCGGAATGTGATGGATCGAGTGTCCAAGCTCGCGCCGTTCTTAGAGTATGACAACAAGCCTTACATGGCGCTGGCGGATGGCAAGCAGTACTGGATTGTGGATGGTTTTACCACCAGTAGCAAGTACCCATACGCCCAGCCTTATGACAAAACCACAGGCAAGAACTATATCAAAAACCCTGTAAAGGTAGTGGTGGACGCCTACAATGGTGACGTCACCTTCTATAAGGTAGACGATGAGCCTGTGCTTGAAACTTATAGCAAGATTTTCCCGGGACTGGTCAAAGATATTTCTGAGATGCCTAAGGGCCTGAAAGAGCATATCCGTTACTCCAAAACCCTGTTTGACATCCAGTCCGATATCTATAAAACATACCACATGAGCAACCCTCAGGTATTCTATAACCGCGAGGATCAGTGGGAAACCGCCAATCAGTTCTTTGGCTCGTCCAAGGAGGAGGTGCCCATTGACTCGTCCTATACGATTATGAAGCTGCCGGACCGCCAGACTGAGTTTATGCTGACAACGACCTTTACCCCCAGGAACAAGGACAATATGATTGCCTGGCTGGCTGGGGTATCGGACGGGGACGATTATGGACAGCTGCTGCTGTACCAGTTTCCCAAACAGCAGCTGGTTTACGGCCCCATGCAGATCGAGCAGCGGATCGACCAGAATACCACCATATCCCCGCAGCTGACACTGCTGAGCCAGCAGGGCTCCACGGTGCTGCGCGGGAACCTGATGACCATTCCCATCGAAGATGCCATCATCTATGTTGAACCGATTTATATTCAGGCCAGCGCAGGTGAGAATAACCTGCCAGAGGTCAAAAAGGTGATTGTGAGCTACCAGAATGAGATTGTCATGGCAGATTCTCTGAACCAGGCCCTCGGCCAGATTTTCAACTATGACGCAGGCGAAGCGCCGGTATCGGCCAATACCGCTGTTTCTACGGCGACGCCGAACAACAGCGCCTCCACAAGCGCGGCGGATCTTTCGATCCGGGCAAACCAGCTGTTCCAGGAAGCCCAGAACGCGCAGAAATCAGGCGACTGGGCTGGATACGGCAGCAAGCTCAATGAGCTTCAGGATGTATTGAACCAGCTGCAGCAGGCAACTGGCGCGTCACAGACACAATAGAAAGATAACGGGCCCCTTCCGACTGGAAGGGGTCTTTTGTTTATCAAAAAATAATATTAAGTTAGCCATATTTAACTGTTCTTTTTGGGGAGAGTATGTTATAATGATTCTAAAGTATAATTATTTTAGAAGGGAGTTGAATTTTTATGCCATCTTTTGGAGATCCATTTGCAGCAAATGTGGAACGAAAAATGACTAAGAAGGAACTGGCTCAGGCCATCCGCCTCGATTTAGCGGGAGAGCTTGAAGCGATTTATTTATACGATGCCCATGCACAGGCGACAGACGATCCTGTCGCTAAAAAGGTGTTAGAGGACATCCGTGATGAAGAAAAGGCCCATATGGGTGAACTGACAACGCTGCTGCGTTATCTGGACCCTGTGGAGGCTGAGTTGTTTGAGGAAGGTGCTGAGGAAGTTCACGAAATGCTGGAAGAGCTCGGTATTGAATCGGGCAGCAGTGAAGCCCAGACAGCAGAAGGCCCGACAGTCGGCAGCCTGATTGAAGATTAGGAGGGGGCGTATGGATTATTTATCAAGAGAAGCTGCGCCCTTTGGCGACGCCCTTTGGGAACAGATTGACACGACCATTGTCGAGACATTGAAGAAGTATCTGGTCGGCCGCCGATTCCTGCCGCTTTACGGTCCCCTTGGCCCAGGCGCCCAGTCAGTTGCAGTTGACAGCAGTGACAAGGATGAAAACTTTGAGGACGGTGTGGTGCAGACCAAAGGACGAAAATTTGTGGAGCTGGTACAGCTGTATGAGGACTTTCCGTTATTCTGGAGAGACCTGGAAGCCAGCGAGAGAACCGGCGTGCCGATAGATCTTTCCGCAGCGGCCCGCGCGGCACAGGCCAGCGCAAAGGCTGAGGATCAGCTGATTTTCTTTGGAAATAAAGCGCTGGGCGCAGACGGCCTGCTGACCGTACCTGGCAGCAATACCATTAAGATGGACGATTGGGCAGAAGGACAGAATGCCTTTGTCAACATCGCTGCTGGCGCCTCCATGCTGGTGGAAAAGGATATGCTTGGCCGTCTTGCTCTGGCCATGGGGCCAGATCTTTATTTTAAGCTTCAGCGGATTCAGCCGGGAACCGGCGTCATGGAAATTGACCGTGTTAAAAGCCTGCTGGATGGACGGATTTACCGTTCAAACGCACTGGCAGGAAAAGCCGTTCTGGTCTGTGCCGAAGCCCAGTACATGGATCTGGCTGTCGGTCAGGATCTGGCCGCGGCCTACTTAGAGCTGGTTAACCTGAACCACTATTTCAGAATACTTGAAACCGCGGCGCTTCGCATTAAGAACAGTGAAGCCATCGTTGTGTTTGAATAAAAGTTATTTTATAAGCGCCTTTCTCCCCAGATTCTGGAGATAGATTTCACTTGACGGAAAATCAAGCTCGCCTACAATCGCATTGACGGTAAAAT
>CAUEUD010000115.1 GCA_959020865.1 Eubacterium limosum | reverse complement strand
AGAATAATTATACCACGAAAAAGAAATCTATAACAATGAGATTATCAAACTAAAAGAATGGCTAAAAATGAAGTATACAATTTTAATTTCTCTAAAATACTGTATACATATAGAATGAAATTTTTTAAATAGTGATAAAACAAAGATTTTTGGCAAAATCAAATACTTTAACTGAATAAATTTTGAAAGAATAAAAAATGAAATTGCATATTTGACTATTTTTTGATATACTAAAAGCAAATTTTGAAGGGATGTGACCGTATAATGCTGAAAAATATAGAAGGCAGACGAAACGTTCCGGTAATGGATGTGCTGGAGCCTCAATTATATCAAGAGGTATTTCCCTATGAAGAGATCCCTAAAATACGATTTACACATGCTTTTATTCCTTATAATCTGCCGGAAACCATCTGGATTACGGATACCACTTTCCGTGACGGACAGCAGTCCATGGCTTCTTTTAGCGTGAATCAGATAGTAGAGCTGTTTAAATTAATCCATGAACTGGATAACGGAGAAGGGGTGATCCGTCAGTCTGAGTTTTTTCTTTACAGTGAAAAGGACAGAAAAACCGTTCGGAAATGCCAGGAACTGGGTTATGAATTTCCAGAAATCACTTCATGGATCCGCGCGGACGAAAGAGATTTCAGACTGGTTAAGGAAATGGACATCGCCGAGACCGGTATGCTGATGTCCTGTTCCGATTATCATATTTTTAAAAAGCTTAAAATGACACGAAACGAAGCGATGCAGCACTATCTGGCTTTGGCAATGAAAGCCATGGAAGCAGGTATAAAGCCGCGATGTCATCTTGAAGACATTACACGGGCTGATTTTTATGGATTTGTGGTTCCGCTTGTGAAAAATTTAAAGTGTTTAAGCCAGGAAACAGGAATATCCGTTAAGATAAGAGCCTGTGATACCTTAGGGGTCGGCGTGCCATATAACGGCACAGAATTACCCAGAAGTGTTCCGACAATTGTTTCAGAACTGAGAAACGGCTGTGGTCTTAATCCAGAGGAAATAGAATGGCATGGACATAACGACTACCATAACGTGGTAACCACATCGACTGCCTCATGGCTGTATGGTGGGGCGTCCGTCAATGCCGCGCTCCTCGGAATAGGGGAGCGCACTGGAAATTGTCCTCTTGAAGCCATGCTTTTCGAGTATGCCCAATTGAAGGGGAGTCTCGGAAGGGTTAACCTGCCCGTTTTAAATGAGATTGTACGTTTCTTTAAAAAAGAATTAAATTACTCCATCGATCCAAAATGTCCTTTTATCGGTTCAGAGTTTAATATGACAAAAGCCGGGATCCACGCAGATGGCCTTTTGAAGGATGCGTCGATTTACAATTCCTTTGATACCGATAAGCTTCTCAACCGCCCAGTGGTGGTTAAGGTCAACCAGAGCTCTGGAGCAGCGGGCATTGCAGTATGGATCAATACCCACTATCATTTGGAGGATTTTGAAAAAGTGGATAAACACGACTCGCGGATAGCTGAGGTGAAGCGTTGGATCGACCAGGAATATGAGGCGGGCAGAACGAAGGCCATCAGCAATGCTGAGATGGAACAACAGGTAAAAAAAGCTTTTACTACAGGTATTCATCAGTTTAGTCTGGTAAAATAATACATAAATGATGTATAATAATACATGAATTAATTTTGAAGGAGATAAAGAATGGGATTAACTTTAACTGAGAAGATTATTAAGGATCACTTGGTGGTAGGTGAAATGGTCAAAGGGACAGAAATCGGCATCCGAATCGACCAGACATTGACACAGGATTCCACCGGAACCATGGCGTATATGCAGCTGGAGGCCATGGAGGTACCAAGAGTTAAAACAAAACGCTCATTAGCTTATATTGACCATAATATGCTTCAGGAAGGCCCTGAAAATATGGATGACCATCTCTATATTCAAACCGTTGCTAAGAAACATGGCGTCTATTTTTCAAAACCCGGTAATGGAATTTGCCATCAGGTTGAAATTGAACGCTTTGGCGTTCCGGGACAGACGCTGCTGGGTTCCGACAGCCATACTCCGACAGGCGGCGGGATTGGCATGCTGGCCATTGGCGCCGGCGGTCTGGATGTAGCGGTGGCCATGGCAGGCGGTGAATACTATATCACCATGCCGGAAGTGGTAAAGGTTGAGTTGACTGGAAAACTGCGCAAGGGTGTCTCTTCCAAAGATATCATTCTTGAAGTGCTCAGACAATGTACCGTAAAAGGTGGCATCAACAAAGTTTTTGAATACACTGGAGCTGGAGTAAAAACACTGACCGTGCCGGAACGCGCAACCGTAACCAATATGGGTGCAGAGCTCGGCGCGACAACCTCGGTTTTCCCTTCAGATGAGATGACAAAAGCCTTCCTTGAGGCTCAGGGAAGAGGCGGAGATTTCACAGCCCTGTCCGCAGATTCCGACGCTGTATATGATCAGGTTGTAAAAGTCGATTTAAGCACCCTGGAGCCATTGACAGCCTGTCCGCACAGCCCTGATAAGGTTGTTAAGGTTTCTGAAATTGAAGGACTCAAGGTAAATCAGGTAGCCATCGGAAGCTGCACGAATTCCTCATGGCTTGATTTGATGAAGGTAGCAGCTATTTTGAAAGGGCAGACCGTTGCAGAAAATGTGCAGCTGGTTATTGCGCCAGGCTCCAAACAGGTTTTGACCATGCTGGCAGAAAACGGCGCGCTGGCCGATCTTCTGAATGCCGGTGCCAGAATTCTTGAATGTGGCTGCGGACCATGCATTGGTATGGGGCAGGCGCCGTGTACAGACGGTGTGTCGCTCAGAACCTTTAACCGTAATTTTAAGGGGAGATCTGGGACCGTTAGTGCAGACGTGTATCTTTTAAGCCCGGAAACCGCTGCGATTTCAGCTGTTAAGGGTGTGCTGACAAATCCCCTCGGTAAAGTTGAACTGCCGGATATCGAAATGCCAAAAGATTTTCTGATCAATGATAACGCGGTAGTCCCGCCTGTGCCTGAGGGTCAGGAGGTTGAAGTTATTAAGGGGCCAAATATCAAGCCGTTCCCGCTTGCCAAGCCACTTGCAGATACGGTGGAAGGAAAAGCTTTGATCGTTGTGGAGGATAACATCACAACAGACCATATCATGCCCTCCAATGCGAAGCTGTTACCGTACCGCTCGAATATCCCATACCTGGCGGATTATTGTCTGGCCCCCTGTGATCCGGAATTTCCGCAGCGCGCAAAGGATAATCATGGCGGCTTCATTATCGGCGGACAGAATTATGGGCAGGGCTCCAGCCGTGAGCATGCCGCTTTAGCGCCTGTTTATCTCGGGATTAAAGGGGTTATCACAAAATCCTTTGCCCGTATTCATAAAAATAATCTGATCAATAATGGTATCTTGCCAATGGTGTTTGAGAATGAAGCAGATTACGATAAGATTTCTCTGGGAGATGATCTGATGATTGATAATGCCAGGGAACAGTTGAATACCGGAAAAATTGCTTTGAAGAATAAAACGAAAAATGAAGAATATCCGCTGTTAATCGAAGTGTCTGAACGCCAGAAAGAAATGCTGCAGGCCGGCGGTCTGATCAATTTGATGCGGAGCAAGAATTAAATAATGGTCATAAAAAATCCCTTTGGTTATATGCCAAAGGGATTTTTGTTTGCGCTTTGCTTATTCCGCACTGTCTGCACTGTCATCAGGTGTGCCGGAAGCGGTTGAGTCGTCTGACGGCGTATAATCCTCAGACGGAGGTGCGTAGTCTGAGTTATCTGAGCTGTTATCAGAATTATCGTATGAGTCGCTACCAGAACTGTCATAACTATTGTCCGTCGATGGTGTTGGCTCGATTGACTCATTTTCGTTTGAAGAGTTAGTTGTATAGTCCTGATAAGGAGCATTTGGGTCAATGGTGATGCCTGTTGAGCCCCCGGTTCTGTCTGCAATGTTGTTGCTGATCTTCATAAGCTGATCTGTAGGAGTATAGGTATCTATATCATATAAAAATTTATGAAGCACAACAGCATTGTCTGCCAGTGTGTTCGGTACCAGATACCAGACTTCATCAATCATATCGCCAAAGGAGAGCTCGTCAGTAGGAACCCGGAAATCTAAAAATGTTTTGTTTTCAAGTGCCATAAAAGCTTTGGCGTAAGTTGTCATTTCCTGTAAAGATAAGGATGTGGTTATATATGGGTACACCTTACTTAACAGGTTGAGACCAGTAAAGATATCGACATTGAACGCCTTCTGGACAATTTGTTCAACGACCTCACGCTGACGCTGAGTACGCATATAGTCACTGTCACTATAGCGGTTTCGGCAGAATGCAAGGGCTTGAACACCGGTAACCGTCTGTACGCCCGTATGTTCCAAAAATGGGTCAGCCTTTTTAACCTTGTCGTTCACATCCATGATGTACTGATTAGTCCAATAAAGAATAGACTCATCGGCGATGTTTACGTCAACACCACCCAGAGCATCTACAGTATCAACGAGACAGTCAAAATTAACAGTCACATAGTCTGATATGTTTAAGTCGAAATTTTCGTTTAAAGTTTTAACTGCGAGGGCGGCACCGCCGTAATCATAGGCAGAATTAATTTTCTCATAGCTCACATCATTCTTTTTGCTCTCAGGTATTTTAACCATTAAATCACGCATGACAGAGGTTACTTTAATGTTACCAGTCTTAAAATTCAATGTAGCAATCATGATGGTATCAGAACGATCGCCGTCAACATCGTCGCGGCCGTCGAGGCCAAAAACAGCGATATTTACAACATCCTCATCCAATAAATCGTTGATGTTAAGCTCGCTTTCGTCCAGCTGTTCACCGGCAATTCCATGCAAAATGCTAAAGCCATACACGGCACCGCTGCCAACCACAATGATCAGGCAGGCCAAAACGATGCACAGTACTTTCTTTTTTAATGTCATATAAAATCCTCTCAAAATTTTAATAATACATATTGTGTGTAAATCAGAACATAAAGGCAATTTAAGCTTATTAATTATAACATAATTTTGATACAAATTGGATACATTTTTAAGAAAATTAAGAAAAAAAATAGACAAATAAAGGCTTGTGCAGTATAATAATATAGATTTAGTCCGCATAAAAGAATAAAAAAAGGTGAAATATATGAAAGTACTTGTAACAGGAAGCAACGGCCAGCTGGGCCGGGAATTAAGTATTCAGCTTAAAGACAAGAATATTAATTTTGTCGGTTATGACATCCCCGAATTTGATATTACAGATAAAGCTGCAATCCGTGAGATCATTACCAAGGAAGAACCAGATGTGATCATTAACTGCGGCGCCATGACAAATGTGGATGGCTGTGAAACCAACCGGGAAGCTGCCTTTAAAATAAACGCAGACGGCCCCAAAAACCTGGCGGAGATCGCAAAAGAAAAAGATATTGTCTTGGTACAGGTTTCAACAGACTATGTCTTTGACGGTGAAGGGATTGCCCAAAATGGACAACTTCGCCCCTATGTAGAAACAGACCCTGTTGACCCTAAAACAGTGTACGGCGAAAGTAAAGCCGCAGGTGAAAAATATGTGGCAGAGGCAATGGATAAATACTTCATTGTCCGTACAGCCTGGCTCTATGGTGATGGCAACAACTTTGTGAAAACCATGCTGAGACTGGCGGAAAATCATCCTCAGCTTACCGTGGTCAGCGACCAGGTGGGGTCACCTACCAGCACGGTTGATCTTGCCCGGGCAATCATTGAATTGATCCAGACCAATGCCTACGGGATTTATCACGGAACCTGCGAAGGCCAGTGCAGCTGGTACGATTTCGCGGTTGCTATTTTTGAGAAAAGCGGCGTAAAGATTGATGTTAAGCCAGTCAGCTCAGAGGAATACGCAAGCCCAACTCCCAGACCGCATTATTCTGTGTTAAGAAATAAGTGCTTGGAAGATTTGAAAATCAATGTGTTCAGACCATGGGAAGAAGCATTGTCTGAATACTTAAAATGGTTAAAAGAAAATTGATCGAATAGAATTAAGGAGAGATATATGAAAGGAATTATTTTAGCCGGAGGCTCCGGAACACGTCTGTATCCCATCACCCGCGCAGTATCCAAGCAATTATTGCCAATTTATGATAAGCCGATGATTTACTATCCGCTGTCAACGTTGATGCTGGCAGGAATCAAGGATATTTTGATTATTTCCACCCCCCATGATTTACCGATGTTTGAACGCTTATTCGGAACCGGTGAGGAGCTGGGATTAAACTTCTCATATAAAGTTCAGGAAGCGCCGAACGGTTTGGCAGAAGCCTTTATTATCGGTGAAGAATTTATTGGGGATGATAAGGTTGCGCTGGTTTTGGGCGACAATATTTTTTACGGACAGGGCTTTACAAAGTCGCTTGCAGCCGCCGCAGAGCTCGAAGAGGGCGCTGTAATCTTTGGCTATCCGGTAACAGACCCAGAGCGCTATGGCGTCGTTGAGTTTGCGGAGGATGGCAGCGTCATTTCCATTGAGGAAAAGCCAACAGAACCAAAATCCAATTTTGCGGTGCCGGGTCTTTATTTCTATGATAACGACGTGGTGGAGATTGCCAAGAACATTAAGCCCTCACCGAGAGGAGAGCTTGAAATTACAACGGTTAATGAGACCTATCTGAAACGCGGTGATTTAAAAGTTGAGCTTTTCAGCCGTGGAATGGCGTGGCTGGATACCGGTACGCATGACAGCCTGATTGAGGCATCTAATTTTGTGGAAACCATTCAAAAACGCCAGGGTCTTTTTGTTTCCTGTGTGGAAGAGATTGCCTACACGAAAGGATTTATCAATCGGGAACAGCTTCTAAAGCTGGCAGATCCCCTTAAAAAAACAGCCTATGGACAGTATTTAATCAACCGGGCAAACGAGAAAAGAGGAGTGAACTAATGGCAGCCATAACAGTGACAAAAACTCAGATTGAAGGACTGGTAATTGTTCAGCCCTCCGTTTTTGGAGATGAACGCGGTTACTTCATGGAAACCTACAATAAAGAAGAATTTGAAAAGCAGGGCCTCGATATGACCTTTATTCAGGACAATGAATCAAAGTCTAAAAAGGGTGTGTTGAGAGGGCTCCACTTTCAAAGAAAATACTCCCAGGGAAAACTGGTACGCTGTACCCAGGGCGCTGTATGGGATGTGGGGGTCGACCTGAGAAAAGGATCACCAACCTACGGTGAGTGGGCCGGTGTTGAGCTGAGCGCAGAAAATAAAACCATGTTCTACATTCCAGAAGGTTTTGCCCATGGTTTTGTCGTCTTATCAGACGAGGCCACCTTCAATTATAAATGTACCAATTTATACGCACCGGAATACGACGGGGGTATTCGATGGAATGACCCGGATATCGGTGTTGAGTGGCCCGTTGAGGGCCTGGAACTGCTGTTATCCGAAAAAGATCAGAAACAGCCGTTTTTAAAAGATATCAAAGATACATTAGAATTTTAAGAGGAGTTTAAAGATTGAAAACAGTATTAGTGACCGGCGGCGCCGGATTTATTGGTTCGAACTTTGTAAAATATATGCTGAACCAGCATAAGGATTATAAGATTGTCAATCTGGATTTATTAACCTACGCGGGAAATCTGGAAAATCTGACTGATATTGAGAATAATCCGAATTATGAATTTGTGAAAGGGGATATTGCGGATCGCCCTTTTATCAACGATTTATTCAAAAAATACAATTTTGATTTAGTGGTCAACTTTGCCGCCGAATCCCACGTGGATCGCAGCATTGAAAACCCGGAGATCTTTGTGCAGACCAATGTAATGGGAACCCAGGTTCTGCTGGACGCCGCAAAAAATCTCTGGCAGACAGGAAAAGACGAAAACGGCTATCCAACTTATCGTGAAGGCGTAAAATACCTTCAGGTTTCTACCGACGAAGTTTATGGTGCCCTTGGAAAAACTGGCATGTTTACCGAGACAACACCAATCCAGCCAAACAGTCCTTATTCTTCATCCAAAGCTGGCGCGGATCTCCTGGTACGAGCTTATGGAAATACTTTTAAATTTCCAATGAATATTACCCGCTGCTCCAATAACTACGGTCCTTACCAGTTTCCGGAAAAGCTGATTCCACTCATGATTTCCAATGTGGTTGAGCTTAAGAATCTGCCGATTTACGGGGATGGCATGCAGATCAGAGACTGGCTGCATGTAAAAGACCACTGCAGCGGTATTGATACTGTGCTTCACAAGGGCCGTCTGGGTGAAGTGTATAATATCGGCGGCAACAACGAAAAGGCCAATATTGAAATTGTCGACCTGATCATTGCCAATGTCAAAGAAAAATTAAGCAATGACCAGTATAATGGTATTGATACAGATGCTTCAAAGATTTCAGATGATCTGAAAATCCACGTGGAGGACCGTTTAGGCCATGACCGCCGTTATGCCATTGATAACACAAAGATTACAACCGAGCTTGGCTGGTCGCCATCCTATACCTTTGAACAGGGCATTGTTGAGACCATCGACTGGTATTTAAACAATCAGGATTGGTTAAAACAGGTGAAGTCCGGCGGATATCAGGAATACTATGAGAAGATGTATTCTAAGAAATAGAAAATAAAAAATGAGAATAAGACTGCCGCTGACTGTTGCTAATAGCATATACAGCGGCAGATTTGTTTTATAAGAGGAGCAGTTGATTTATGTTTAAAGATTTTTTTGCTTTTTTTCGGGATATTTACCGGAATAAGAGGCTGTTGATACAATTTTCAGTAAACGACTTTAAGGCTCGTTATGCCGGGTCAATGTTAGGTGTTTTTTGGGCTTTTATTAATCCTTTAGTTACGATTTTGACTTATTGGTTTGTGTTTGAAAAGGGACTAAAGGCTGGGATGACGGATGGTTCAATTCCTTTTATCCTTTACTTAATGACAGGGATTATTGTCTGGTTCTTTTTCTCGGACACCTTGATGTCGGCAACTAACTGTTTTAGAGAATATAGTTATTTGGTCAAAAAAGTTGTTTTTAATATAAAAATTTTACCTACGGCGAAGATGTTGTCTAATTTATATACACATGTTTTTTTTATTGTGATCGCCTTTGTATTGACCTCGCTATACCATTTTTACCCTACAATTCACAGCATTCAGATTATTTATTATTTATTCTGTTTGATTATGTTTTTAACAGGACTAACATGGATAACAGCTTCTATTCAGCCGTTTTTTTCGGATATCACTCAGTTAATTGGTGTTGTTATGCAGGTTTTAATGTGGGGTAGCCCTATTTTATGGAGTATCAATCAATTTCCGACGCAGTACCATTTTTTCTTTAAACTCAATCCTCTATTTTATATAGTGCAGGGATACAGAGATTCTTTTTTTGGAACAGGATGGGTCTGGGAACATGCCGGGTTGACTGCTTATTTTTGGACCTTTACTTTGGTAATGATGATAATAGGTTCGGTCGTTTATAATTGCCTGAAACCTCATTTTTCGGATGTTTTATAATTGATTTTACTAAGCTCAAATTGGAGGCTGCAATGGAAAATAAAGTAATTGATATAAAAAATTTAACAAAAAAATATGCGCTTTACGCAAAGCCAAAGGATCGTCTAAAAGAAGCCTTAAATCCCTTCAGAAAGAGTTATCATGAAGATTTTTATGCTTTGAAAAATTTAAACATTGAAGTTGCAAAAGGAGAGACTGTTGGGTTTATTGGAGAAAATGGATCTGGAAAGTCAACACTTTTGAAAATTATAACCGGTGTTTTAACACAAACGAGTGGTGAAATTAAAATAGATGGGAAAATTTCTGCTTTACTGGAATTAGGATCTGGATTTAACCCAGAATATAGCGGATATGAAAATATTTATTTGAATGGGATGGTCTTAGGTTTTACACGTGAGCAGATTGATGATATGGTGGACGATATCATTACTTTTGCGGATATAGGAGATCATATCAATCAGCCTGTAAAAACATACTCTAGTGGCATGTTTGTTCGTTTGGCTTTTGCTGTGGCGATTAATGTCGATCCAGATATTTTGATTGTTGACGAAGCATTAGCAGTTGGAGATTTAGAATTCCAGCTAAAATGTATGGAAAAATTCACTGAATTTCGAAACTCTAATAAAACCATTTTGTTTGTTTCACATGACATTAATTCAATAAGAAGATTCTGTGATCGAGTGTATTGGTTAAAAAATGGGGAAATTGTTGATGAAGGTGATACAATGGAGGTAACAGAGCAATATGATAATTTTTTAAAGAAGAAATCTTTGACTTCTATTGACCGTGAAAAGACAAGCATTGAAGAAAGATCATCGACTGATATTGTTGAAATAATAAAAGCTGAACTTTTGGATGAACGGTTAAATTCGGTGGAAATGGTTAAACAAGACAGTGCACTTATTGTTAGAGTAATATATGATGTGAAAAATGTTAACATAAAAAATCCGGTTTTAGGTATTGCTATCAGGACGGTGGATAATCGATATGTATGTGGTTTAAATACGCTTTTAGATAAAGTGCAAATTCCTTGGAAGAAAGGAAAAAATATATTTTACCTTAGGTATGATAAAATTGGACTTTTAAGTGGAGAATACTACTTTGATGTGGCTGTTTTTGAAGAAAATGCAACAGTGCCCTTGGTTTATCAAACAAAATACATGAATATGTTTATAACAGGCAAATATATAGGTGAAGGGATCGTTGTTTTGGAACATCAATGGAAGGAAATAATATGATATGAAGTATGACTTTGAATTATCACTTGATAAAAGCACAAGTCTTGGAAAAATAATTGATTTAATTCAAGATCAGTCAACTGTTTTGGAATTTGGACCTGGTAATGGCAGGATGACACAATATTTACAAAAAGAAAAAAAATGCGAAGTAAGTATTATTGAGTTTGATGAAGAACTTTTTGAAGCAGCCAGTGGTTTTAGTCACGATCAGTTTTTGGGAAATATTGAAGATTTGGGTTGGTGTGACTATTATAAAGAAAAAAAATTTGATTATATTATTTTTGCAGATGTTTTGTCACCATATACAACCATCGGTAAAAATTCA
>CAUEUD010000114.1 GCA_959020865.1 Eubacterium limosum | reverse complement strand
TTTATGATCTGTACATATTCTGCTGGTAGGATTGTATAATTTAGCATAATAAAAGCTACGACTTACTCGTCTTCAGGAATTGTGTTTAAATCATTAAAATCCATATAATTTCCGGTCACAATGAAATATACTGTTTCAAAAATATTGGTGGCGTGATCGCCGATTCTCTCCAGATGACTTCCAATAAAGGAAAAGCTCATGGCCTGAAGCGCCATCTCCGGATTTTTGTTGATTTCTGCAATACAGTCACTGTGCAGGGTATTGTTCAAACGGTCAATTTCATCCTCATACCGGATCACATCATCCATTTTGCTGATATCCTCATCAATATAAGCCTGTATGCACATTTTCAGCTGGTCTTCCACCATCTTCGCCATCTGTGGAATATTATCGAGCTTTTTGTAGTATTCCTCCTTGCGCAGACAGATCACCTTTTGACAGATATTAACCGCTAAATCCGCAATTCTCTCAAGATTTGTAATAATCTTATAGGTTGAAGAAAGCCTTCTCAAATCCCCCGCAACCGGCTGCTGTCTTGCAATAACCTCGCTGACGATCTGCTGAAGCTGAATTTCCTTTAAGTCCACGATATCATCACGGCTGATGACACTTCTGGCCAGTTTTACATTCTGTTCTTCCAGGGCTGTAATTGAATCGGACAGCATCCGTTCTGCCTGGGAAGACATCAGCAGAATTTCATTCTTAATGGTTTTTAATTCTTCATTATAAACTTCTCTCATTATTCGCTCCTTTATCAACCAAATCGTCCGGTAATGTAATCCTCAGTACGTTTATCTCCCGGATTCATAAAAATGGTGTTGGTTTCATTATACTCGATGATTTCTCCCATAAGGAAAAACGCCGTCCTGTCCGAGATTCTGGCTGCCTGCTGCATGGAGTGTGTTACGATAATAATCGTATAATCCTTTTTAAGCTCCTCCATCAGGTCTTCAATTTTTGAAGTGGCAATAGGATCAAGGGCAGAGGTTGGCTCATCCATCAGAATAACCTCCGGCTGCATGGCGATGGTTCGGGCAATGCAGAGACGCTGCTGCTGCCCGCCGGAAAGGCCAAGGGCCGACTTGTTCAGCCGGTCGCTGACTTCATCCCACAGCGCCGCCCCCACCAGGCTGTCATGGACAATTTTATCAAGTTTCTTCTTATCTTTCAAGCCCTGGCATTTGGGACCATAGGCGATATTGTCATAAATGCTCATGGGAAATGGGTTCGGCTTCTGAAAAACCATGCCCACCTTTGTTCTGAGCTGGATAACATCCGTATCTTTTTCATAAATATTTTTACCGTCAAAATTCAGCGTCCCCTCAATACGGACAGAGTCGATTAAATCATTCATACGGTTCAGGCAGCGTAAAAATGTGGACTTACCACAGCCGGAGGGACCGATAAAAGCAGTTACTTCATTCTCATAAATATCAATATTGATTTTCTTCAGGGCCTGAAAATCGCCGTAATATAAATCCAGATCCTTCACATCAAATTTTTTCTTCTTATCCATTTTAACCTCGTCTATTTTTTATGGGCAACATCCAGCTTGTCCGCTGCCAGCCTCGATAAAATATTCAATACAATAACGATCAATACAATGACAATGCCAATGGCACAGGCCAGCTCAATGTTTCCCTCTTCCTTAGCCACATAGTAAGCCTGAACCGTCAGTGTGCTTCCCGGTGAAAACAGCGTTCCTGGAATCTGCGCAACGGTTCCCGCCGTCAGCAGCAGCGCTGCCGATTCGCCGATTACCCGGCCAATACTCAGGAGCACCGCCGTCACAATACCAGGAACCGCCGAAGGCAGCACGACCTTAAACACTGTCTGAAGCTTGGTTGCGCCAAGCGCCAGGGAACCTTCACGATAGCTGATTGGAACAGTTTTAAGGGCTTCTTCTGTGCTTCTTATAATAACCGGAAGCAGAATAATCGCCACCGTTAAACTGCCTGACAGTAAGGATATCTGAAATTTCAGCGCGACAACGAAAAACGCCATCCCAAAGAGACCAAAGATAATCGACGGAATACCCGAGAGACACTCTGTGGCAAACCGGATCGCGTTGACCAGTCTGCCCGGCTTGGCATATTCTGTCATGTATATGGCCGCCAAAATACCGATTGGCAGCGCAATGATCAGTGACAGGAACACCATATACAGGGTGGTGATAATATTGCTGAAAATACCACCGCCAGGGTTGACCACCTTCAGCTTGAGCGTACTGCCCCCATCGTCGATCAGCTGGGCGATTTCCTGCAGTGATAAATCCGTCACGTCGGTGCCATCCACGCTTTCCAGCACATAGTCTGTTTTGACCGCTGTGCCCCTGCCGGTTGTATCCTTCGTGGCGTTTAAGCTCGAGTCTTTTTCGATATAACTGAAAATCACCTGTTTGTGCTGTTCATTTCTCTTTGAATAGTCGACCTTCATAATGGCCGCCCCTAATGACTCGATATAAAGCGGATCGCCATCCGGCGTTTCATACTTTTTATAGTAATCCGATTTTGACAAAAGATCCGCCTCATTGATCGAGAGGGGCACCTCTTTCTTTTCTGCCATCTGATAGCCGACCTTATCATTAAAATCGCGGGTGATAAAGTTCCAGTCCACCATGCCAATCCCTTTTACAAAAATAAAGCCAATGATAAATAATAAAATACCAAGAGTAATGGCTGTGGCAGCGTAAATAATTCCCTTTACGCAATTGTCTTTTACTTTTCTGCTCATGCTCCTCAGCCTCCAATTTTTGATTCGACAAATTTATTAACGATAAAATTGATGATCATAATAAATACAAACAGAACCACACCTGTGGAGAACAAAAGCTGCTGATGTACCCCAGAAGCATAGCCCATTTCAAGGGCAATATTGGTGGTTAATGGCCGGATCTGGTCAAAGAGGCTGGTGGGAATACCAGCGATAGGATTACCGCATACCAGCATAACCGCCATGGTCTCACCAATCGCCCGGCCGATGCCCAAAATAATACCTGTGATAATACCCGATCTGGCTGCTGGGATAATCACCTTGAAGATGGTCTGGATCTTAGACGCGCCCAGGGCCAGGGAGCCCTCACGGTATGCGTCAGGAACTGCGGATATGGAGGTTTCAGAGATACTGACCACTGTCGGCAGGATCATGACGGCCAAGACAATGATCGTCGCTAAAAGGGATTCACCCTGGGCCATAGGCGAAATTTTCAGCACATAAGGGACAATGATCCCAAGGCCAAAAACACCGTACAGCACTGAGGGAATACCGGCCAGCAGCTCAACGGCAAACCGGACTATTTTTCCAACCCGTGTGCCTGCCAGCTCCGAGATAAACACAGCCGTCAGCAGCGCGATGGGTACACCAATGACAATGGCCCCCAGGGTCGCGTAAACTGAGCCGACAATCATGTAAAAAATACCATACATATCTGATCCAGGCCGCCATTCTGTCCCAGAAATGAACTTCCAGAAGGAATAAGAGCCGTTAACAAAGGGCTCCAGCCCATTGACAAACACATAGATGGTAATGGTAACGACGCTGATGATCGATACAAGGGCGCAAAGTAAAAAAATCTTTTCAACAACTTTCTCGCCTACTTTGGTTTGTTTCTTTTCTTCCAAGTAAATGATCTCACTTTCTTAAAGAATTTTATTTTAAAAGCAGAACCCTATCTCACGCTGATTCCACCATTTTTTTCTACAATCGTCTGTCCCTCGTCTGTCATAATAAAATCAAGAAAAGCTCTGGTCTGCGGTGTGAGGTTTTTTTCATTATAAAGCGCTAAAAATGGCCGTGACAGGGCATAGCTTTCATTCAGCACATTTTCCATGGTTGCCTCCACCCCGTCTACCCTGAGCGGTTTGACAGACCGGTCCACAAAGGTAATGGATACATAGCCGATGGCATTGGGATTTGCTGAGACTGTGGACTGAACATTTCCGTTGCCCTCCTTGACTGTAGCGCTGGGCTTCAGCTGTTCTGTAAAATCCAGAAGCTCTTCCACCGCGGTTCGTGTTCCGGCGCCGTCTTCTCTCGATACCACCGCTATGGGGCGGTCTTCACCGCCGATTTCCTTCCAGTTGGTAATCTTCCCAGTGTAAATCGCCTTAATCTGATCTTTGGTCAAATCTTTTACAGGGTTCTCGTCATTGACGATCACCGCGATGCCGTCATAGGCAAATACCAGCTCAGTCAGATCTGTCTTTTCTGACTCCTTGAGCTCTCTGGAAGCGCAGCCAAAAGAATACGTCCCATTCGCCGCGTTTTTAATGCCATCGGACGAGCCTGTGCCGCTGTAGGTAAATTTTACTGCCGGATGCAGCGCTCCAAATTCCGCGCCCTCTGCGTCTATAATTTTTTGAACAGAGGTAGAGCCCCCGCCGTTTATCTCTCCTGAAATTTCACTTGAATAGGCAGGCAGCTCCTCATTGCCGCAGCCAGAAAGCGAAAAAGACAGCAGAACCAGCACTGTCAATGCCGCGATCCAAGACAAAGATCTTTTCATTATTCATTCTCCTTCATGATTAACCTAAATTTAACATTACGGTAATCATATCAAAGAAAGCCACCGGATTCGTGCAGAGAATGTTAAGCCAATGTTAAAATCAGGTTAAATCACGCCGCTTACACTCCGGTTTATCACGCACTGTATTTTGCCTTAAATCTTTGTTTTTCTGTTCAGGACTCTTCAATTATAGCGAACCCATGTTAAGAGCATATTACGAACAGGTTAAGGCTCAAAAAATGTCACGTTTTCATAAAACTTTTTTTGATTTGATACCATATTTCCTTTATACCCAAAAAATAAAAAAGCCCATTGGAAATCTCCAATGGACTGTAAGGTTTTTAACCTCTTGCTTTTTTTCGTATATTTCGTTTTTCGATAAAGGCCTTAATAATATCCACACAGCTGTCTTCACCTAGAGCGCCGCTGTTCAGGCACAAGTCATAGTTATCTGCCTGTCCCCATTTTTTGTCAGAATAATAGCTGTAGTAGTTGCTTCTTCTTTTGTCAATCTTTTTAACCGTCTCCTCAGCCTTCTTCAGATTTAAATCATAGATTTTAGATACCTGATTAACCCGCTCCTCAAAATCGCGATGAATAAAGACATCCACAGTATCCTCATCATCCCTGAGAACATAATTTGCGCAGCGTCCCACGATAACACAGGAGCCTTCAGCCGCAAATTTGCGGATTACATCAGACTGGGCCAAAAACAAACGGTCAGTCATTGGCAGCTCAACGGTTGGTGAAAAATGCCCGGCGCCAAAGAATGAACTGGTGGCAATGGAATACAGCAGGGAGTTGGTCGGTGTTTCTTCCAGATCCTTAACCATTTCCGGATTAATACCGCTTTCCTTAGCGCCTTCATCAATAAGCTCCTGATCATAAAACGGAATCTCCAGTGCTTTTGCCAGCTTCTTTCCGATGTTTCTTCCTCCGCTGCCAAACTGACGGGCAATGGTTATAATAATACGTTCACTCATGTCTGCTTCCCCCTTTATTCATTGGTTTCTAACTCTAGTTTACCTGTTTTTGCCAATAAATTCAAGTGTTTCATTTCAAACATGATTAAAACCAAGGCTAACAGAAAGGCCATGGCATCTGCGATCGGCCCTGCGTATAGGGCGCCGGTGACACCCGTAAAGGCAGGAAGAATGATAAACAGCGGTATCAGAAAAAGAATCTGCCTTGACAGCGAAATCAAAGTAGCCTTTAACGGTTTGCCGATGGCCTGGAAAAAGATCGAGGTGACCATCTGAAAACCGTTTAAAAAGCAGACCGCCAGAAAAACGCGAAAGGTCCTGAGTGCAAAATCATTGTACAATGCGTCCTCCTGTCCAAAAATATTGACAATGCCCTGGGTACAGAATTGAAACAGCACAAATCCGATACAGGCAAACACTGTCGCGATTCCCGCAGACATAAAAAAGGTTTTCTTCACACGATCGTAATTCTGCGCTCCGTAATTATAACCGATGATCGGCTGTGAACCAACGCCGATTCCAATAAGGATAGACATCAGAATCTGGTTTACCTTCATGACAATGCCAATGGCAGATAAAGGGATCTCCGCGCCATATGGCGACATTGCGCCGTAATATGCCAGCACATTATTGGTCACAATGACGACGACCGTAACTGCCAGCTGGTTTACACAGCTTGAAATGCCAAGTGAGCAGACCATTTTGCAGATTTTTCCCTTTAGCTTTAGATACTCTTTTTTTAAGGTGATATTCTTAAAGCGCACCAGATAAAACATCGTAATGACAAAGGTGGCGATCTGTCCAAGAATTGTCGCAAAAGCAGCACCTGAGACGCCCCACCCAAAGATAAAAATAAATACCGGGTCCAGAATGGTGTTGATAATAGCGCCTACAATCATAGCGGCCATCGAAAAACGCGGACTACCGTCTGCGCGAACAACTGAATTCAACCCTGCGCCCACCAATACAAAGGGCAGACCAATAACGATCACACGGGTATAGGCTTCAGCATAGGGAAAAACAGTTTCCGTTGCACCAAACAGATGCAGCATCGGTTTTAACAGAAGCATCCCAAAAACAAAAAAAAGAATTCCAGCAATCGTCAGCATGGTAATCGTGTTGCCCACGCCTCTGGCGGCCTCCTCATTTTTCCCCTCGCCCAGTTTCAGGCTGAAATAAGCCGCACACCCGTCGCCAATGAGCAACGCGATGGCCAGAGAGATGGTTACCAGCGGGAAAGCCACATTTGTGGCGGCGTTTCCAAGGTATCCTACCCCCTGCCCAATAAATATCTGGTCAACAATGTTATAAAGTGCATTGACAAGCATTGACACAACGCAGGGCACTGCAAATTTAGCGATAAGCTTTCCGATTCGCTCAGTCGCAAAATACGAACTATCCTGTTTTTTAATCATTTCTTCCGACATATTTTCTCCTCTCTTCTTCTTAAGTAAAACCCAATTAATAGTTTCATACGAAACTAATTATAAATTTAAACCCGTTTAATGTCAATGAAAAATAAAAAAATCCGTCATCATGACGGATTCAGCGCATCAAAAAACCTTAAGAGAAGGAGTCTTTTACCTAAGGAAGAAGAAAGATTCCTGCGGGCACTGCCTTTACACTTGTATCTTCTTTAATAAAGTAGACACTTGATCTCTCCAGTGTCCGGCATTTCCGGTAAAGAGGCATGATTCCCGGCCGTTTACCGCAGTGCTTGGATCTTTTTTCTTATCTGGATAAAGGGCGCAGTCTCGGCCTGCGCCACTTCTTTGGCAGATTGAATCCGTCATCATGACGGATTTATCATTTTCTTATCGTGTTGCCCGGTAATATGCGTAGGTCATAGGCTCTGCCTTGTGAAAAGCCTCGCCGCCGACAACTTTACCGATAAACATATTGTGTGTTCCGAGGTCAACCGTTTTTTCTACCTCCAGCTCAATAAAGCATAAGGTATTTGGCAGGCCAGGACACCCTGTTTTTTCACCTGTAATATAAGAAACATCTTTAAATTTATCTACGGTGTGCCCACTCTGAAAACCAAAATGCGTTACCAGATCATGGTTATTCTGGCCAAGGACCGAAACGCCGAACACACCGGATTTTTCGATCATTTCAGCTGTGCGGGTTCCTTTGTTAATGCACACACTGCCGCGCAGCGGTGTGTCCGTAATCTGGATAAAGCTGTTCGAGGTCATGCCGTTAATTTTGTCCCCGTCCTTTGAAGAAATGATATACAATCCATAGCTGACATTAAACAGCAGGCTTTGCAGCATATCCTTTTCTTCCTTAGAAAGACCATCCTCGGGCTCATCCTCCACCAGCACAAATTTATCCGGTCCCACGCCACAGATCGGGCATTTTTCCGGCGGAGTATCCCCTTCATGAATGTAATTACAGACTGTGCAGCGCCATCTTTTAGGTTTTTCTTCTTCAATTAATTCAAATTTATCTGGTCCTACACCGCAGATGGGGCACTCTGCCGGCGGAGTATGCCCTTCATGAATATAACCGCAGACCGTACATCTCCATTTTTTCAAAGTATTCACCACTTTCTTTTAATTTTCTACTCTCAATAATTAAACATTTTAGAATAATTTTAATTTAAAAAACAGTCTTTGTCAATTCTATTATATACCCATTTTTACTTTTTATAAACAAACAACGAAATATTCTCATATATTCCATTTAAAAAAGAGCCTCATTAAAGTATGAGGCTTCTTCCGATTATTCATAATAAATTTCGTCGATTGGTTTTCCAGCCGGAACCATGGGGTATACGCCCTCTTCCTTGGAAATATTGCAATGAACAAGCACTGGCTCCTTCATATCTTTGATCTTTTCGAGCGCATCATCCAGCTCTTCAAGGCTGTTAACCTCAAATCCCTTGATGCCACTGGCAGCCGCCAGCTTAAGATAGTCCGTAGTCCCCTGATCTAAATCGGTCTGGGCATATCGTTTTTCATTGAAAAGCTTCTGCCACTGACGCACCATGCCGAGCGTCTGGTTATCAAAGAGGAATATCTTAATGGGCAGATTATAGCGCTTCACGGTGATCAGCTCCTGACAATTCATACGGAAGCTTCCATCGCCTGCAACCAGGATAACATCTTTATCCGGTTTAGCGAGTTGAACACCCACCGCAGCGCCTAAGCCAAAGCCCATGGTGCCAAGCCCGCCAGAGGTAACATACTGGCCCGGGAATTTAAATTTCCAATACTGGCCAACCCACATCTGATGCTGTCCAACCTCGGTTACAACATAAGCGTCCTCAAAAACATCGTTGATATGCTCCAGCATGTTTTTAGGATTATATTCATTTTTTGGCCGTTCAGGCAGCGGCCACTCCGCGATCTGCTTGTACCATTCAGGATGCTTCTTCTCTTCCACCAGCTTAGAGAGTGCTGGCAGCACATCCTTGATATTAGCCTGAATATGAACATTAACCTGAATATTCTTTTCAAACTCTGTCGGGTCAATGTCAATGTGAATAATTTTTTTATCCCGCATAAATTCATTAATATTACCGGTTACGCGGTCACTGAAGCGGGCGCCTATGGCGATCAGGGTATCACAATTGATCACCGCCAGGTTGCACTCCTGAGAACCATGCATTCCGACAAAGCCCAGTGAAAGCGGGTTATCTCTCGGTATACAGCCCAGGCCCATCAGGGAATTGGCAACAGGAATCCCTGCTTTTTCCGCAAAAGCGACCAGCTCTTCGCTTGCGCCAGATTTTAGAACACCGCCGCCGGCATAAATCATCGGCCGTTCAGCACGGTTGATAAACTCCGCGGAACGAACCAGCGCGTCGCGGCTCGGCGTTGGAAAATAATTTACAGGTTTCCGCTCATCACTCAGAGGAACATACTCTGTTTCGGTCATGAAGATATCTTTTGGGATATCAATGACGACAGGGCCCGGGCGGCCTGTAGAGGCAATATTAAAGGCCTCGTAAATGGATGGCGCCAGCATGGAGACATCTCTTACCTGAAAGCTGTGCTTTGTAATCTGCATCGTTACGCTGACAATATCAATTTCCTGAAAAGAATCCTTACCTAACAGGGATTGTGCCACCTGTCCGGTAAAGACAACCAAAGGCACAGAGTCCAGATAAGCATTGGCAATCCCGGTAATGGCATTGGTGGCTCCCGGACCAGATGTCGTAATCGCGACACCCACCTTGCCGCTGACACGCGCATAGCCATCAGCCGCGTGAACACCATTTTGTTCATGGCATGGCTCAATCTGAGTAATTTTATGATCCATCCGGTAGAAAGCATCAAAAAGTGGTATGACAACGCCGCCCGGGAAAGAGAAAACATGTTCCACTCCCAATTCTTCGAGACAGCGTACGACAATCTCTGATCCTAATAATTTTTCTGCTTTTTTCATCGTTCTCTCCTCTATTTCTCTGGTTAGCAGCAAATATAAATCAATCGTACTGCCAAAAATAATATCTGGCAGTACGATATTTTATAAGAGCCGCCAGCCTTGACTATTCTAAAATAGCTCCCTTATTTGCAGAAGACACAAGCTTTGCATAACGGGCCAGATAACCCGTTTTAATTTCCGGTTCTTTTGGCGTCCAGCCTTCCCTGCGTTTAGCCAGTTCTTCCTCACTGACCTTCAGCTCAATGCTGCGGTTGGGAATATCAATGGAAATGATATCGCCTTCCTCTACAAATGCGATCGGGCCGCCGGCCGCCGCTTCTGGTGAAACATGACCGACACAGGCGCCTCTGGTGGCGCCGCTGAAACGGCCGTCTGTAATCAACGCAACAGAACTGCCAAGCCCTCTTCCCATGATGGCAGAGGTTGGGTTCAGCATTTCGCGCATGCCCGGGCCGCCTTTTGGTCCTTCATAACGGATTACCACCACATCGCCAGCGTGAATCTGATCATTATTAATGGCCTCCTGTGCTGCTTCCTCGCTCTCAAACACTCTGGCAGGGCCTTCATGCTTGAGCATTTCAGGTACAACCGCAGACTGTTTAACCACACAGGTATCCGGTGCCAGGCTGCCTTTCAGAACCGCAATACCGCCGGTTTTGCTGTAAGGATTTTCAACAGGGCGAATAACCTCAGGATTCAGATTATGAACCCCTTCGATATTTTCGCCCACTGTTTTTCCTGTGACCGTGATTAAATCTGTTTTTAACAGGCCGAGCTTGTTGATTTCACTCATAACCGCATAAATCCCACCGGCGGCGTTCAGGTCTTCCACATAGGTATGGCCCGCAGGTGCCAAATGACACAGGTTCGGTGTTTTCTCGCTGAGCTCATTAGCAATTTCCAGATTCAGATCCACACCACATTCATGGGCAATCGCCGGCAGATGCAGCATCGAATTCGTGCTGCAGCCCAGCGCCATGTCCATTGTCAATGCGTTTCTGAAAGCATCCGCTGTCATAATATCCTTTGGACGAATATCCTTTTCGAGCAGTTCCATGATCTGCATACCCGCGCGTTTGGCCAGACGCAGACGTTCAGAATAAACGGCCGGGATTGTGCCGTTGCCGCGCAGCCCCATGCCCAAAACCTCAGTCAGGCAGTTCATACTGTTAGCAGTATACATCCCCGAGCAGGAGCCGCAGGTCGGGCAGGTATTACATTCATATTCTTCCAGTGTTTCCTGGGCCATT
>CAUEUD010000113.1 GCA_959020865.1 Eubacterium limosum | reverse complement strand
TGTACGCATCGCCGCTTCTTTTCTTTAATGAGGTGGGTTTTTGTCCCAGACTCTTATGGGTTTTAGTCGTCAAGATCTCCGATAATCATATCGCTGGCTTCACTGCTGCTGTTGTCTAAGAAATCCATGTCGAACATGTCAAAGGCCTTGGCCAGTTCATCGTCCTTTTCAAGGTTTTCCCGTTCTTCCTGAACAGCCTTGGCTAAGATGTTATCATCATCCATGACAATATCCATATCGTCGGAAAGCTCCTTGACATTGGTGATATCGTCTTTGATCATATCATCGATCAGTTCTTCTTCCTCATCATCCTCATCCTCGCGGTCATAATCGAGCTCGACGCGGCTGTAAGCCTTAACGCCGGTTCCGGCAGGTACCAGCTGGCCGATGATGACATTTTCCTTGAGACCGATGAGCGGGTCGACCTTGCCCTTAATGGCAGCGTCGGTGAGCACTCGGGTGGTTTCCTGGAAGGAAGCAGCGGACAGGAAGGAATCCGTTGCCAGGGAGGCCTTGGTGATCCCAAGGAGCTCTCTGCTGGCCTGTGCCGGTTCCAGCCCCATATCCAGGGCTTCGTTGTTCTTTTCTTCCATTTCAAAAATATCGGTTAAGGCTCCGGTGATCAGATCGGTGTCTCCGGCATTTTCAATCTTAACCTTACGCAGCATCTGGCGGATGATCAGCTCGATATGCTTGTCGCTGATGTGTACCCCCTGCAGACGGTATACCTTCTGTACTTCGGACAGTAGATACTGCTGTACAGCGTCGATGCCTTTGATGCGCAGAATATCGTTCGGGTTGATGGAACCTTCAGTGATTTCCTGGCCGGCTTCGATTTTATCGCCGGTATGTACCTTTAGGCGTGAGCCGTAAGGAATCAGGTAGACTCTGGATTCGCCGTCTGGCGCGGTGATGACCGCTTCGGTTTTTTTGCCTTCCAGAATTTCAACACGGCCGGCTATTTCTGAGATAATGGCCTGCCCCTTTGGCTTACGGGCTTCAAAGAGTTCTTCGACACGGGGGAGACCCTGGGTGATGTCGTCTGCGGATGCAACCCCACCGGTATGGAAGGTACGCATGGTTAACTGGGTACCCGGTTCACCGATGGACTGGGCTGCAATGATACCAACCGCTTCACCGATTTCGACAGGTTTCCAGCTGGTCATATCAACACCGTAGCATTTTTTACAGACGCCGTATTTAGAGTTACAGTTGAATACGGCGCGGATAACAACTTTTTCAACACCGGCTTCCTGAATGGCTTCTGCCTGGTCGCTGGTGATGACTTCGTCCTTATGGGCCATGATTTCGCCGGTTTCAGGATGCACAACATCCTCGAAGGCGTAGCGGCCTTCAATACGTTCGGCCAGATCTTCAATGACCTCACCGTGTTCGTTGATGGCTGTTACCTCATAACCGCGGGTGGTTCCGCAGTCTTCCTCACGGACAATAACGTCCTGGCTGACGTCGACAAGACGACGGGTCAGGTAACCGGAGTCCGCTGTTCTCAGGGCCGTATCGGCAAGACCTTTACGGGCACCATGGGTGGAGGAGAAGAACTCAAGTACGTTCAGACCTTCACGGAAGTTTGAGCGGATCGGCAGCTCGATGACACGGCCGGTCGGGTTGGTCATAAGACCACGCATGCCCGCCAACTGACGAATCTGGTTCTTGGAACCACGGGCACCGGAATCGGCCATCATGTTGATTGGGTTCAGCCGGTCCAAATGGCTTAACAGCGCATCGGTTACTTCATCGGTAGCGTTGTTCCAGATATCGACAACGTTCTGGTAACGCTCCTCTTCAGAAATGAGACCACGGCGGAACAGCTTGAGGTTCTTGGCGATCTTTTCATCGGCACGGGCGAGAATTTCTTCTTTGTTCCCCGGCACCTGCATGTCGGCAACACCAACGGTGATGGCGGCCTGAGTGGAGTATTTATAGCCCAGACGTTTGATTTCGTCAAGGGTTTCGGAAGTGATGGTCGGGCCGTGGGCCTTAAAGCAGCGGTCAACAATTTTGGTCAGTACCTTTTTGTCAACCTGCATATCCACTTCCAGTTTAAAGTGATCATCAATGGTTTCACGTTTCACAAAGCCCATGTCCTGCGGCAGGATCTGGTTGAAGATGAAACGGCCAACAGTGCTTTCCACCAGCCTTGTGTAAGTTTCACCGCCTATTTCCTTGGTGGTGCGGACTTTAACCTTGGCGTGAAGCTCAACGTCGTGGTTAAAATACGCCATTTCCAGCTCGTTCATATCGCAGAAAATCGAACCGGTTCCCTTGGCGTCTTCTTTGTAAAGCGTCATATAATAGGAACCGAGGATCATATCCTGTGAAGGAACGACAACTGGTGTACCATCCTGAGGTTTCAGGATGTTGTTGCAGGCCATCATTAAGAAGCGGGCTTCTGCCTGAGCCTCCACAGACAGGGGAACGTGGACGGCCATCTGGTCACCGTCGAAGTCAGCATTGTACGCCGTACAGGCCAACGGATGAAGCTTGATGGCACGGCCTTCGACCAGGATGGGCTCAAAAGCCTGGATCCCCAGCCGATGGAGTGTAGGTGCACGGTTTAAGAGCACCGGATGTTCGTGAATGACGTCTTCTAAAACGTCCCAGATAATAGGATCGAGTTTTTCGACCATCTTCTTGGCGCTCTTGATGTTCTGAGACAGCTGTCTCGCAACCAGCTCGCGCATAACGAAGGGCTTGAACAGCTCGATGGCCATTTCTTTCGGCAGACCACACTGGTACATTTTAAGCTCAGGACCGACAACGATAACGGAACGGCCAGAGTAGTCGACACGTTTACCGAGAAGGTTCTGACGGAAACGGCCCTGTTTCCCCTTGAGCATATCACTCAGGGATTTGAAAGGACGGTTACCCGGGCCAGTGACCGCACGGCCGCGTCGGCCATTGTCAATCAGGGCGTCGACCGCTTCCTGAAGCATACGCTTTTCATTCTGGACAATGATGTCTGGCGCGTCCAGCTCCAGCAGCTTGATCAGACGGTTGTTACGGTTGATAACACGGCGGTACAGGTCATTCAGGTCAGAGGTCGCAAAACGGCCACCATCCAGTTGTACCATTGGGCGCAGTTCCGGCGGAATAACCGGAATGGCTTCCATGATCATCCATTCTGGCTTATTGTGGGAATTTCTGAAAGCTTCGATGGCTTCCAGACGTCTGGCCACACGGATCTTCTTCTGGCCGGAGCTGTCCTTGAGTTCTTCCTTAAGCACAGCGGCTTCCTGGTCCAGGTCCACCATCTTCAGGAGCTCCTGGATGGCTTCCGCACCGATGCCGGCAGCAAAATCTTTGCCATAGTTGGCTCTCGCTTCCTTATATTCGGTTTCGGACAGCACCTGCTTGTACTGAAGCGGGGTTTCGCCTGGGTCCGTTACCACATAAGAGGCAAAATAGATAATTTTTTCAAGATTACGGGGTGACATCTCAAGGATCAGGCCCATACGGCTCGGAATCCCCTTGAAATACCAGATATGTGATACGGGTGAGGCAAGCTCGATGTGCCCCATCCGTTCTCTTCTTACTTTTGCTTTTGTTACTTCAACACCACAGTTTTCACAGACGATGCCCTTATGGCGAATACGCTTGTATTTACCACAGTTACACTCCCAGTCTTTGGTTGGTCCGAAGATTTTTTCACAGAAAAGACCTTCTTTTTCCGGTTTCAGGGTTCTGTAATTAATGGTTTCGGGTTTTTTAACCTCACCCCGAGACCACTCTCTGATTTTTTCAGGTGATGCTAATCCAATTTGCAACGACTTAAAGGTAAATTCTTCATTTAACAATTGGTTTTGCTCCCTTCGTATATAAATGGATAATAAAACTTGTCAATTTTCAATTCAATGGAACGACGCAGCCGTTACATTAATGAATCCGGATTGTCGATATCTTCGGCGTCGACGATGGAGATCATATCCGCGCCCGCGTAGTCATCTTCGGTCGCGACATTTGCATCGGATTCACCGCCGATTTCGTTGGCCAGCTCTTCGACTGGATCGTCTGTAAAGTCACCGTCCAGAATTTCGACGACTTCGTCGTCATTGAGGATCTGAACATCCAGGGCCAGGCTCTGAAATTCCTTCATAAGTACCTTGAAGGATTCTGGGATACCTGGTTTCGGAATGTTTTCACCCTTGACGATGGCTTCGTAGGCGGCAACACGGCCGACGACGTCATCCGATTTAATGGTCAGGATTTCCTGGAGCGTATGGGCTGCACCGTAGGCTTCAAGGGCCCAAACTTCCATTTCCCCGAAACGCTGTCCACCGAACTGGGCTTTACCACCCAGCGGCTGCTGAGTAACTAAGGAGTAAGGTCCGGTTGAACGGGCGTGCATTTTATCATCAACAAGGTGATGGAGTTTTAAGTAGTACATATAACCAACGGTTACCGGATTATCGAAGGGTTCGCCGGTGCGGCCGTCGTACAGCTTAATCTTGCCATCGCTTGGCAGATCCGCCTTTTCCAGAAGCTCTTCAATGTCTTCTTCATTGGCCGGGTCAAAGACTGGTGTGGCAATATGCCATCCAAGAGCCTTCACTGCCATTCCCAGATGGACTTCCAATACCTGTCCGATGTTCATACGGGAAGGTACGCCAAGTGGGTTCAGCACGATATCGAGTGGAGTACCGTCCGGCAGAAACGGCATGTCTTCCTGAGGAAGAACGCGGGAGACAACCCCCTTGTTCCCATGACGGCCGGCCATTTTATCCCCAACGGAGATTTTACGCTTGGTCGCAATGTAAACACGCACCATGGTGTTGACGCCTGGTTTTAAGTCCTCGTCCTTATTGGCTCTTGAGAACACCTTCACGTCAACGACAATACCGGCTTCACCGTGTGGCACCTTCAATGAGGTATCACGGATTTCGCGGGCCTTTTCACCAAAGATGGCGCGCAGCAGTTTTTCTTCTGCGGAAAGGTCCGTTTCACCCTTTGGTGTGACCTTACCAACTAAAATATCTTCGGATTTTACCTCGGCGCCCACAAAGACAATCCCGCGCTCGTCAAGGTTTCGCAGAGCGTCTTCCCCAACGTTGGGAATATCACGGGTGATTTCCTCTGGTCCGAGCTTGGTTTCACGGGCTTCACATTCAAACTCTTCAATATGGATGGATGTGTATTTGTCCGTTTTCAGCATATTTTCATTGATGAGGACAGCATCCTCGTAATTGTAGCCTTCCCAGGTCATGAACCCGATCAGAGCGTTACGGCCAAGGGCCAGCTCACCCATTTCAGTGGAAGGACCGTCAGCGATGATTTCGCCGGCTTTTACACGCTGTCCCTGGACAACCAGCGGTTTCTGATTCACGCAGGTTCCCTGGTTGGAGCGTTTGAATTTCAATAATTTATGCTTTTCAAGGCTGCCGTCGCTGTCTCTGCGGATTCTTATATGATCAGCATCCACAAACTCAACGGTTCCGGCTTCCCCTGCGATGGCGCAGACACCAGAGTCTTTAGCGGCCTTGTGTTCCATCCCTGTCCCGACAACCGGTGCTTTGGGAATAAGCAGCGGCACAGCCTGACGCTGCATGTTGGCGCCCATGAGGGCACGGTTGGCATCATCATTTTCAAGGAACGGAATAAGGGCAGTCGCCACAGATACAACCTGCTTCGGCGAGATATCCATAAAATCAACGCGGTCTGGTGCAACGGTGACAAAGTCACGGCTTGAGCCGGCACGACCGGTGATTTGTTCGTTGACAAAACGGTTATTTTCGTCCAGCGGCTCATTGGCCTGGGCAATGGCGTACTGGCCTTCTTCATCGGCTGAGAGATAGTGGATCTCGTCAGTTACCACCCCGTCGATGACCTTGCGGTAAGGGGATTCGATAAAGCCATATTCATTGACACGCGCGAAGGTCGCCAGCGAACCGATCAGGCCGATGTTCGGGCCTTCAGGCGTTTCGATCGGGCACATACGGCCATAGTGGCTGTGGTGAACGTCACGGACTTCGAAGCCGGCGCGCTCACGGGAGAGACCGCCAGGTCCAAGGGCGGACAGACGGCGCTTATGTGTCAGCTCAGACAGCGGGTTATTCTGGTCCATAAACTGTGACAGCTGGGAGCTCCCGAAGAATTCCTTCAGCGCTGCGTTTACCGGACGGGTGTTGATTAACCCCTGTGGCGTCAGAATCTCATCATCCTGAACCGACATTCTTTCACGGACCACTCTTTCCATACGGGAAAGGCCGATACGGAACTGATTCTGCAGCAGCTCGCCAACAGAACGGAGGCGGCGGTTGCCAAGGTGGTCAATATCGTCTGTATTCCCGATGCCGTAGTCGATACCGATAAAATAAGAAACCGTTGCGAAAAGGTCGGACTGAAGAATGTGCTTCGGCACCAGACGTTCCATGTGGTTCTTAATTTCATCGTGTTTTTCTTCATCGGTCATTTCGTCATTGTCAAGGATCTGCATGAGCGCTTCGCGGCAAACCAGTTCCTTAATTTCCAAATCGCTGATATCAAAGGGGATATCCTGGGTATGAATATCAACGAAGCCATTACCGATGACGCGGACGATTTTATCTTCGCCCTGATGCAGGACCTTGACATTGACCACATTGATCCCGGCATTCTGGATCTGCCATGCAACGTCCTTTTTAAAGATCTGGCCTTCCTCTGCCAGGACTTCGCCGGTTTCAGGATCAATGACGTCCTCAGCGGCGACCTGTCCGGTAATACGGGTAGCCAGAGATAATTTCTTATTGTATTTATAGCGGCCGACGCGGGCTAAATCATAGCGGCGGTCGTCAAAGAACATGGAGTTCAGCAGTGACTGGGCGCTTTCCACTGTCGGCGGCTCGCCCGGACGCAGTCTCTTGTAAATTTCCAGAAGACCGTCACGTTCGTCCTTCATGCCTGCGGTTTCATCTTTCTTGATGGTTTCCAGCAGGCGGTAGTCATCCCCGAACACCTCGAGGATTTCCTCGTTGCTGCCCAGGCCAAAGGCGCGCAGCAGCGCGGTAATCGGAAGCTTACGGGTACGGTCAATCTTGACGTACATGATATCATTGGAATCGGATTCGTATTCCAGCCAGGCCCCGCGGTTCGGGATAACCTGTGCAGAATAGAGCTTTTTACCAAGCTTATCACGGGTCAGGGTGTAGTAAGCACCCGGAGAACGTACCAGCTGGCTGACGATAACACGTTCCGCACCGTTGACGATAAAAGTCCCGGTATCGGTCATTTTGTGCAGGTCAGCCATATAGACCTTCTGTTCTTTTACTTCGTTCTTTTCTTTGTTGATTAAGCGGACACGCACCTTTAAAGGCACATAGTAAGTCTGATCCCGTTCCTTACATTCCTCAATGCTGTATTTCGGTTCTCCCTCAATGGCGTAGTCCACGAACTGCAGCACCAGATTACCAGTGTAATCTGTAATTTCGTGGATGTCGTCAAACACTTCCTGGAGGCCCTTTTCAATAAACCATTTGTAGGAATCGAGCTGTACTTCTAATAAGTTCGGCATCTCAAGGACTTCTTTAATCTTTGAGAAGCTCTGTCTGGTTCTTAATCCGTATTGTACAGGATGCACCATAACCATCCATTATCACCCCTTGCAAATTATTTCGGCATTTTCAAAATACACTTTTTACGCGTATGCTCTTTTCTTTGTCGCAAAATTGTGGTACTATTTATAGAGTGGTAATTCTCCCCAATTTCGGGAATTGTCGCGAAAAAATAAAAATGGACCGAGACGAATTTCAGACCTTTGATCAGCCTGAAAAAGCGCAGCCTGCTTAAGAATTCGATTCATCAAGCATTTGGTTTGCCTTTGATCAGCAAACCCACGCCCCATCCATAAGTCTATTTTAATTTTGTTCCTATTTATTGACTTCTGTCGGTCACATAAACAGCACAATTTTATCTTCTAATGCAATTTAATATCTTATCATAATAAATTTTAGCCGTCAAGGCTTTTTTTATTGGATTGGTAAGCCTGAAATTTCCTTAAGCAATCCGTTTCAAAGAAAACGCTGCTGAATCCTTTCCCATAGCGATCTTAAATTTAACACAAATTTAACCTTCACCCATTGACGCAGCGCCGCAAAAACTGCTATAATGCACTAACAGTTGAAAAGGGAGTAGTTTAAGACGCGCCGTCAACACCACGGTTTTTAACCTGGCGGTGTGCGCCTATCTTTTTTGGTAACGAGACTTTTCGACAGCCTGGCAAAAGGGCTGCCGGAAGTCTTTTTTTGGTGCTTCCGGTGTATACAATCTTGACAAAGGAGTATCGATGATGTCAGAAACCTTTTTTAACCGTTCTGCGCAGGAAACACTGGACGAGCTGCACACCTCGCCCTCAGGCCTCAGCACTGCCGAGGCTGAAAGCCGGACCAAAACCTTTGGCCCCAACAAGCTTTCAGAGGGCAGGAAAAAAAGCGTCGCTGTGGTTTTTCTGGAGCAGTTCAAAGATCTGCTGGTGGTTATCCTTACTATAGCCGCCATTATTTCCCTGCTTTCGGGCGAAAGCGAAAGCACCGTTGTTATTTTTGCTGTTTTACTTTTAAACGCCGTACTCGGCACTGTTCAGTATGTCAAAGCTGAAAAATCCCTCGAGAGTCTGAAGGCCATGTCCTCGCCCGTTGCCCGGGTGATCCGCGACGGCGCGCGCCTTGAGATCCCCTCCCAGGAGGTGGTCCCCGGTGATATTCTGCTGCTGGAGGCCGGCGACCTGGTGGTTGCCGACGGACGTATCCTGGAAAACTTTTCACTCAAGGTCAATGAAAGCTCACTGACTGGTGAATCCGAAAGTGTCGACAAAACCGCCGATACCATTCCGTCTGAAAAGGTAGCCCTCGGCGACCAGATCAACATGGTTTTCTCCGGTTCTCTTGTAACCTATGGACGGGCAACCGTTGTTGTCACCTCCACGGGTATGGGCACAGAGCTCGGTAAAATCGCTTCTCTCATGAACCAGACCCAGCAGCGGAAAACGCCGCTTCAGACCAGTCTTGATAATTTCAGCAAAAAACTGGCTGTCATTATTCTGGCCGTCTGTGTGGTGGTTTTCATGCTCTCCGTTTTCCGCAGCCACATGCCGGTTCTGGATTCCCTGATGTTCGCGGTTGCCCTGGCTGTAGCCGCCATCCCTGAAGCGCTCAGCTCCATTGTAACCATCGTCCTGGCCATGGGCACACAAAAAATGGCCAGACAGAACGCCGTTATCAAAGACCTCAAGGCTGTCGAAAGCCTCGGCGCCGTCTCTGTGATCTGTTCCGATAAAACCGGAACACTGACCCAGAACCGCATGTGTCCCCAGAAGATCTATGCTGACGGCAGGCTCACCTCCTGTGAGGATTATGACCTTACCAACGGTGCGCAGCGCCTGCTGTTAAAAATCGCCTTGCTCGCCAGCGACGCCACCACCGATGAAGACGCAGGCACATCCATCGGAGACCCCACTGAGGTGGCTCTGGTACAGATCGGCGATTCCTTCGGCATTGAAGAGTCTACCTACCGCAGTCAGCACCCCCGCCTGCGTGAGCTGCCTTTTGACTCTGACCGCAAACTCATGAGTACACTTCACGAGCTTGAAAAAGTACCGACTCTGCTGACAAAGGGTGCGCTGGATGTCATGCTTGAGCGCTCCAACTGGATCTATACCACCGATGGTATCCTGCCAATGACTGATGAAAAGCGCAGCGAGATCATCAACACCAACCGCTCCCTGTCCGAGGAAGGGCTCCGCGTTCTGGCCTTTGCTTACCGTGAACTGCCCGAGGTGCGGGATCTGTCCATAGAGGATGAAAATGATTTTGTGTTCGTCGGTTTGATCTCCATGATCGACCCGCCGCGTCCAGAATCTGTCCAGGCTGTGGCTAACGCCAAACGGGGCGGTATCCGCACTGTCATGATCACCGGGGACCACAAGATCACCGCAACCGCCATCGCAAGGCAGGTCGGTATCTTCGAGGACGGTGATATTGCGGTGGAAGGCGTTGAGCTCGACGCCATGACCGATGCCGAGCTGGACGAAAAGCTCCCCCGAATTTCTGTCTACGCCCGTGTCTCACCCGAGCATAAAATCCGTATTGTCGACGCCTGGCAGCGCCAGGGACGCATTGTCTCCATGACCGGTGACGGTGTCAATGACGCTCCGGCCCTTAAAAAAGCCGACATCGGCGTAGCAATGGGTATTACCGGTACCGAGGTCAGCAAAGACGCAGCGTCCATGATCCTGACCGACGATAACTTTGCCACCATTGTCAAGGCTGTAATCAACGGGCGTAATATCTATGCCAATATCAAAAACGCCATTCAGTTTCTGCTCTCAGGCAACACTGCGGGTATCCTCTGTGTGCTGTACGCCTCACTGATGGCTCTGCCTGTTCCTTTTGCGCCAGTGCATTTGCTGTTCATAAACCTGCTGACTGACAGCCTGCCCGCCATTGCCATTGGCATGGAGCCCTCACGCCGCGGACTGTTGAACCAGCCGCCCCGCAACCCTGAAGAACCAATTTTAAACGGCAGCCTGCTCAAGCGCATTGTCTCTCAGGGCCTGCTGATCGCTGTTGCCACCATGGCCGCCTTCTACCTTGGACATCAGTCCAGCAACGCCATGCTGGCCAGCACCATGGCCTTTGCAACCCTGACCCTGGCCCGTCTTTTCCACGGTTTTAACTGCCGTGGCGATGAATCCATTTTCCGGCTGAAGTTCGGAACCAACAAATACTCACTCATGGCCTTCTTTGGCGGCGTCCTGCTTCTCGCAGCGGTGCTGTTTATACCAGGCCTTAACACCCTGTTCCTTGTGGCGCCGCTCACCATGGCCCAGATCAGCCAGATCGGCCTGCTGGCGTTCCTGCCTACCCTGATCATTCAGATTGTCAAAATGATCACTGACCGGCAGCACGACAGTATCATGACTGGCAAAGCCAGTCTTTCGGACGATTAGACAATCATTAACCACCGGAAAATCCGGTGGTATGAACCGGCCCTGAAAGGGCATTTTGCTATGGTGCCCTTCCGGTCTCTGAAGATTTGACAGTCATAGCGCTTTTACAGGCGGCCCCTCAAAGGGGCTTTTTTCTATTTGCCTATTTCACCGATTCACCCGTAAACGGGTCAATATATTCCTTCATGCTTATTTGGTCGCTTAATTTATCTTCCGATAATTGTTGCTGTATGTACTCTTTGATTCTTTTCTCATTTTTTCCAACAGTATCCACATAATATCCTCTCGCCCAAAACTTGCGATTTCCGTATTTGTATTTCAAATGCGCATGTCGATCAAATATCATTAAGGTTGATTTGCTTTTTAAATATCCCATAAAGCTCGATACGCTGTATTTCGGTGGAATTTCTACTAACATATGGATATGATCCGGACATGCTTCGGCTGACGGCATCGACGGCCTCAATACGTCCGTCACGCTCGTCGTCGCACTCGTCTTC
>CAUEUD010000112.1 GCA_959020865.1 Eubacterium limosum | reverse complement strand
AGGATGTGGGCGCGCTCATAGCTTCGGTAGGTTTTAAGGCTGCTTCCCTTAATCTTTGGCACACGCCGGGACATCCATTCTTTCATGGTTATTTTTTCGATCATTTGATCAGGCTCCTTTACTTTTTATCTGCCTTTGGATCGTTATACCCAAAAAACTTTGTGGGTTCTTAGCTGTCTGAATATAAAAAACCCTCTGTCAAAATATTATAATCGATTCATCATCATTATTGAATGCAAAAAAGACGCAAAATAAGTCGTTTTGCGTCTTTTTCGCACGCTTTTTTATCGCTTGTCCTTTTAAAATTCTATCATGCTGCCACGTTTATCCCTTTTGTGTGACGAACGGTATGTTATTCTCTGAAAAAAATGTTATAATTTTAAAAAAGGCGGATGCGCTTATCTGTCTGCCGGAAATGGAGCTGTAACATGTCGTTTCAACGAAAAAAACTGTCTTTTCCCTCTTCATTTACCATTTTATTTATTGTACTCATATTGGCAGCTGTTCTGACCTTTATCGTTCCTGCGGGTTCTTATACAAAGCTGAGCTACGATCCTGTTAACAGCTGTTTTCTCTTAACCGCGCCGGACGGATCGGTCAGCTCCCGCCCTGCTACGGACGAGACGCTGGAATCGCTGGGCATTTCCAGCAAGGCGTCGGCCTTTGCGGACGGCAGCATTACGTCCTCGATTTCGGTACCGGACACTTATGAGCAGCTGCCCCAGAGGGGACAGGGCCTTATCGCTCTGCTGGAGGCGCCTGTTAACGGGGTTTATGCCACGATTTCGATCATGCTTTTTATTCTTATTCTTGGGGGCTCTATTGGGGTGCTCAATGCCACGGGGGCTTTTAACGCTGGCATTGCTGCCCTGTCCAGGGCTACCAAAGGGCGTGAGTTTTTGCTCATTATTTTTATCACGGTTTTGATTGCCCTGGGCGGCACAACCTTTGGCCTGGCTGAGGAAACGGTGGCGCTTTATCCCATTCTGCTTCCTGTTTTTATGATGGCGGGCTATGACCCATTGGTCTGTGTGGCGGCTATTTTCATGGGCTCTTCCATTGGGGTCACTTTTTCGACCAGCAACCCCTTTGCCGCGGTGATCGCCTCCAATGCTGCCGGGATCAGCTTTACTGACGGGCTGGGATTTCGCATCGCGGGGCTTGTTTTGGGCCTCTGTCTGGTGCTTGCCTATGTTCTGCGCTATGCCCGCAGGGTGCGTAAAACACCTTCGCTTTCGCTTGTCTGTGACCAGGGCCAGGCCATCGGCCAAAAATACGCTTCGCCCTCTGAGCCGCCGCAGCTGACAGGACGGATAAAGCTCATGCTCATCATCTTTTTAGGGGGTTTTATCGTTATGACCTGGGGGGTTGCTTCCCAGGGCTGGAGCTTTCTGGAAATGACGACACTTTTTCTGGCGGTGGGGCTTTTGATTGGTGTGTGCAGCGGTCTTTCTGAAAAAGAATTCATCCATCATTTTATTGCCGGCGCTTCTGATCTGGTCAGTGTGGGGCTGGTGGTGGGCATTGCCCGGGGGGTTAACCTCATTTTACAGGAGGGGCTGATCTCTGACACTATCCTTTACGCGCTTTCTGGCAGTATTCGCGGCATGAGCCCTTATCTTTTTATTGTGCTGATGCTGTTTATCTTTGCTTTTCTGGGCTTTTTTATCAATTCGTCCTCTGGGCTTGCAATGCTGGCCATTCCGATTATGGCGCCGCTTGCCACAGCGGTGGGCGCTCCGGCCCATGCGGTTATCTCGGCTTATCTTTACGGGCTGGGGCTGGTCACCTTTATTACCCCTACGGGCATGGTTCTGGTTTCTCTTGAGATGGTCGATATTACCTATGACCGGTATCTTAAATTTGCGCTTCCCTTAATGCTGCTGCTGACTGTGTTTTCCATTATCATGCTTTTGCTGGAGGTTGGCTTTGCAGCATAGCTGTTTTCTAAAAGCTGTACTTAAAAACCCCTGCCTGACGATGCTCAAGCAGGGGTGGGGCCTTGTACCTGGAACAAGGCCATAAATACATTTTCCATGATAAAATTAATGAACTGGTCGATGGTCATATCGCCGGGGTTTTCCAGCCATTTGGTGATGGCGGCCAGAAGACCGGAGAGGTAAAACTCAGATAAAAGTGTCAGCTCCTGGGGGCTGTGGCCCTGCTCGCCGAGAAAGTAGCTGTCGAGCAGAGGCCAGATCAGCGCTTTCAGCCGGGTGACGAAGGCTGGGTCCCCCTTATCGCTCATTAGGACAGACACATAGTCTGAATAGCGGCGGGTCATCTCCAGAATCAGCCCCATGTGCTCGGTCAGGTTCAGCTGCTCGTCCCTGAGCAGGGTCTCATCGATGAGCTCCCGTATGGCCTCCAGCAGCTCCTCCTCGATCTTATTAAAGAGGTCGTAGACATCTTTATAGTAAAGGTAAAAGGTGCCTCTGTTATACCCGGCGGCATCGGTTATCTCCTTGATGGTTATCTTTTCAATGGGCTTTTCTTTATAAAGCTCCCAAAATGCTGTTCTGAGGTTTGCTTTGGTCTGTTCAGTAACTTCGGGTTGTTTTCTCATGGGATCGCCTCCTCTTTGGTATCATAACACAACAACATGTTGTATTCAACATTTCCCCTTGTTTTGTTCATTGATGCCGCCCATTTTAACCTTTATAATAAAGATAAAGCACTAAACACCATGTTGTTCACAACGGAGGCAGACAACCATGAAAAACGCATTCCTTAAAGATATTTGGCGGACCATCCAGAAAAGCCGCAAACGTTTTTTTTCCATACTCCTGATCACAGCCCTCGGCGTCACCATGCTCACAGGCCTTAAGGCCGCCTGTGATGACCTGCGCTATTCGGCAGACCATTTTTTTGATGCCCAGAAACTCTATGACATCTCGGTCATGTCCACTCTGGGTCTGACAGATGAGGACGTGGCAGCGCTCTCGCAGCTGGACGGCGTGGAAACAGCGGAGGGGGCCTACAGCGAGACCGTCTATACCCAGGTAGCGGAAAAGCGCCAGAACGCCGAGGTCAAGGCGCTGAGTACCAAGGGCCTGAACAAGCCTTACCTGCTGGAGGGTGTTCTTCCGCAGAAGGCGGATGAGATCGCCGTAACGCAGAAATACATGAAGGACACCGGCAAATCCCTTGGCGACTCTCTCACCATCGAGGAGGATTTGGAAACAGCTGAACCAGAGGACCGTTCTGGGAATACCGACGAGTGGGCCGCGGACTTTGAGGACGAGACCGAAACGCCCACCTTTGCGAATACCACCTATAAGATTACCGGTGTGGTGCTGGACCCCATGGACATCAGCAACAATGAGGGAGCCTCTGCCTTCCGCTCTGCCTCCACCACCGATTTCACCTTTTTCGTGACACCCGAGGCTGTTGACAGCGATGTCTTTACCGCGGTTTACCTGACGCTCACGGACAGCCGCGGCCTGGTCTGTTACTCCGACGCGTACAAGGACAGTGTACAGCAGGTCATTCAGGTCATTGAGTCTAAGATCAAAACCGACCGTGAGCAGGCGCGTACCCAGACGGTTACCGGTGAGGCAGCCGACAAAATCGCCGACGCCGAACAGAAAATGAGTGCGCAGTTTGCAGAGGCAGAAGCCGAGTTTGCCGACGCCGAACAGGAGCTGGACGATGGGCGGCAGAAGCTTACAGACGGTTTCCGGGAACTGGAAAACGGAGCACGGGAGCTGGCTGCTCAGGAACAGACAGCCAACGCCCAGTTTGAGTCGGCCCGTCAGAAAATAAACGATGGCTATGCCGAACTCATCGCAAATGCCGCCCGGCTCGAAAATTCCAGCGCTCTGCTGGATGAGGGTGCGGCACAGCTGAGCCAGGGGCGTGATCTTCTGGCCCAAAAACAGGCTGAAGTGGGTGCCCAGCTGCAAAACGCCCGCGTCCTGCTCGATGAGGAGCAGGCAAAGCTGGATGCTGCCCAGGCCGATTTAGACGCCCGGGTGCAAGCGCTGTCTGCCCTGTTTGGGCCGGCCTGGCCGGCTGATCTCTGGGACGCGTGGCTCACTGCGCCGCCGGAATCGGAGGCAGACGCCAAGTCCGCCTTTATGGCTGCCTTTACGCCAGTGCTGGACGGCGCTGTTCAGGCCATCGACGCACAGATTGCCGCCCTGAACCCGGCCGATCCGGACTATACCGCCCATCTGGAAGCGCTTCAGGCCCAAAAGGCTCAGCTTCAGGCTCTGCCATCGGCCATTCCTCAGCTGGCCGATGGTCTGCGCCAGCTGACTGAGGGGCGTAAAACTCTGGATGAAAACCGTGCGGCGCTGGAACAGCAGCAGACCGAGGCCGATGCCCAGTTTAAGGCCACAGCTGAGACATTGGAGGCGAGCGCCGCACAGCTCGCAGCTGCCCGGGCTCAGCTGACTGAGGGCCGCTCCCAGCTGCAGAGCGGACAGAGCCAGCTGGACGCTGGCGCAGCTGAGCTCTCCTCCCAGGAGGACAACGCCCGGAGGCAGCTGGCTGAAGGACATCAAACCCTCGAAAACGGCCGTCAGGAGCTGGTGGACGGAGAAGCCGATCTGGATGAAGGTCAGGCAGAGCTCAATGAAAAACGTCAGGAATACGAGGAGGCCAAAGCAAAGGCCGAGCAAAAGCTGGCAGACGCCCGGGCCGAGCTGGCGGACATCGACACTGCCAAATGGTATGTTCAGGACCGAAGCGCCCTGGGCGGCTACGCCAGTATTGAGAACGACGCCGGCTCCATCGAGGCGGTCGGGACTGCCTTCCCCATTGTCTTTCTGGTGGTGGCAGTGCTCATCAGCCTGACCACCATCACCCGTATGGTTGAAGAGGAACGCGGGCTCATCGGTACCTACAAGGCTCTTGGCTATCGGGATGCCGCGATTTACAGCAAGTACCTGCTGTACGCCCTGGCAGCCTGCCTGGCCGGCGGGATTCTGGGCGACATCAGCGGCTTTATCCTGCTGCCCAAGTTTGTGTTTACCATCTTCCAGATCCTCTATATGCTGCCGGAATACCTGTTCCGTTTTAATCTGCTCTATGGCCTGGGCGGTGTGCTGCTGTTCACCGTCAGTATTTCGGGCGCGGCGGCCATCGCCTGCCGCACCGAGCTCATCCATATGCCCGCTGTGCTCATGTGCCCTAAGGCCCCGCGCGGCGGCTCACGGGTTCTGCTGGAGCGTATTCCGGCGGTCTGGAACCGTCTCTCTTTTTTAAACAAGGTGACCATGCGAAACCTGTTCCGCTACAAAAAGAGACTGTTTATGACCGTGGCGGGCATCATGGGGTGCACTGCCCTGGTGCTCTGCGGCTTTGCCATTAAAAACTCGGTTAACGACCTTATGCCCAAGCAGTATGAGCACATCTACCAGTACGACCTCATGGTCGTCACCTCTGCGGATGACAATACTGAGGTCATGGAGCGCCTGGCCGGGGATGATAACATTGCGGATTATATAAACGTGCAGACTGGCAATGTCAAGCTCAAAAAAACTGCCGAGGGCAAAGAGGAAAAAGTACAGCTCATCGTGGTGCCTGAAGGGCATTCCCTCGAAGGCTATATTCATCTCGAAAACACGGATGGCTCCCCGGCTTCTCTGCCGGACAACGGTGTGCTGATCACCCAGAACGCCTCCCGTATGCTGGACCTTGCCACAGGAAATGCGCTCTTTATCCAGGATGACCAGCTGAACCAGCAGGAATCAACCGTGTCAGGGATTGTACGCAACTACCTTGGCAACGCGGTTTACATGCGCCAGAGCGTTTATGACGCGATGTTTGGCGCCTACGAACCCAATGCCGCCCTCGCCCATCTTTCAGCCGCCTGCACCGATCACAAGGCCTATGCCGATGTCTTGGGGCGCCAGGATAAAATGCTGTCAGTTACCAGCACTACCGAGCTTAAGGAAAGCTTTTCCTCGGCCTTTTCCCTGGTGAACTCCGTCGTTTACCTGATCACAGCCATGGCGGCGGGTCTGGCCTTCATCGTACTGTTTTCCCTGTCCTCTACCAATATATCAGAGCGGACACGGGAGCTGGCCTCCATGAAGGTGCTTGGCTTCTATGACAAGGAGGTTCACCTCTATGTGAATAAGGAAACACTCATTCTCACCCTTATTGGTATTCTGCTGGGTCTGCCGGTGGGCCGTGCCCTGGGCGGCAGCCTCACCTATGTGCTCAACATGCCCTCTGTCCACTTTGCCGTCTATGTGGAGCCTATCAGCTACGCCATCACGGCGCTGATCTCCTTCAGCTTTGCACTGATCGTCAACCTCATGACCAACAGAACCCTGGATCACATTGATATGATTGATTCACTTAAGAGTGTGGAATAGAAGCATGCCGTCAGCGCACCTTTTCATTCTGTATTCTTCCTTAAATGCACCTAAAATGTATCTATTTTGTATCAAAAGTGTGCTATACTTAACAAATCTTAATACATCGGTGTTTGGACTTGCGCACAATCAATACAAGCAGGAACAAAGGAGGTACTGGTATGCGATTAAGGAAAAAGGTGCTCAGCGTCGTTTTGATTTGTCTGATGATTTTGATTGCAAGCGGTGCGGTTTACTGTTTCAGCATTCTACAGGGGATCTCCGGCGACCGGCTGGATTCAAGCCAGCTCCACATTAACAAAAAGCTGGATAAGGACGTTTCCAATATTGCTGTTTTCGGTCTCGACGGCCGCAATGATGTTGAAGGTGACCGCTCAGACACCATCATGCTGGTCACCGTCAATTACAAAACCGGCAGTGTCAAGGTCACCTCACTCATGCGGGACCTCATGGTCAAAATTCCCGAGAGCAGCGAAAACAGCGTAAGCTACGAAAAGGTCAATGCCGCTTATGATTACGGCGGCCCCGAGCTTGCCATCCAGACCTTGAATGAAAATCTGGACTTAAATATTTCGGACTATGTTTCCATTGACTTTAAATGCTTGGTGGATGTGGTCGATGCCCTGGGAGGCGTTGAGATCAATATTCCCAATGAGTCTGTGCTCCACTGGACAAACCAGTACATCATGGATGACAATGACAAGGTTGGAAAATCTGACCCGTTTCTTACACAGACAGGTGTCCAGACTGTTACCGGAATCCAGGCCCTGTCCTTCTGCCGTGAGCGCTACAGCGACAACGACTATATGCGTACCAAACGCCAGCGGGAGGTCTTTGAGCAGATTGCCCAAAAGCTTTTCAACAGCGATATTTTTACAGATCTCAGTCTTCTCGGCAGGGTTTACCCCTATGTGCAGACCTCTCTGCCGCTTAAGGATATGACAGGCTATGCCAAGACTTTTATGTCTCTGGATAATAAGACCTTTGACGGCTACAGAGTCCCCCTTGATGATTACTCCTATGGCGATATGATCGACGGGGTCTGGTACCTTGTCCCTGACACGCTGGCCGATAACGCCATTGTGCTGCACAAGATTTTATACGGTAATGACTCAGATTATACGCCCTCGGATGACCTCATGAAGATCAGCGATAATATCGCTGAGCAGACCGGTGGTAAAACCGGCATTACCATTGACACCAGCGCTCCCTTCGAGAGCTATTTAAAGGATTCTGCCAACGAAAATGTGGTGGTGCCTGTTGAGGACGCGCCGTAAAAAAAGGTATCCCAAAGCACTTAATCTGCTTTGCGGATACCTTTTTTATTTTATAGCGCTGACTGGATAGATGTCTTTTTACAGATTGTCTCTGCGCTTCCGGTAAACGACTCCCAGGCCTGCTGCCAGCAGCAACACTAACGCGGCTGTTCCCAGAACCGCAGCGGTTCTGTTTTCCTGGATTCCAGTGCCTGCGTTTTTATCGGCGGCACTGTTTTTTTCTGCATTTTCTTCTCCTCAGTTCTGGTCTGGATTGCCCTTGTACTCTGCGCTTCCGAAGCCAAGGATCAGTATGAAAACAGGTCTCAGCAAAAGCAGGCCGACGGTGTAGCCTCCCCCGTGCCCAAAGGCTTTTGACAGCTTATAGGTCTGGATGATCATCAGGACAAAGGTTGCTAAAGAAAGCAGACTGCTGATGGTGAGCAGCGCGCTGTTTTCGGAAGCCCCCATAAAGCCGCCCACCACGACACAGGCCAGATAAACCCAGAACATGCTCGTTTTCCAGCTGATCTTATACAGGATATAGGTGCTGTAAATTGGAATCAGTGATTTCCAGCCAGGCTCGCCTGCTTTTTCAAACAGCTTCCAGCCTGCTACCAGGATGAATACATACCAGGCCAGGGCTAAAATAAGCCCGACCATGCCAGTTGTCTCATAGAAATAATTGTAGGTCATTTTTTAACTCTCTTTCTGATTAAAACACACCCGCCTGTGGCCAGAAGCAGGAGTGCCGCAGCTGCCAGGATGGTTTGTGTCTGTGTACCCGCAATGCCGGTGCCTGCATTTTTACCGGAGCCACTGGGGTTTGCGCCCTCGGCGTTTTTGTCGGTGATAGTGCCTTCTCCGCTGCCGGCCGGCGCTTCTGTTTTTACCTTATAGCTAAAGGCTGCCACGTCGGAGACGCCGTAGGCATCGGCTGTGATGGCCTTGATGGTCATGTCCTGATCCACAGTGATGGGTTCTTCGTAGACCATGCCGGTTTCAGCGGTGGGGTCGGTGCCGTCTGTGGTGTAGCGCAGGGTGACGCCGGTATCCGTTGTGCTCAGAGTTACCGGGGTACCCTTATCCACAGTCATGGCGCCGTCAACCGGGCTGTAGCCCTCAGCGGTCACGCCGTCGTAGTTGATGGTAATGCCAAGGTGGCGGATATGTTCACCCGCTGCCGTCTTATCGACGGTAATACTGCCGTTTTCGATTTTGGTGAAGGTGGCTGTGCCTGCTCCGATCAGCTTCTGTGGTGCGTCTACTGCACTGGTGATGTTTGGTCTGGCTGCCTGAGAAAGGGAAAAGTTCCCCAGATTGTCGCCAAAGCTGTAAATGCCGTCTTTCTGTTGGAAGAAATTGGCTAAAGTATAATTTCGGATAAGTGCGTCAAAGTCCTTGACCTGCGCGCCCTCGCCCATATAGCCCATTTTGGTCAACGCGTCTGTCACTGCTTCTTTATCGCAGGTTCCAAGACTAATCTGTTCATCGCTTACAGGGCTTTTTCTAGTCTCGCGGTTGGTATTTAGTATGGTTTTATATATTTCATCACCGCCGCCTTCCAAACCTTCGGTCTGGCTGGCCAGATAACGCCCGAAAAGGTACCAGTTTATATAAGCGCCTGTACCGGCTGTATCCACCCTTCCCTGAGGCACATACAGGCCTGAGAAAACCATGGGGACTGTAGTGTTATAGGCATCGACATAGGTATTGTAGGCCGTCAGCTGTACATTTGGTACATCGCCGCTCACGCCGCAGACAGCTACGGCGTTCTGGGCAAAGGTTTCATTCAGCCAGGTTTCACTATACGTGTAGGATTCTTTTTCTTCATCTGGTGTGAACATTTCCCCGCCGCCGGTCTGCGCGTAGTTGATCAAATGCTGCCACTCATGGGTGGAAATTCCCATTCCCAGGCTTTCTCCATAGGTTTCGCCGTCCATTGTTGCGGCGCTGTTGATGTTGAGCATATCCATTTTATTAGATAGCAGATCGTCTGACGTAAAATGCCCACCTAAATGTGGATTGGGCATGGGATAAAAAATAAATGCCACCTTGCCGTCACCATCGACGTCAATACTGTCAGAATCTCCAAAAGAAGTGGTAAGCTGTTGATAAATCGCTGTATCAATTTTATCCTTCAGGCCGAGGATAGTGTCCTCGATCGCGAAGCCACCTTTGTTCTCTGTGTCCAGCCAGAAGGTTGTGTGGTCTCCGACGGCGACACACTTTGCTTCAAAAGGAGCACCACTCACATGGGTGCTTGATGTAAATGTTCTGGTATCGCCCACTTTATAGGGCACTGTTGCTGCCTGGGCCTGCGCTTCCAGCGATGCCTGAGCGGTATCCTCACTGTTTTCTGCGAAAGCTTTTGCCTGTGTTATTTCCTCACCTGCTGTTTCCGCCGTATTTGCCGGAATCACCTTTCCGTCATTTCCTGTCGCTCCCGGGATTCCTGTCGCCTCCCAGCTTTCATAAAAATCCTTATTCATATCCAGATCTTCTGGATGATCCGGATCAAAATCTTTAAACGGGTCAAAATCATACCGCGTATTCTGTGTCATCAGAATATCGCCGCTGTACACGCCGTCCTTCCCTTCATCCACGGTGATGGTCTGCGCAAAAGCAGGCGAGGCTGTGGCCAGGCACAGCAGCAGGGAAATGAATACTGCCAAAATCCGTTTCTTTTTCATATAGTTACCTCTCTTTATTTTTTTTAGCCTTTCGGCCTGAAAGCTAAGCCTGTGCACTCCGGTCAATGGGTTTTACCAAAAGCACAATCATGATTAAGACCATTGCGGTAAGCGTTGTAAAAATACTGGCCTCCAGCCCAAAGCTGCCGCCGGTCAGTATGGGGTTTCCCTCTGCGATCTGGGCGGAGAGGATGGCAGCGCTCTTTTCGTGACCGCTCACTGAAAAGCCGAACAGATTTCCCTGGGTAAAGTTCCAGGCTGTGTGAAAGCCTGCGGCCAACCAGATGCTGCCCCGCCTCAGAATGACCAGGGCCAAAAAAACACCGATGATAAAAATATTGAACAGGGGCAGAAAGTTAAGCCCCGTTGCTTTGATATGGGCCAATGAGAAAAAGGCGGCGCTGATGACTGCGCTGGCCCAGATGGGCAGCTTTTGGGACAAGGTCACCATCAGGTAGCCTCTGGTGATGACTTCCTCGGTCATCCCCTGCACCATGTAGCTGACAAAGAGGAACAGAATACCGCCCCACGCAATGTCGGGCATCAGGCCGTTCACTTTGACCACGCCAGCCAGCATCCCAAAGCCCACGCAGGCCACAAAGCCGATAAAGCCAGCGGCGATTCCCACCAGATATTCGCTGCCCAGGCCGGCTTTTACATAGCCCAGCCCACGGGGACGCCGCTTTTCGATAAACCAGCAGCAGGCAATGGCGCCGGCGATGCCGATGAGATTCAGAAAATTTATGACTGCTTCGGGGCTTCCCACAGGCCATGCTGTGGTATCCATCGCTTTAATATAAGCGCCGCCCATTTTTGTCAGCTTGAAATAAACCAGAAAAAATACGATAAAGGATGCGATTTCAATGATAAAGCGCTGGTTCGTCTCTGCCTTTTGAATCTCGCTCATAAAGGCCGGACGTGGAAACAGTCGACTTGTTCCTTTCTCGTTCATCTTGTTGTCCCTCCCTTGTCTTTGTCACGTTTTATAATATCCATTGTAAACTATATTATTATCATTATATCACGATTAACCACCAAAAAAAGCGCAACTCATCACGTTTACACGCAGTTCGTCACGCTCTAAAAATTTATTCTAAATACAAACTGATTTTTGTGGTATAAAGGCTGCCCTCCGGACCATAATTCAGCTGGCCGCCGTGGGCCTGGACAATGGCGGCCACACTTTTCATCCCC
>CAUEUD010000111.1 GCA_959020865.1 Eubacterium limosum | reverse complement strand
GATAGAATACAACGGCGTTGCCGTTGTGATAATAATCAAAATTGCTTTGCAATTTTGTACAGTCACCTTCCATCTTCCACTTTCCACTTGAATATTTTGGAGGCTATTATGTATATCAGAGAAAAAATTGAAAACCAAATAAAGGCGCTCATTGCGGGATCTGTGGACGCTGCCATGGAGGCTGGCGACTTTTCTGTCGAAGCGCTGCCGGAGATTTATCTGGAGGTGCCCCGCGAGAAGGAACATGGCGACTACGCCACCAACATTGCCATGCAGCTGCCAAAGCAGGCCCACAAAGCGCCGCGTGTGATTGCTGAGAGCATCGTGCGCCATATGGACATTGACAACTCCTACGTGGAGGCAGTTGAGATTGCCGGACCGGGCTTTATCAACTTCAAGCTCAAGTCTGACTGGGTGTACGAGGTGCTGCTGGAAATTGAGGCCATGCAGGAAAACTACGGCAAAACCCAGGGCAACGCCGGCAAAAAATACAACCTTGAGTTTATATCTGCCAACCCCACAGGCCCAATGCACATGGGGAACGCCCGCGGCGGCGCCATTGGGGATATTCTGGCCTCCATCGCGGAGTGGACTGGCTATGATGTGACCCGCGAGTTTTACGTCAACGACGCCGGCAACCAGATCGCCAAGTTCGGGGATTCCCTGGACGCGCGTTTTCGCCAACTCATGGGCGAGGACATTCCTTTCCCAGAGGACGGTTATCAGGGCAATGACATCCGTGTGCACATGGAGGAGTTCATCGACCAGGAGGGCGGCGCAGAAGCCTGTCAAAAATACTTGGCCATGGACGAGGCTGAGCGCAAAGGGATTTTTGTCGACTATGCCCTTGAAAAGAACCTGAAAAAAATGCACGCCGACCTTGAAAAATACGGCATCCATTATGATATCTGGTTCTCTGAGCAGAGCCTTTACGACCAGGGCGCCATCGAATCGGCCCTGAAAATCTTGCAGGACAGCGGCGCTGTCTATGAAAAGGAAGGGGCCCTGTGGTTTACCACCAGCGAGTTCGGCTGTGAAAAGGACGATGTGCTGGTGCGCCAGAACGGCCTGCCCACCTATTTTATGGGGGATATTGCCTACCACCTGAACAAGTTCAAGACCCGCGGCTTCGACCGCTGTATCAATGTCTGGGGCGCCGACCACCACGGACACATCGCCCGCTTAAAGGCGGCCATGCAGGCTGCCGGCGTGAACCCGGACCATTTGGAAATTGTCATCATGCAGCTGGTGCGCCTCATGCGTGACGGCGAAATCGCGCGTATGTCCAAGCGCAAGGGCGAAATGATCACCCTGACCGACCTCATCGAGGAGGTTGGCCGCGACGCTGCCCGCTTCCTGTTTAACATGCGCTCTCCGGACAGCCATCTGGATTTTGATCTGGATCTGGCCATCGAGCAGTCCAATGAGAACCCGGTGTTCTATGTCCAGTACGCCCATGCCCGTATCTGCAGCATCCTGCGCCAGATGGCAGAGGACAAAAATACCGAAGGGCCGGCCAACCTGACCCTGCTCAGGGAAAAGGAAGAGCTTATCCTGCTGGATATGCTGTCAAACCTGCCAAATGAGATCATCGTGGCTGAGGAGAAGATGGATCCGAGCCGGATCACCCACTACGCCATGGATCTGGCCGCTGCGTTCCACAGCTTCTACAACGCCTGCCGCGTGCGCGTGGAGGATATCGAGCTGATGAAAGCACGACTGGCTCTGATCAAGGGGACCAAGCAGGTACTGGCCAATGTCCTGGAGATTCTGGGCATTGACGCGCCGGAAAGAATGTAATGGCAACACCCTTTGACCGAACGGCCCTTGTCCTTGGTGACGAGGGCCTTAAAAAGCTGCAGAACGCCCGGGTGATTCTGTTTGGCGTGGGCGGCGTCGGGTCCTTTACCGCCGAGGCGCTCATCCGGGCGGGGGTGGGCAGCCTGACCCTGGTGGACAAGGACGTGGTGGACATCACCAACCTCAACCGCCAGCTCATCGCCCTGCACTCCACCATTGGCCGCGTAAAGGTTGAGGTGGCCGCGGAACGGCTGAGGGACATCAACCCAGCGGCAGAGATCACCCCGCTGCACCAGTGCTTTCTGCCGGAAAACGCCGAGGACTTTAAACTGGAAACCTATGATTACGTCATTGACGCCATCGACATGGTCACCGCCAAGCTGGCTTTGATCTGCGCGTGTCAGGAAAAAGGCATTCCTGTGCTTTCAAGCATGGGCACCGGCAATAAGCTGGACCCTTCCTGTTTTGAGATCAGCGACATTTACAAAACCTCGGTCTGCCCGCTGGCAAAGGTCATGCGCCGGGAGCTGAAAGCCCGGGGTATCAAAAAGCTGAAGGTGCTCTACTCAAAGGAAGTGCCTGCCCTGAAGTGCACCCCGCCGGGCAGCGTGAGCTTCGTGCCCTCCGTCGCCGGCCTGATGATCGCCGGGGAAGTTGTTCGGGAGATTGCGGCGAAGTAGATGAAATTTTAGGGTGATGCGGTAAAGTCTTAAAAAGAGGACGGTTTAGTTGAAAGTTGAAAGTGGATAGTTGATAGTTCAGGTACAAATCTGCCGTAGGCAGATTTGATTGGATACGGCCTGCGGCCGTTGTTTCACTCGCTTTTACGGCAGTAAAAGGGTTCTTTCATTTTCCATTTTCAATTCTCCATTCTCAATTAAAAGTCCTCTCTTTAACGTTTTGTCTACTCATGATAACATTTATCTGCGCTCTCAACCCGTATCGCGGCGATACGGGTTGTTTTTTTTAGGTACAGTGTGGAACGTGCCGTACCTCTTGGAGGAAGTGGCGGAGCACGAGACAGCGCCAATTCTCCGCTTTCTTTCAAAATCCTTTGACATCATTTATCACAGATCTTGCCCATTTTCGCATTTGTTCTTTCCCCTTTAAATTTATTAATTATTCATTAATTCGTATCAGCGGCGGTGAAGCTTTTTCCGATTTATGGTATAATAGAGCCATAAAAGTCCCAGTGGGACAACAGAATGGAGGCGTGAAATGGCAAAGAGCAGTAAGGTTGATGCTTATTTATTTTGCATGAACTGTGATAAGGAAACCGAGCATGAGATTGATTATCTGGACGGGCAGATCCATAAGATCACCTGTAAGAACTGTGGGATCGGCATTCAGATTAACCAGGAATATGTCAAGGAACACTACAAAGATGATTTTATTTCCCGGGTAATGTCGAAGCCGAAGCGGATGACAAAGGAAATGGAGGCAGACCTTAACGGCTTCTTGCGTTCACTGCCTTACCGTGTGATTACCAAGCCTTACCGGGTATATAAGGAATTCTCGGAGGAGGATGAGATCCGCTGAGTGTTTGATGGAATGCCTTTAATTTTGTAAAAATTGGCATCAGATAAACCCGCGGTTTCCGGATGAATAACGAAACTATTTTTACTTAATTAAACATAATGGGCACATTCTTGGATTTTTGGAAAAACCGTAAATTTGCATAGGATTACATGCGTTTTTGTTCAGGGATTCTCTATGCAAATCTTTTAGAATATGATAAGATTCAGCTATCGGGAGCATTGCTTTTTTCAGGGTGAAAAAGGCAGGTCTGCCCGGGCGATTTCAGGAATAATGATGACAAGCATTCGTGGAGGTAAATCGATGAATCCCTTTCGAGTCGGACTCGGTTATGATGTGCATCAGCTGGCAGAGGGCCGTAAGCTGATCCTTGGCGGTGTGGAGATTGAGCACACCAGGGGACTGCTCGGCCATTCGGACGCGGATGTGCTGGTCCATGCCATTATGGACGCGATGCTGGGGGCGCTGGCCCTCGGTGACATTGGAAAATGGTTTCCGGATACGGATGAAAAATATAAAGGCGCGGACAGCATCGGCCTGTTGGCTGAGGTGGGCGCGCTGATCGCTGAAAAAGGCTATGCGGTGGGCAATATTGATGCCATCATCGTGGCCCAGGCGCCGAAATGCGCCCCCTACATTGACACCATGCGCGAGAACATCGCAAAGACCCTGGGGGTTGACCGGGACCAGGTCAGCGTGAAGGCGACCACTGAGGAAAAGCTCGGTTTTACCGGGCGGAAAGAAGGCATCGCGGCCAAGGCGATCGCGTTGTTAGTTGAAAGTTGAGAGTGGATAGTGGATAGTTAATGTACAAAATCGCTATGCGATTTTGATTTAAATCAAATTTGCTTCGCAAATTTGTTCCTCAACTATCAACTATCAATTATCAATTATAAACCCACTGCCTGTCAATTTTTAATGAATGAATCAACAAGCAACTAAAATAGAGTGGAGATCAAAAAAATGATTGGAATCATTGCGGCACTGAAGGATGAAGTGCGGGACATCAAAAACAACATGACACAGGTCGAGACCAGTGAGAAAGCGGGAATGACCTTTTATAAGGGCATGCTCTACGGCAAGCCGGTGGTGGCTGTGATGTGCGGCGTGGGCAAGGTCAACGCGGCGCTGTGCACCCAGGCTCTGGCAGACCTTTTTAATGTGGACTGTGTGATCAATGTGGGCGTGGGCGGCGCTGTGGCCAAGGGCCTGACCGTGGGCGACATTGTGATCTCGAAGGATTCGGTCCAGTATGATATGGACGCCTCAGCCTTTGGACACCCCAGAGGCGAGATCCCCAACATGGACATTACCTTTTTCCCGGCCGACGAGCGGCTGATTGAACTGGCCAGGGAGGCGGCAGCCAAGGTAGGGGCGGCTGCCCTGGTGGGCCGTGTGATGACGGCTGACCTGGGGGTTGATTCCCAGGCGCTCAAGCAGGAGCTGACCGAGCTTTTCGGCGGGGCCTGTGTGGAGATGGAGGGCGCGGCCATCGGCCAGGCAGCCTGCATCAATGACATTCCCTATATCGTGATCCGTTCCATTTCTGACAACGCGGACGGTGATCTGGTAGAAACCTACCAGAATAATTTCCAGATGTCTGTGGTCAACGCGGCCAAGATGGTGCTGGAAATGGTTAAAAATTACTAAAGACAGAAGGTGTTTCCCTTGGATCTTTTTGATGATTTTAGTGTAGTCCCGGCCCACCGGCCTACCTGGGCGGAGATCAAGCTTGAGAACCTGCTCTTTAACCTTGAGCAGATAAAAAAAGCGGTGGGGCCGGAGGCCCGGATCATGGGCGTGGTTAAGGCGGACGCTTACGGACACGGCGTGGATGTGGCCGAGCTTCTGCAGGACGAGGGCGTGCCCTGTCTGGGGGTCGCTTTTCTGGATGAGGCCATTGCCCTGCGCCAGAAAGGGATTGACCGCTGCGATCTCTTTATTCTGGGCTACACCGGCATCGACCAGATTCCAGAGCTGGTGGAATGGGATGTGACGCCTGGGGTTTATCAGCTTGAGTTTGCCCAGGCCCTCTCGGACTACTGTGTGGCGAACGGTTCAGTGCACCCGGTCCATATCAAGGTGGACACCGGCATGGGCCGGATCGGCTTCCGGTGGGATGAGGCGGTGGAGGCGGTCCTGAAGATCGCAGAGATGCCGGGCATCCGCATCGAGGGGCTTTACACCCACTTTGCCACTGCGGATGAAGGCGACAAGGACTTTACGCATTTACAGCTCATGCGCTACGCCCAGGTGGTCAAGGCGCTTTCTGATAAGGGCATTGAGATTCCGCTCAAGCATGTGGAAAACTCAGCCGCCATCATTGATTTTGACAAAACGGTCTTTAACATGGTGCGGCCGGGCATCATTCTCTACGGCCACTATCCCTCAGGCGAGGTGAAAAAGGAAAAGCTTGAATTAAAGCCGGTTATGAGCTTTAAAACCAGAATTGTCCATATCAAGACCATTCACGCGGGGGACTCGGTGAGCTATGGACGAAAGTTTACGGCTGAGGGCGACCGCATCATCGCGACACTGCCAGTGGGCTATGCCGACGGCTACAGCCGGATGCTCTCCGGAAAGGGTGCGGAGGTACTGATTAACGGCCATCGCGCGCCTGTTGTGGGGAATATCTGTATGGACCAGTGTATGGTTGATATTACAGGCCTTGAGGGCGTTTCACTCTACGATGAAGTGGAACTTTTCGGGGAAAACCTCCCCGCCGAGGAGCTGGCTGAAAAGCTGGGCACCATCTCCTATGAGCTGCTCTGCATGGTCAACAAGCGGGTGCCCCGCATCTATGATTTTATGGGCGAGAAACATCTGGAGGTAGAGATACTGAACGATGGATTTTTTGGCGGCTTCTGACCGCTGTAAAATTTATGATGTTAGGCCGGCCGGCGGTGTTTCGGCCGATGTGATGGGGAAATGGAAAACAAAATCAAAGATAATAAGGTCGCCCGTACCATTTTTGAGTATGTGGGCATTTTGTTCGGGACATTTATGACAGCCCTGGCTGCCAATATGTTCATGATTCCCAATAAGCTGGCGCCCGGAGGCTTCAGCGGGCTTGCCACTGTGCTCTACTATGTGACGGGGCTGCCGGTTGGGACGGTTACCTTTGTATTCTCTGTGGCCACACAGCTGATCGCGCTCAAGGTGCTGGGCAAGAGCGTGGGCCTCAAGAGCTTTGTCTGTACCCTGGCCTACGGGGTTCTGGTCGATGTGATGGCAGGTGTGATACCGCCTTTCTCAGACGACGTCCTTCTGGCCAGTATTTTTGCCGGCGTCCTTTACGGGGTCGGCATGGGCGTGCTGTACCGCATGGGCGGCTCCGGCGGCGGGACAGACCTGCTGGCCCGGATGCTCCATAAGGCCACAAAGCGCCTGACCCTGAGCACCTGGATCATGTGCATTGACTTCTGCGTTGTCCTCTTTGCGGGGATCGCCTTTAAGAACATCTCGATCATGCTTTATTCCATCATCGTGCTGTTTTTATACACGCAGGTCATGGATTTTGTCATCGCGGGCAACAATTACGCCAAGGCGGCCAACATTGTCTCAGACAAGAGTCCGGAAATCTGCGAGCGCATCCGAACAGATCTCAACAAGAGCGCCACGATTTTTCATGCCTACGGCGCGTATTCGGGGCAGAGCAAGGATGTGGTTTACTGTATTGTCTACAGAAACCAGATCGCCAAGCTCAAGAGCCTCATCTATGAGATTGACCCGAACGCCTTTGTAACCCTGGCCGATACCCAGGAGGTGCTGGGCGCAGGGTTTAAGAATTTCAATGAATAATTAGTGAGTCAGTTGAGAGTTGAGAATTGATAGTTGATAGTTCAGGAACAAATTTGCTTTGCAAATTTGATTTAAATCAAAATCGCCTGCGATTTTGTTCAATAACTATCCACTATCCACTATCCACTATCAACTAAAATATTTTATGAAGGAGTAACATATGGAAAACTTAGAAAAAACAGCAAAAGGTATCCGCCGGGATATCGTGAAAATGATTGGTAAAGCCGCTTCCGGACATCCGGGTGGATCTTTATCAGCAGTTGAAATTTTGAGCTTGTTATATTTTGAAAAGATGAACGTTGATCCAAAGGATCCTAAAAAAGCAGACCGCGACCGTTTCGTCTTGTCAAAAGGCCATGCCGCACCGGTTCTGTACGCAACCCTGGCAGCAAAGGGCTTCTTTGACGCATCCGAACTGGATAATTTACGTCAGGTTGGCGCCATCCTTCAGGGCCACCCGGACATGAAGAAAATCCCGGGTGTAGACATGTCCACCGGTTCTCTGGGCCAGGGCATCTCCGCGGCTGTCGGTATGGCGCTGGGCGCTAAGATTGACAAGGCAGACTGGAAAACCTATGTGTTGCTCGGCGACGGCGAACTCCAGGAAGGCCTGGTCTGGGAGGCGGCCATGTCCGCAGCCCACTACAAGCTGGACAACCTGATCGCATTTGTGGATAACAACAATTTACAGATCGACGGCGCCATCACAGACGTTATGTCACCGTACCCGATTGATGAAAAATTTGCAGCCTTTGGCTGGAATGTCATCAACATCGCAGACGGCAACGACTTTGATCAGTTGCGTGAAGGCCTTGAAAAAGCTTATGCCTGCGAGGGCAAGCCTTCTGTTTTAGTCTGCAAAACCGTTAAGGGCAAGGGCGTTTCCTACATGGAAAACAATGCCGGCTGGCACGGTAAGGGACCAAACGCGGAACAGGTTGAAATTGCACTGAAAGAACTGGAGGATTAATCATGAGTAAAAAATCAACAAGACAGGCGTACGGCGAATATTTAGCAGTACTCGCTGAAAAAAATAAAGATATTGTGGTTCTGGACGCGGATTTATCCGGCGCGACCAAAACCTCTGAATTTAAAAAAGTGATGCCGGAACGTCATTTTAACGTCGGTATCGCAGAATGTGACCTCATGGGCATGTCCGCTGGCTTAGCCACCACGGGCAAGATCCCGTTTGCCAGCACCTTTGCCATTTTCGGCGCTGGCCGTGCCTTTGAAATCATCCGCAACAGCATCTGCTATCCAAAGCTGAACGTGAAGATTGCTCTGACCCACGCGGGGATCTCCGTCGGCGAAGACGGCGGCTCCCACCAGTCAGTGGAAGACGTTGCCCTGATGCGCGCGATCCCGAACATGACCGTTTTGGTACCGGCAGACGCCACTGAAACACAGCGCATGATGGACGCAGCCGTTGCCATTGACGGCCCGGTCTACATCCGCTTAGGCCGTCTGGACACCAACGTGATCTTTGACGAAGACTATGAATTTGAAGTCGGTAAGGCGTCTACCCTAAAAGAAGGCCACGACCTGACCATCATGGCCATGGGCTTAATGGTTGAAAAGGCTCTGGAAGCCGCTGACGTCTTAAAGGCAGAAGGCATCTCCGCCCGCGTCCTGAACATGGGCTCCATCAAACCCATTGACCGCGAAGCCATCGAAGCAGCCGCCAGAGAAACCGGCGCCATCGTTACCGCTGAAGAACACAGCATCATCGGCGGCCTGGCCGGCGCAGTCTGCGAAGTCCTGGCAGAAACCACCCCGGCACCGGTTGAAAAAGTCGGCGTGATGGATCAGTTCGGCCAGTCCGGCAAAGCGCTGGAACTGCTTGAAAAATACAACCTGACCACTGACGCCATCGTGGAAGCGGCTAAAAAGGCTGTGGCACGCAAAGCCAAATAGTTCTAAAAAGAGGTACGGTCTGAAACAGACTGCACCTCTTTTTTTATTGAAAGTTGAAAATGGAAAATTGTTGAACCCTTTTGCTGGCGCGAAAGCGCTCCCAAATTTTCCATTCTCCATTTTCCATTTTTTTAAAGGGTATCGCGGCGATACGGGTTGGCGGACTGACAGTTTTAGCGTCCCTACCCATTCCGACAGCGAATTAATTTTTATTTAAGAATTGAACATTTTTAAGCTGAAACATTTGCGTTTAAAGAAAATTAAGCAAAGGGACAAGTTTTAGGGATGATCTTTTTTGTAAAAACCCTGTAAAAAATCTTTAAAATTGAAAAATATCTTTGCCACACTTTTTGCCACATATTGAAATCCCTGCAAAACTCTGATATGATGAGATTACTTTCTGGTGCTGTGGACGCCACAGACCGGTAAAACATGTCCAATCTCTACAGTTTATCCCTTGATGCCAAAGACTGCTCCGAGACATCATGCCGGACTGCTCCAAATTTTCCGGTTTAAACTGTTTGGTGAAAATACTGCCATTGGCAGTATTTTTTTTGCCGGATTGCAGATCGTTTGCAAAAAAATCTCTTATACATGAGAATATTGACATTGCCTTTTACCACAAATGAATATATAATATTTCTATTAATCTTTAAATTCACGTCTGAAAGGAGAAAGCCCATGTCGCAATTCAGTGAACACCTGACAACTTTAGTTGAAGCAACGGGATTTTCCATCTATCAGCTTTCCAAAAAAGCCAAAATTGACCGCTCCACCATCCACAAGGTCATGGTGGGCGAACGCGTGCCCAGCGCCGATTTCTATAAAAAGCTCTGTCGCGCCCTGTCACTGACCCCCTTTGAAAAGAGCGAGCTCGACGATCTCTACAAGATGGCCAAGATCGGCGATAAAGTCTACTACCGGCGCAACAGCGTCAAGCGCCTCGTGGAGGAGCTGGCCGGCAACACCTACGCCCCCACCGAGGACATCGCAGACCGCGAATATAAGGCCTTTCCTGTACTCCAGCACGGGACGCAGGTTATCGAGGGCAAAAACGACATCAACAGCGTGATCATTGATGTGATCAACGACGAGATTTACCACAGAGAGGCCCCGCACCTGGCCATCGCCCTGGATTTTGAACACCAGTTCGTGTACGAGTATCTCTACAACGCCTTTGTGTGCACAGCGGGAACAGTGGACATCGAACATTTTATCTACCTGGAAAAGGAGACCAGCCGCCACGACGCCATCCAGAAAAATCTACGCCACCTCCAGTACATTCTGTCCTTCAGCCTGTGCGGCCGGGATGGCTACCATCCCTACTATTCCTATACGGGTTCCGACCCTGCCCAGGCCGTTACCACTTTTCTGCCCTATTTCATCATCACCAACCGCCATGTGCTCAAGTTGTCCAGAAGCTTTAAAATCGCCATTCTGTACGACGACGCTTCCATCGTAGGCTTTTACCAGACCGCTGTGGACCGCCTCTGCCGCGGCCTGCCTCAGCTTACCCGCAGGGCCGATCACATCGAGGATATGTACGGCTGGTCCAGGGAATACCTGGGCAGCGCCAGTCTGGAGCCACACCCCTGCATCGGCCTCTGTATGAACGATGCGCGCATCGAAGCCCTGGTCCAGCAGGACATCCCCGGGCGGGAGGCCATCTGTGCTCTGGCAGGCGAGGTCTACGGCCCCTATACACGCGGCGAGCGGCCCCTGCCGCAGTCCTTTTTCTCCCCGGAAGGCCTGAGAATCTTCATGGAAACCGGACGAATCTGCTACTATCCAGAAGATCTGGTGCGGCGCTGCAGCCCAGAGGAGTGCAGAGACTTCCTGCGGGAGATCCTGGCCGCCGTCGAGGGCGGAGAGACCGCCTTTACCGTTATCGATTCCGACAAATTCCGGACGCCGCTCAATGTGGAGATCATTAAGGCCGACGAGCAGCAGCTGGTGGTACAGCGCTTCAACGACGACAGCCAGCGGCTGAACATCGTGATCATCGACGAGCCTGCCATCTGCGAAGCCTTTTCCGATTTTTTCGACTATCTGCCCGAGAGCGATCTGACCCTGAGCCGGGAGGCCATGATTGACCTGCTGAAAAGCTACCTGTGAAGGGGGCAAACGCTGAGAAGTATTGGCAAAGGTAAAGTGAGAGACGGTTTTTTAATGGAGAATGGATAATTGAGAATGAATGCCCCCTTTTTCTGCCGAAAAAGCGATTGAAACAGTGGCCTTTGGCCGCCATTCCAATCAAAATGTGCAGCATTTTGTTCCTGTAATTCTCCATATCAGCAGTTTTGGGCAGAAAAAGGCCGAGGATCTGACGCCTTATCTGAATATTTTAGAGGACTATGGCTATTGCCGGCAGCAGGAAATGACCAATGGCAAACGCACCTTTACGGAGTACAGCGTCAACCCGGCCCTGTTTGAGACCGTGCAGGAAGAAGTGTAGGCGCTCAAATGATT
>CAUEUD010000110.1 GCA_959020865.1 Eubacterium limosum | reverse complement strand
CTTTTCCTTTTGTGTCTTTTTTATTTTTTAAAATTATGTAAAAACCGCTTGCGAGTTCTCTTTTACAGCGTTATCATAAGAACAGGTTTACATAATTAGGAGGAAAGAATGTATAAACGTAATTACCGAAACACTGAAGATGCCATCTCAATTTTAGGCTTTGGTTGTATGCGCCTGCCAAAAATCAGCCCGGACGGACCAGAGATTGATGAAGCGGCCGCACAGGCACTTTTTGACTATGCCTTTGAACACGGCGTTAACTACTTTGACACAGCTTTTAACTATCATCAGCGGCTGTCTGAACCCTTTGTGGGCAAAGCTCTGAAAAAATACTCCCGGGATCAGCTTTATCTTGCCAGTAAGATGCCTGGCTTTCTGGTAAAAGAGGAAAAGGATGTCGATGAAATTTTTGAAAAGCAGTTAGAAAATTGTCAGGTAGACTATTTTGATTTTTACCTCTGCCATGCGATTTCGGATGAAAGCTTTAAAGTTTATGATGACTGTAACATTATGGAACATCTGCTGAAGCGCAGGGCTGACGGGCAGATCCGCCATCTGGGCTTTTCCTTTCACGGCTCTCCGGAAAAGCTGGAGGAGCTGGTAGAACGTTACGACTGGGATTTTGTCCAGCTTCAGTTAAACTATGTGGACTGGAATGTTCAGAATGCCAAGCGCCAGTATGAAATTCTTGAAGCACATGGTCTTCCATGTATTGTCATGGAGCCTCTGCGCGGCGGTACCCTGGCATCCCTCTGTGATGAAGCGGCTGCTGTCCTTAAAGAAGCTGAACCAGATAAAAGCCTGGCTTCCTGGGGATTGCGCTATGCTGCCAGTCTGCCAAATGTGCTCACTGTGCTCAGCGGCATGTCCGCCATGGATCAGGTGGCTGATAATATTCGTACCATGGAAAATTTTGTGCCTTTAGCCGAATCCGAAATGGCGCTTGTCAACAAGGCCGGTGATATCTTTACTAAAACAAAGACCATTCCCTGCACGGGCTGCCGGTATTGTATGGACTGCCCATCCGGCGTAGAGATTCCAGGACTTTTCAAGCTCTATAACGAATATATGCTGGGCGAGGACAAAAATGATTTTGTCAACGGCTATAAAGCGCTGGGCTCAGAAAAGCAGGAATCACAGTGTACTGCCTGTGGCCAATGTACAGAACATTGCCCGCAGAGCATTGATGTTCCTGAGGCCTTAAAAAAAGTGACCGCGCTGGCTGAAAAGCTTTTATAATGAACAAAAACCGTCCAGTTTTATCAAATAAAGCCTGGACGGTTTAATTTATTATTGATTCATACATTTCTCAATAACATCGGTCAATTTGTTAAAGTCAATGGGTTTAGAGACATAGTCGTTCATCCCTGCCGCCAACGCCTTTGCCATATCCTCCGCAAACGCATTGGCCGTCAGGGCAATAATTGGTATGCTTTTTGCCTGAAAATGCTCACAGTCACGGATTTCGCGCGCTGCGGTATAGCCATCCATGACCGGCATTTGCAGATCCATTAAAATAAGCTGATAAGTATAAGGCTCTGACTGCATAAAAATTTTAAGTGCTTCTTCTCCATTTTCAGCACATTCCACCAGATACCCTTTTTCTTCAAGTATTGTCTGGGCGATCTCCATGTTAAGTGGATTATCTTCGACCAGCAGCAGCTTTATTTTGTCTGCGGCCATTGGTGTCTGTTTTTGAACAACTGCTCTTTCTGCTGGCTTCTTAATAACATCTGGATGGTCTTTCTCTACTTTCAAATTGAGGGTGACAACAAAGCGGCTTCCTTTCCCTTTTTTACTTTCAACCTGAATATTCCCCTGCATGGCTGCAACTATCTTTTGTGAAATGGACATTCCCAGGCCCGTTCCCTGTATCTTCTGAACCTGTGGGTCCTCTGCACGTGAAAAGGGCACAAAAATATAATCCAGAAAGTCCTCATCCATTCCGATACCGTTATCCTCAACCGTAAAGACAAAACTTCCATAGCCCGATATTTTTCCGGACACCTCCTGTACTGTTAAAAGGATTTCCCCGCCGTTCAAGGTGTATTTGATAGCATTGCTGACCAGATTTAACAGCACCTGCCGGATACGCCCGGCATCTCCGATCAGTACATTATGCTCAATATCCTTAATGATCACTGTTAATCGATGATTTTTCTCGGCTGCATCTGCTCGGACCATCACGCGTATATCTTCGATCACTTCACTTAGGCAGAAGGGTTCCTCTGTCAAAGCAATTTTTCCCTTTTCGATTTTAGACATATCTAAAATTTCATTGATCAATGCCAGCAGATGCTTGCTGGACAGGTTGATTTTTTCGAGACAATCCTTTACCTTTTGAGGATTATCGATCTGACTGGCCGCTATAGACGACATACCGATGATAGCATTCATGGGCGTACGGATATCGTGGGACATCTGTGCCAAAAAGCTGCTCTTGGCTTCGTTGGCTGTTTTTGCTGCTTCGTAAGCGGCAAGAAGCACTTTGCGGTTCTGCTCTTCCTGTTCCATCTCCTCCAGCTTCTGTTCATGGATGTTCATATTGGCAAAGATGACCTTTGTCACCTCTCCATCCCGTATTTCAGCAATACTAAAACGTGAACGTACCCAATAAAGCCCATCTGGATAAATTCTCCGGAAGTCAACCTCGTAAACCGGCTGCTCCAATGAGAGCGCATATCTTAAAAAATCAGGACTGCCCGCGCGATACATTTTTTCCTGATCTTCCTTATAGACATACTCCCTGACAAATTTTGAATAGTATTTATCAAGACTTCCTTTTGGAAACTCACGACGCTTCCGAATAACTTCTTCCTGCCAAATGGCCTCCTCGGTGTTGTTTTCCAAATCAAACAGATAAATGGAATAGTAGCATTGGCATAAATTGGACAGTATGTTTTCCCTCCGCTGCGCCTCCTGCTTATCATCAATGTTTCTCAGCATTAATATAATGCGTTCCTCATTGTCCTGGAAAATCCTGACTGCATAATAACTATAATAGTGCAGACTTTCTCTTTTTTTATTCCAAAGTCTCAGAACACCTTCAAGGTATCCTTTTTTGTCATAGCATCGGTTGTCAAAAACATTATCAAAGGCCTTTTTGTCCTCTAACGGCATCATTTTAATGAATTGTTGATAAAAATCTTCATAATTTCCGTGTTTTAGCAAATGAAGCAACTCACCATTATAGTGAATGCAGTGATACTCAAGCCGTTCGAAATCCAGGCAGATAACCAGTTTATAAATCTGTGATACCGCAATTTGTGTGGTCGTATCGTCGATCTTCTTTTCCATCTCCACGTCTTGCTCATCAAATGCGATAATAACCCACGGATACTCAGGCGAATACTCGGACGAAGGCATAATTTTGGTGCGCCGCCACCTGCCCTGTCGATTTCGGTACAAGACTTCACTCTGTTTTTCACCACTTCTTATGCGGCGCCATATGTTTTCGATCCCTGCCGTTTCCAAAAAAACTTCCTGGTACTGCGGTGCTACCTCCGCTATTGTATAGCTTTGTATGAATCCTTCATAGTCCGAAAAATCCATCTGTAATTTTCGAAAAACCTCAGACTGCTTTATCGCTTTATAAGTTTTATCCTGAAGATTACACAAAAAGATTCCCGTATAGCTTTTACTGAGTGTCTGTATAATGGTATCATATTCTCTTTTCAGCATCACTGTATTCGTGATGTTTTGGTGATAACCTCTCAGACACAGACCCTTTTTATAATTCCAGTCTCTGACGCCCCCGCAACGCACATAGATTCTGCCCCATTTTGGATGCTGCCAGGGGTACTGTACCTCTGCCCGGTCATCCTGGGCCATTCGCTCTACTGCGCTCTGTACCACCGGATAATAGTCCTCCTCAATACGATTATACCACCATTCATAACACATCTCCGGTGTGGGAGATTCATCAAAGCCCAATAAGTCTAACATCGATTTATCAGCATACATTCTGGGCTTTGTTCCTTCCTCCAGCTCGATGACCCACAGCCCTGTCTGCGCTTCATGCAGCACCTCCTGCATTTTATTCATATCCTTAAAATGGTCAAGCATGTCCTTTTCCCTTTTCCCTTTCCTCTATCCGCATCCTTTATAAGCTCCCTTCCGCATCTTTTGAAGGGATTTTAATATTAAGTTTATTATACTATAAAACCGAATAAAAAAAACAGGGCAATGCCCTGCTTTTATTTTTTAATTTCCAGCAGCTTCTGTTTCAGCTCGCTTTCGATTTTCTGCATTTCAACCTCAGCGGCCTGGCGTTTTTCGCGGCCTTCAGCCTGAATTCGCAGAACCTCGTCAAAAGTAGAAATCAATGATTCATTTGTATGCTTCAAGGTCTCAATATTCACAATACCGCGTTCAGATTCTTTGGCGGTTTCAATGGTTGCCATTTTAAGGGTATCGGCATTTTTCTTAAGAAGCTCATTGGTCATATCAGTAACCTGCCTCTGGGCCTCAGCTGCCTGACCCGAATGGACAACCCCCAATGCCAGTACCATCTGACTCTTCCAGAGTGGAATGGTATTGACGAGTGAAGACTGGATCTTTTCTGCCATCAGAATATCATTATTCTGAACCAGACGGATCTGCGGAGCCATCTGCAACGAGATCATACGGGTAAGCTCCAGATCATGAATTTTCTTTTCAAAGCGGTTACACATGGCTGCCAGATCGTTGGCTGCCTGGGCGTCCTCCGGTAAACCGCTGGCCTTAGATTTTTCTACCAGTGCCGGCAGCTCCTCGCTCTGCGTTTTAGCCAGCTTCTTTTTTCCTGCCAGAATATACATGGACAGTTCTTTAAAATAGGTTTTGTTAACCTCGTACATCTTATCCAGCATGGCCACATCTTTCATAAGCTGGATCTGATGACCTTCCAGAATTTCCGATATTTTATTAACATTGGTTTCTGCTGTTGCGTATTTTGCACGCATGGCTGTGATCTTATTGGCGCTTTTTTTAAAAAAGCCGAAAAATCCCTTTTCTTCCTCCTGGACGTCAAAGCTTTTGAGTTCAGTGACCATATTGGTGAGCATATTGCCAATTTCACCAAGGTCTTTGCTCTTGACGCTGTCCAATGCAGTCTCTGAAAAATCAGCGATTTTTTTCTGTGCACCCGCACCGTACTGCATGATCATATTGGAATTGGTAAGCTCGATCTGCTGTGAAAAGTTTTCCACCATCTGGCGTTCTTCCGGCGTCAACGTATTTTCATTAAATGCTGCATCCTCCACAGCCATTTCTTTTACCGTCTCTGGCATCGGCTCCTTTACTTCCTCGAAAGGGTCAAAAGTCAGGGTCGGCGTAACGGTTTCAAAATCTTTTATTTCATCACTCATTTTACTTTCCTCCAGTGTTAAAGTCTTTTTCTGTCAGGCCTTCCTGGGCCAGCATGGTTTCAAGCACTGTAATATCGGTTGAGATATCCATTGCCTTGTCCTGATAAAAGCTGTCGAGCAAGTTTTCAAAGGCATAATTGATGGTGTCCAATGTCGCCTCGATCTCATGTTTCGCGCTCCGGATATTCTCTCCCTGGATAGGCTCCGCGTCCATTTCACGGTAGGCGTTGACCAGTTTCAGGGTCGTTGGCAGATAGTATCCCATAAATTTGCGGGTTTCGGGAAGCTCATCTGTATGGTTTTCGACATACTCGAAAATTTTGCAGAGTATGATTTCCAGACGGTCAAGCTTCTGTGAGATCACTTCTCCTGAAATGGCCTCATTAGCCTCCCGGATCTGTTCTATACTTTCCTTGCCTTCTTCTATGAGCAAACGTGTTTCTTTGAGAATTGGATTTTGAGCCTCCATTCTCTGCTGCCGTTCTACTTCTTCCTTTAGCCGGCGTTCCTCACGCTCGCGCAGACGGACGCCTTCCTCATATTTTTCATAAGCATCATAGGCTTCATCGCTTAACAGAAGATAAGTTTTTTCATCATTGATCCGTCCTTCAGGGAACATGCCCGAGCGAATCATTCTCAATAAATCCTTGACGACAAACTTATCATTTTTTCCAACACTGGATGCCAGCTGTTTTACGGAGATATAGGCCTGCCCGTTAAGGGTGCGCACATACTCATAAAACCGCTTTACCCGGCCTCTGGATTTTGTTCCTGTTACGGCTAGGATGATGCATATAATCAGCAGAGGGATCAACACCCCCATGGATACGCCCATTGCAATAAGACTGCCGGATATACCGACGGCAATCCCCACAGCCGCCAGAACAAAGGCGCTGAATCCTATCCCAAAGTACCCCAGGACCATCATAATGATACTGGATATTTTACCAGCCGGTGACTTTGCCACCGGTGCGCGCAGGGGCCGCTCTACCACCTGCGTCTCTGTTTCTTCTTCATCGTCAATCCTGGCACTTGTTTCATACCATACGGCTTTACCTCTCTGCACACCCTTTTTCACTTCTTCCAGTGCGCTGTTCACCGTATTGCTTATATTTTTGTTGAGCTGTTTAAAATCCGTCGAGTTTATGGCTTCTTTCACAATGGATTTAATTTCCTCGCCAAGATTGGAGTAATCATTCTTAGACACTTTTTTCCTCCATAATATTCATGCTGTAAAACAATTATATCCTATAACACTTAAAATAACAATTTGAAATTGCTAAAACAGGCGGTTTGCAAGGTTTTATTAAACAAAAATACAGCCGTCAGAGGCTAACGCAGCTTTCTGGCGGCTGTATTTTTATCGGATCACCTGATTATGGATATCCTGCATTCTCACATCGGTTTCTGCAATGGTGTCTGCGCACTCTTTCAGCTCACGGGCCACAGACTCCGGAATGTTGGCAGAGTCCACTGCCTTATACCGAAGCTGATGTTCCAGGCTGGCCCAGAAATCCATGGCGATGGTCCGGATCTGCACTTCTACCTTGACCATTTCCTTATGGTCAGAAAAAAACACTGGCACTTTTAAAATCAAATGAAGACTTCGGTAGCCGTTGGGCTTTGGCTTTTTAATATAATCTGTAACGCGGACAAGCTCAATATCATCCTGCGCCTTCAAAAGATTTTTAACAGCGTAAATATCTTCAATATATGGGCAGATGATACGAATCCCTGCGATATCATCCAGATTTTCCCGGGCGGACTGAACGCTCAGGTCAAAGCCCTTACGGTCCAGTTTTTCAACAATGCTTTTGGGCGATTTTACTCTGGACTGGATGGTGTGGATCGGGTTGCGCTCGTGGGTAGACTGAAACTCGTCATTCAGAATCTCAAGCTTCGTACGCACCTCCTTAATCGCTGCTGTAAAGGTATTTTCCAAATCATATAATTCCTTGATTAAAGCCTGAGCCACCTCATAGGGGTCTGTGGTATCGTTTCCAACAAATACCTCTGCCTCAACCTTTTTTAGTATATCCACCATGGGTGTCTTATCGGTTATTTTTGTATTTAGCATACTATCTCTCCTGTTGTGATTATAAAGCAATCTCAATAACAAACTCTATTTTAATATGCTTCGCTTAATTTTTCATAAAATAAACTAAAAAAGCAGACGCTTTTTTCGCATCTGCTTTTATTCTACCATTCTTTTGAGAAGGCTTCAACCTCTAAACAGGCATTATTCACGATCTCCTGTGTTTTATCCGGACGTTCCTCCATGCCCTGGGCGTAAAGCACAGAGACATCCTCAATCCCACACAGGCCAAGGATTCCCTTAAGCCAGTCCACACCATAGCAGTGCATAATGGGATTATCGGTGTTGCAGGTACCGCCACTGGCCAGCAGAATCAGAGCTTTTTTATTTTCCAGCATGCCGACCGGCCCTTTTTCCGTATAGCGAAAGCTTTTGCCTGCGCGCATGACCGCCAGTGAGTAGCTGACCATCTTCGGCGGAACAATCAGGTTCCAATGCGGCAGAGCAAAAACAGTTCTGTCCGCCGTCATAAATTCTTCACAAAGGTCGTCGATTTCTGTGTACATGCCACTATCTCCGTCAGACTGCCCGTTAAAATAGGCAATCAGCCCTTCGTCAATCTCCGGAAGTTCCAGACGGCTGAGATCAATACGCTTAAGCTGATCCTCTGGATGCGCCGCCTGATAGTTTTTCATAAAAACATCTGCCAGTCTGCAGCTGACTGAATCCTCAGCCAGGGGACTGGCTGTTACAACTAATATTTTTTCCATTTTTACCTATACCCTATTCTGTGGATTCCCTTCAAGCCAGCAGCGAATATTATCAAATACAATGACTGCTCGCTTGTACAGGGATTCTTTTGTGGCGTAAGCCACATGTGGTGTTAGAACCGTGTTCGGTGCGCTTAAAAGCGGATAGTCCTTTGGCAGCGGCGGATCTTCCTCGTAAACATCAATACCTGCGCCGGCCACCTTTCCCTCTTTTAGCGCGTCTGCCAAAGCCTCATTGTCAATAACGCCGCCTCTCGACGTATTAATGATAATGGCTTCGGGTTTCATAAGCGCCAGCATATCCCGGCTGATCAGTCCCTGTGTTTCTGGACTTACAGGAATATGAAGCGTTACAATATCGCTCTGCTTGTGGAGCTCCTCTAAATCCATATACTTGATACCCATTTCCAGCCCCTCTGAGCGAACGGTCCGGCTGTAGGCTAAAAGCTCACATCCAAAGGCTTTTCCAATTTCTGCCACCTTCAGGCCAATGGCGCCGGTTCCTACGATTCCCAGTTTTTTGCCACAGAGCTCATGGCCGATCAGGCCTCCGATGGTCCCGCCGTTACGGGTTTCGTGGTCACAGGTCACAATATAGCGGTAGACATCAATCATAAGCCCAAAGGCCAGCTCGGCCACCGCATTGGTCGAATAGCCCGCCGCATTGCACAGGATAATGCCCCTTTCCTTACAGGCGGCAACATCTACATGGTCAACCCCTGTAAAGGCAATATCTACCAGCTTCAGATTTTTGCAGGCGGCAATAACCTCTTTTCCAAAGGGCTGGTTGGCCAGTACGACAACATCGGCGTCCTTTACCCGCTCTATCAGCTTTTCTGTGTCGGTTTCCCGGTTCTCATAAGCAATAAACTCGTGCCCGTCCGCACGGAGCAGCATGCTCAGTGTCTGCAGTGCATCCTCTGTAATGCCGAGGGGTTCCATTATTACAATCTTCATCGCTCGTTGCCTCCGAATCCTTATTTAATCCTAATAAGTTTATTATAATACAAACCCGCATGCTTTTTAAGGATAAATTTCTACCAATCACCAAAATTCTTTGTAACTTTATCGGCAGAGAAGATAATTATTCGTCTTCTTCAGTCATTATTCGTATTTGATCATAACTGTAGCCTCTGCTCATCAGATTTCGGGTAACACGCTGCTTCAGCTCTCGGCCGGTGTAACCTTTGTTTTCCTGCATTCTGCGGTATTTTTCATAAAAACGTCTGAGCTCAGTCATCTGTTTTTCAAGAAGCGCCTCGGCTTCTTCTTCGGTCAGGTTTTCAGCTTCATCCTCTGGCAGGCCAGCCTCGATCACCTCGCGGATGACCTCGCCTGGAAATCCCTTTCTCTGCAAAAAGGTATAAATTTTACCTTTGCGTTTCCTGTAGCTTTCCCGGCTGTACTGACGGGCCGCTTTTTCAAACTGTTTCTCGCAGCATATCCGTTCCTGTTCCGGCGTGTAAAGCTCGTCCATAACGGCAATCAGTTCCTGAGGAATCCCCCTTTTTTTCAGATCATAACGCATTTTAACCCTGCCCCAGAAATTGAAGTGAATATTGTTATAGCAGTAATTCTTTACATAAGCGGTGTCGTTAATAAAGGCATATTGCACAAGCTTTGCCATAACCTCTGCAATCACACGCTCACTGTACTCTTTTTTTTCCAGATAGTCAACCATTTCCTTTTCAGTCCGATTTTTAAAGGAAATGTAATTCAGACTCTGGTCGTAGGCTTTCTGAACTGTCTTAGGATCGCTCATAGGATTTCCTTTCCACTAAAAAAACTGCCGGCTTGATCCCGGCAGTTTTATTTTAACAAATTTTAAACATAAGCGCCAGACGAAACAGGAATATAATCCTGAATAAGCTGGGCAACGCCGCCAACCTTCACTTCAAAATGAAGATGGTTGGCCGTTGAAGACCCGGTAGAACCAGTTCCTCCAATATATTCACCCTGACCAACAGTCTGGCCAACACTGACATCAATGCTGCTCAGGTGGCCGTACAATGTTGAGTAGCCGCCTTCATGCTGAATTTCAATACAGTTTCCATAGCCGCCAAAGCTTGACGCGCGTGTTACTGTTCCGGCCGCTGATGCGTAAACCGGGGTGCCGTAGCTGTTTAAAATATCCACAGCGCAGCCATTTGAGTGATTGCTTGATCCGCCGCCCGGGCGTCCTATTTCACCCACAAGGCCGCTGGTCGGGATCAGGAACTGTCCGCTGCCGCTGATGGAGCCTCTGGATACAGGCGCAGCTGTCGCTTCCTTTGTTCCTACACGCTTAACTGCCTTAACCGGTTCCTTGGTGGTGTTTTCTGATTTAACTTCCTTGCCGATCTCCTGGCCGTTTTCATAGGTAAAAACAGCATCGACATCCTTCTGGCCGTTTTCCCCCTTCTGTACTTCTTCCTCTTCGCCAGTCATCAGCTCATCGGTAGGCTGTTCCTCTGTCTCGAAGGGGATTTCTTCCTGATACTGCTTTTCGACAACGGTAACCACGGTCAGTACCGGCGCTTTCTGAGTTGTATTCAAGACGTCGCCTTCCTTTAAAGCATTCAGATCTTTATCAGCATTCATGGCTGCCAGACGGTCAACAGTTGTTCCACGATTGGCTGCGATAAGATTTCCATCGGTTTCTCCCGGCTGAACGGTGGTTTGAGCTGTAATCTCATTTCCTTCTTTCAGGTATGACATGGTAGCGTCATAATTCCTGGCGTCAGGCACTTCCACATTTTGTTCATCAATGGTGACGTTCTGCTTAAGCTCTGAGCTCAAAACTGTCGCCCCCTCTACCTGGGAATACTGCTGTTTGAAATCATTCAAAGCCCTTTCTGCCGTCTCTTTGGAGTCGGTCTGAATGGCTGCCTTTCCATCAATCATGATGGCTGCCCCTCTGAGCTTAACGTCAACTCCGGCATTGTAAATGGTTTCCGCACACTGATCCACATCAAGCTTCTCTCCCATTGTACGGGCGGGCTTAAGCTTAATATCATCCGCTATAATAACATTCTCATTGCCATATTCCTTTGAGAGCTTTTGCTGCAGCTCTCCAAGGGCATTGTCAAAGGTACTCTGATCTTTGACATATCCAATGCTCTGCCCGTTATATAACACCTCGTAAGCTGTTGTCTGGGCATGGGCAATTCCCGTACCGGCACAGACCATAAAGGCTGTTACCACAATGGCAGATGCTCTGGCAGTGAAAACCCGCTTTCCAATTTTATCATTAAATTTGTCCAGCTTTGCGTTAATCTTTTCTTCAACAGAACTCAGCTTGTCTCCGAATTTTGAGGTTTTCAATTTATACTTTCTCCTTAATTAGCGCTAAAACATGTTGTTAGTTGAATTTTAACATAAACGTAAACTTTTCTCAAGATTTT
>CAUEUD010000109.1 GCA_959020865.1 Eubacterium limosum | reverse complement strand
CGGAGAAGGTGACTTTGCTGTCAATTACAGAACTGGCCGGGAAGGGTGACACCAGCGAGACAACGGTCATGCGGCTGCTTAAAAAGCTGGAATACGATTCCTACCAAGTTTTTCGCATTAACCTGGCAAAGGAATTGACAGAAAAACCGGGCGAAACCCTTAATGAAGAGCTGAGTGAGGAAGATGGCCTGGCGACCATTAAGAAAAAGGTCATCAAGCATAATGTAACAGCCATCAATGACCTGGAGCAGACCCTGAGTGAAGACACCATTGCCGAGTTTCTTGAGTTTCTCGCAGCGTCGAAGCGGGTTCTCTTTTTTGGCGTGGGCGCGTCCGCGTCCATTTCTCAGGATGCGCTGCACAAATTCGGCAATATCGGCATCAATGTGTGCAGCCATCCCGACCCGCACCAGATGAATATTATCTGCGCGCATTCGACACCGGATGATCTTTTCATAGCGGTTTCGCACACCGGGGAGAGCCAGGAAGTACTGAATGCGGTATCCATTGCCCGGAAAAACGGAAGTAAAATTATCAGCCTGACCAGCTATGCCAACTCAAGCCTGGCCAAAATGTCGGATCTTTATCTGCTGAGCTCGACCAATGATAAGAAGTACCATTCTGAGGCCATGGCGTCGCGTATTGTGCAGCTGACCATCATTGATATTCTTTATATTGCGACCTTTATGCAGAATGAGGATGTTTATTTTGAAGAGATGAACAAGTCCCGTATCGCTGTGGCGCTTAATAAGACTTGATGTAGGGCTTTTGATGAGAATTGGATATTTGGCGGCGGAGAGTTAGATGAAGCTTGTTTATGTGGAAGGTTGAAGGTTGAAAGTGGAAAGTTCCAGAACCCTTTTGCTGGCGCAAAAGCGATTGGATTCGGTCTGCAGCCGATGGCGGCGAAGCCGTGTCTAATCAAAATGCGAAGCATTTTGCACCATAACCTTCCACCTTCCACTTTCCACCTTCTAACTTTTGGCCTTAACGTGAAAAGAGCAGCCCTGCGGCTGCTCTTTGAATGCATTTATGTGAGGTTTAGCGGTATTTATCCTGGAATGCCACCACCTGGTCAAAGGCGCCGGTAGACAGGGATTTGTAAATCTGCTGCCAGGTACGGAAGGCGTCCTCGTAGCGTTTGACATTTTCTGGATTGGGCTCATAGCGTCTGCGGATTTTTACCATGTGTTTTTCGGCCTCCTCAAAGTCCTTGTAGACGCCTACGCCGACAGCGGCGACCATGGCACAGCCGAGGGCTGTGGCTTCTTCCACGGCGACAACTTCGCAGGAGCGGTTAAAGATATCGGCCTGCATCTGGCACCAGAGCTCTGAGCGGAAGATACCGCCGGTCAGGCGGACCATGTCAAAGTCTGGAGCGCCGCCGGAGACCATGGCGTCCAGCATATCACGGATATCATAGTTCACCCCTTCCATGGTGGCGCGGATAAAGTCTTCCTTGGTGTGTCCGACGGTCATACCGATATAGGTGCCGCGGGCGTTGGGGTTTTGGTTTGGTGTGACCGCACCGGCAAAGTAAGGCAGGAAGAACAGGCCGTTTGCCCCAGGGTTCGATTTGGTGGCCACAGAGGTCAGGAAGTCATAGACGCTGATGTCGAGGGATTCCGCGGCCAGCTGTTCAACGTCGCAGAACTGTTCTTTAAACCATTTGAAGGCAGAGCCAGAGGCGTTGGCAACCCCTTCCATAACCCATGCGCCGTCGGGAGTGCCTAAAACGTAGCATCTTCTGGATGGGTCGCGCAGCAGGTTAAAGGACTTGCCAGCCACGATACCGGCAGTGCCGCCGCAGGCATAGCCGACGCCTTCACGCACACAGCCACAGCCCAGGCAGCCGGACTGCTGGTCGCCGGTACCCATGACAATGGGAGTGCCCTCTGCCAGGCCGGTTCTCGCGGCAACCTCGGCGGTTACCTTGCCGATGATGGTGCCTGGCTGCCGCAGCGGCGCCATTTTATTGATATCAATGCCGAGGGCGGCGCAGATCTGCGGGTCATACTGGAAGTCTGGGCCGTTGAGCTGTACCCACGGCGTATCGTTGATGTCATCGTAATAGTCATCCGCGCCATAAGCCTTGGTGACAAGGCCCATCATGGTGTGGATGGTGGCAGCCTTTTCATAGGCTTCCGGCATGTTTTTCAGAATCCACTGGAGGTTGCTCTGCGGGTTGACACCGCCAAGCGGCATGCCGCAGCGGTCGTACAGCTCATCGGCAGATAAGCCTGCGGCCACAAGCTTGCGCTCAACCTCGGGGATCATTTCCGCGCTTCGCATATCCTGCCAGATAATGATGGGCATGGTAAAGCCGCCGTTTTCGTCGCGCAGAGCCACAGTGCAGCGGAACACGTCTGTACTGATGGCCGCGATTTCTTCAGGGTCAACGCCGCTGTTGTCAATGGCAAGGCGGGTGGTGCGGTACAAATGCTTGATGAGCTCATCGCCATCACACTCCTGGCGTCCGGGAGCCGGATAGGTCAGCGGATTCATGATCTGGCCTGAGCCGATCTCATTGCCGTCAAAGTCAAACACAACGGTTCTCGCGCTGGTTGTTCCTAAGTCAATCCCTACTACATATTTTTTTTCTTTCATGATTTTACCCCTTATTTTAAATTAATTTAAATTTTCTCGATCAATTGTGTTTAATACGAGCAAGCTTTTTTGTCGATGTTTTTGGTGGCAATAACATTGACGCCGGTGCCGCAGACATCCGGTACAATAATATCCCCAATCTTCACAGGTGCGGTTACAACGATTTCACGAATAGCCTCCATGCAGTCAAATATTTTATCCTTTGGTATGTCGGATTCTGTCTTGACCGATACCATCTGGATATCCCCTTCATTGACTTTGACAATGGAGGTGACGATACGGGTGGGATGTGTCACCTCTTTACGCGCATACTTTTCGCCGCGGCTGCAGGTGTGTCCGGTGATGTCGGTGATTTCCCCCTGATCCATGGTGACCGTGACGGCACAGCCGAGGGGGCATCCAATACAGGTGATTTGTTTTTCCATAAGCTCAGGCCTCCTCGATTTTAATCAGAATCTGCTTTAAGTCCGGTTCAGCCTGGAGATCCTGTCGGACAAGTTCGATTTGTTCCATTTCTCCAGGGGTGACAATCCGCTTTTTGCGGTGCTTGACGCGTTTATCGTCAAAGTAAACAGAGACTGTGCTGTTTTCATAAACACCACTGACGCGAAAGCGGACCTTGAGGGTTTCGTCCATACGGCTCAGGTCAATGGTTTTGGGCACCGTGTAGCTGACGCCCTCCCCTGTGACCAGCTCGACAACAGGTCCGGATTCAGGTTTTCGCTGTTTTATGACATATTCCGCCGCGCATTTTCCCGCGCCGGCAGCTTCCTCTGAAACATAGTCGACCAGGTCGTGGACATGGAGGACGTTGCCGCAGGCAAAAACGCCTTCCACATTGGTCTCAAAGCTTTCATTTACGATTGGGCCGTTTGTTTTCCGGTCAAGGCTGACCTCCATTTTGCTGGAAAGCTCATTCTCAGGGATGAGGCCAACAGACAGCAGGAGCGTGTCACAGCTGTATTCCTCCTCGGTTCCGGGAACAGGCTTCATGTTTTCATCCACCTGGGCGATGGTGACGCCTTCTACCCGTTCCTGTCCCTTGATGTCTACAACCGTGTGGCTCAGCTTAAGCGGAATGCCATAGTCGTCCAGGCATTGGACGATGTTGCGCTTAAGACCGCCGGAGTATGGCATAATCTCAGCGACGACTTTTACCTTTGCCCCTTCCAGGGTCAGGCGCCTGGCCATGATGAGGCCGATATCTCCAGAGCCGAGAATCACGATTTCGCGGCCGGGCATAAAGCCCTCGATGTTGACAAAACGCTGGGCAGTGCCGGCGCTGTAAATGCCCGCGGGCCGGCAGCCGGGAATGTTGAGGGCGCCCCGGGGGCGTTCCCGGCAGCCCATGGCCAGTACGATGGCCTTTGCCTTAAGCTTAACCAGGCCGTCGGTGCTGTTCATGATGGTGAGGACCTTGTCTCCCTCAATGTCCACCACCATGGTGTTCAGCTTGTATTCGATACCCAGGTCGGCCACCTCGTCGATGAAGCGCTGGGCGTACTCCGGCCCGGTCAGTTCCTCCTTAAAGGTATGCAGGCCAAAACCATTGTGAATACACTGGTTTAAAATGCCGCCGAGCCGCCGGTCTCTCTCCACAATCAAAATATCATTGACGCCCGACTGTTTGGCGGAAATGGCGGCGGCAAGTCCTGCCGGCCCCCCGCCGATGATGACTATTTCATAAAACTTCATAATCAACCTCTCATTCCTGTCCGATTTCTTTGTCGCAGCCGGTCAGAAGCTGCGACGCACCGCCTTTTTTGGTGATGTCTGTCATTTTAATGCCCAGCTCTCTGGAAAGGATTTCCATGGTGCGCGGTGTACAGAAGCCTGCCTGGCAGCGTCCCATGCCGGCCCGGGTTCTGCGCTTGACAGAATCCATGGACTTTGCGCCGATGGGACGGTTGATGGCGTCCATGATTTCACCTTCGGTGACCATCTCGCAGCGGCACACAATATTGCCGTATTCGGGTTTTTCCTTGATGAGCGCCATTTTTTCTTCATCGGACAGGCTGTCGAATTTCAGGACACCCTTGCGTCTGGCGATGAAGTTCGTTTTCTTTTTAAGCTGCATTTTTTCCGCGATGATGCCGGAGAGCATCACGCCAATGGCTGGTGAGCTTGTGAGGCCCGGCGACTCAATACCAGCGGCGTCAAAGAAGTTTTCAGCGTCGTCCACTTCCTCAACGATGAATTCGTGGTGGTCCTCATGTGCGCGCAGGCCCACAAAGGAGGTGATAATTTTATTAAGCGGCAGAGGGTTTTTATGCAAAAAATCAGGTGAGGCGGCGATTTCCTTTAGCGAGTCCAGCACCTCCTGGGTGGTCTGGAAGGATTCCTTGTCGTCCACGTCGGTGGCGGTCGGTCCTACAAAGAAGTTGCCGTGGATGGTCTGGGAAGCGGCGATGCCTTTACCCATCTTGCCGGGAAGCGGCACCACCGTCGCGTTGAAAATGGTTCCCAGTGATTTGTCAAAGAAAATATACTCGCCCTTTCTGGGAGTGATGTGGATTTTCTTTTCACTGACCATGTTGTGAAATTTATCGGCGTAGACGCCGGCAGCGTTGGCGATGGCTTTTGTTTGAATATCGCCGCGGTTGGTTTTGATGGTGTAAAAGCCGTCTGCTTTGATAATGTCATAGGCTTCGGTTTCAAATTTGAATGCCACGCCGTTGACGTTTGCGTTTTCACCCATGGCGATGGCGAGATTAAAGGGACAGATCACGCCGCCGGTGGGCGCATAAAGCGCGGCGACGGTCCGCTCGGTGAGGTTGGGCTCAAGCCTGAGCACCTCATCTCTTGGGACGATACGGCAGCCCGGGACGCCGTTTTTCTCAGCGTGGTCCAGCTGTTCTTTAAGCTTGGGCAGGTCTTCCTCATGGGTGCAGACAATGAATTTTCCGTTTTTCTTTACCGGGAAATCCAGTTCCTCAGAAAGCTCCCACATTAATCGATTACCTTCGACGCATAACTTTGCCATCAGGGAGCCCGGGTCTGCCTCAAGGCCGGTGTGGATAACACCGGTGTTGGCCTTTGAGGTTCCCGAAGCCACGTCGTCCCCTTTTTCGATGACGCATGCGTTTACTTCGTATTTTGATATTTCGCGTGCTATACAGCAGCCGGTAACACCGGCGCCGATGATCACAAGATCATACATTTTTTTCACCTGGCCTAGCTTTCTTTTAAAAGTCCGATGGCTGAGCTGGTGCCGATGCGCTCACAGCCTGCGTCTAAAAACATTTCCAGGTCTTCTACGGTTTTCACGCCCCCGGAGGCTTTCATTTTTACAGAGGGCCCGATATGCGCTTTAAAGAGATTGATGTCCTCAATGGTAGCGCCGCCTGTTCCAAAGCCAGTGGAGGTTTTGATATAGTCTGCGCCAGCGTTTGTGACCAGCTCGCAGACCTTGACCTTTTCCTCCTCGGTCAGGTAGCAGGTTTCAACAATGACTTTTAAGATGTGGTCGCCGGCGGCTTTTTTCAGCTCAGCAATTTCATTTTGAACATAGTCGTAGTCCTTATCCTTTAAAGCGCCGATATTGATGACCATATCCACCTCCGAGGCGCCCTCGCGGATGGCTTCTTTCACTTCAAAAGCCTTGACGGCAGTGGTGTTATAGCCCAGCGGGAAGCCAATAACGGTGCAGACATTCAGGGCATCGCCGTAGGTCTCTTTCGCCCGTTTTACAAAGGAAGGGGGGATGCAGACAGAAGCGGTTTTATATTCCACCGCGTCGTCGCAGAGTGCTTTAATCTGGTCCCAGGTTGAGAATGCTTTTAAAAGTGTGTGGTCAATGTGGCCTAAAATTTCTTGTTTGTTCATTTTTTTACTCCTTCATTCAGTCTTGTCGGTTTTATTTCAGCCGCTCAATGAGTTCGTTGAGCGGCATGCCATCCTTTGGAATAAACGTACGCCAGTACGCGCAGGTCTCTTTTAATTTGTTTTTGATTTCTCTTGGATGCTCAGCATTGGATGCAAAAATTTCAAAGCTCAGGTAGATGGTCTCAGCCTTTGGCGGCATGGCCGGATCTTCCTTTTCATAGGATTTTGCGATGGCCGCAAGGAGCCGGGCGCCGTCGATGATGCCCGCGGCGTTGTTGTCCTCTGTGAAGGCCGCGTGGGAGGACGTAACGCCGTTGGTCTGCTGCATATGCATAATGGGGGAATAGCAGGCCAGCGCCTCAAGCCAGGCATACGGGTCAGAATCTGCCGGATCAAAGGAGAAAAGGTGAGGATAGCGCGCCATGTCGGCCTCAATGGCGTCCAGGATACCGTCGCCGGTATCTTTGTCCTTGATGGCCTTCTCCCAGATTGCGTAGGTGGTATCGCCGCCCAGCCAGGGCTCTGTGAAGACACGGCCCTCTATTGCGGCTTCAATGCTTTTACGGACAGCGTCCCGGGAGGGTTTTTGAAAGCGCACCTGTCCAACCATGTGGCCCATGTCGATGGTGGTGTAGACGGGATTCTGGCCGATGTTGTAGATGTCTCTCAGAAAGTTCTTTGTGCCCTCGATGGTCCAGGGAGTCTGGTGGGGCGCGTACATGGCCTCAACGCACACCGGAATATTGCCGTTGTCCTTTGCGATGCCGCCGATTTCAGACAGCAGCTCTGAAACTTTGCGGGTTTCTTTTTTGTAGAGCTCCGGGTCCTGGAGCACCCTGTCAGGATAAGCGTGAAGCGAAAAGCCAATGCCGGAGCCGCGCGCGCCCAGCCTTTCAATGGCTGGCTTTACCCAGCCCTCCAGCATATGGCGGGCCATTTTTTCGTTTGGGTGGGCCAGTCCGGCAGTGCGGTAGGTCTGATAGCCGGTGAAAAAGTTGGCGACATGGATATCCTGCGCGGCCTCCACTGCCTTTACCCGGTCAAACCACGCGTCAAGGTACCAGTCCGGCGAGTAGAAAAAGTCCGCCTCGTTGTCAAAGCTTGCCTCGACATAGTCAAAGCCAAGCTGTTTAATGAGCGGCCCCCAGGTTTCAGGCTCCACCCAGCGCTTGATGGCAAAGCAGTTATCCAGTACCAGGTATATTTTTGGGTAGTTCATAGATGATCTCCTGTTTTTAGTTTATGGGTGAACAACAACCTTCATGATGTTTTCATCCCGGATTGCGGTGAAGCCGTCCATGATATTTTCCAGCTTAATGGAACGCTCGATATACTTTTTGGCATCCAGCTTCCCTTCTGCCATGAGCTGCATAATTTCGCGCATACAGTCCGGCGTAGTGGCGTGCACACCGCAGACCTGAAGCTCCTTATAATGGATGAGGTTCGAGTCGATGTGCCCCCTGCTCTCACCCGGAAGCCCGCCAAACAACGAAATACGCCCCATCTTTGCGGCGATGACCTGAGCCTCGGTGTGGACAGAAGGAACAGAAGTCGCTGTGATGACCACATTGGCGCCGCGGCCCTCAGTGATTTTTTCAACCTCTGCCGCCGTGTCCTGTGTGAAGGGATTGACCCAGATCACACCCGGTACCTTTTCCATGGCGATTTTTCCCCGCTTTTCGACAGGTTCTACAATAATGACCTTTGCAGCCCCTTTCTGGAAAGCAAGCTCGGCATGGATACAGCCGATCATGCCGCTGCCGTAAACGACCACGAAATCGCCGGGCTCAATGTGCATGTAGCGCTGGCCGTTTAAGGCGCAGGCTGCCGGCTCGATCAGGGTAGCGTCATCATACTCAATGCTGTCCGGCAGCTTGATGACATTGTTCATCTTGATGGCCTGGGCCGGAACCTCCAGATAAGGCGCGAAAACGCCCTCATACTGGAAGCCGATGGTGGTCAGGTGGTCACACATATTGGTGTGGCCGGTTTTGCAGGGCCAGCACTCGCCGCAGCCGATGGCCGGAGCGACGGTGACACGGTCCCCTGCCCGATAACCGTGCTCCCTGGCAAGCTTGCCGGCATGGACAATATCCCCGGCACACTCGTGGCCCAGGACACGCGGCACGTCAATTTTGTCATTTCCCTTTAAGAAAGTGCGCATGTCTGTGCCGCAGATCGAAGCGGATTTTACCTTGACGATGATGTTATCGTCATTTCCCTGAGGCTCGGGAACCTCCCGAACCTCGAGCTCTCTGTTTTCATTAAGTACGAATGCCTGCATCGCTTTTTTCCTTTCGATTATTCCTGTCCCCAGGGGTAGAACATGACCTTGTTGTAGAAGAAGCCGCCTTCCTTGATTTTATCAAAGATACCCGGGCAGTCATCCAGCGGCAGGCGGTGGCTGATGATATCCCTGGCGGTCATTCCGCGTTCGCCGAACATTTTTAAGGATTCCGTCCAGTCCTCACCGGGATAAGGCTTCGTGAAGGAGTTCCATGAACCGATAACGCTCAGCTGGCTGCGCATGATGGTGTCCACTTCCTTTTCGCTTAAGTCTAAGCCTTTATGAGAAATTCCGAGGAAGACAACCCGGCCCATTTTAGAGGCCATGAGAATACACTGCTTCTGGGCGGCCGGTACGCCGGAGAAATCAATGACCAGATTTGCTCCTTTTCCATCGGTCGCTTTTTTAACCGCTTCCACAGGATCTTCGTTTAAGGAATTGATCGTCACATCTGCGCCGACTTTTTTGGCGATATCCAGCTTTTCATCCCAGACGTCAACCGCAATGACCTGAGACGCCCCGCAGAGCTTTGCGTATTGTGCGGCGAATAAGCCGATGGGGCCGGTGCCGCAGACACAGACGCTGTCGCCTTCTTTAAAGCTGCCGCGCATGAGGCCGTGATAAGCGTTTGCACACGGGTCAAGAGTCGCGGCGTCCTCATAGGATACACCCTCCGGAACCTTTAAAAGGTTGGATTCCTTGACGGATACATATTCGGCAAGGGCGCCGTCGCGTCTGGAGCCATAATAATCATAATCCTCGCATAAAGAGTAGATTCCCTTCTGGCACCATTCACATTTCCCGCATGGAATGAGCGGCGGAACCACAACCCGGTCCCCGGGCTTAAAGTTTTTCACATTTTTTCCAACAGCTTCGATTTCACCGGAGAATTCATGCCCGATGGTAATCGGTGAAACGTGAGCGCCATAGACCAGGGCTCTCGGAATATCTGAACCGCAAAGACCAACAGCGCGAACTTTCACCATCGCTTCGTCGTCCATCATTTCCGGTTTTGGAACATCCTCAACCCTTAAGTCCCCAGGCTTATACATTCTTACTGCTTTCATTTTTAATCTTTGCCTCCTCTGATTATTTGTTTCCACACAAAAATGGTATTAAATTTACGTTTTGTATTTACTATTCGTAAATTATAAACGAATTATAACATCATTTTTTGACGATGTCAACATAAGTATCGTAAATTATTAACGAAAAAGTGTTTTACTTTCAGAGAGTTATGAAGTATAATTAATTCAAAAAGAGGAAAAAGGGAGAAATCTTATGGCTTCTTTATTAAGTGATATACGAACAAAATACAATCTGCTCTCTAAAACGCAGAAGACCATTGCAGACTACATACTGGATAATCCGGATGCTACCATTCTTTTGTCCATTACAGAGCTGGCCAATCATTGCAGCACCAGTGAGACAACCGTTATGCGGTTTCTTAAAAAGCTGGATTATGATTCCTATCAGATTTTTCGGGTTAATCTCGCAAAAGAGCTGATCGACAGCCCCAGTGAGACCATCAATGAGGAAATTGCGGAGGGTGACAGTACCTCTGATATCAAGCGCAAGGTGATTAAGCATACCAATACCGCAGTCAGTGATCTGGAGTATTCCATTGACCAGAAGGATATTGACCAATGTGCGGAGATGATTCTCAATGCGGGGCGTGTGACATTTTTTGGAATCGGGGCATCGTCGGCCGTCGCCATTGATGCGCTGCATAAGTTTGGGAAAATCGGGCTGAACGTTAACGGCTTTCAGGATTCACATTTGATGAACATTCACTGCTCACACATGACCTCAGAGGACGTTCTGTTTGTGGTTTCCCATACAGGTGAAAGTGTGGAGGTGTTGAATGCGGTCAGCCTCGCCAGGGAAAACGGCGCAAAGATCATATCGCTGACCAGCTTCAGCAATTCCAGCCTGGCGAAAAAATCCGATGTGTTTTTATCCAGCTCCACCAATGATAAAAAATACCACTCCGAAGCCATGGCGTCCAGAATCGTCCAGCTGGTGATTGTGGATATCTTATATCTGTCCGTCTTTATGCAAAACGAGGCCAAGTTCTACAAAGCCCTCAACCAGTCGCGGATTGCGGTATCCTTAAACAAAACATGATGAAAGAATAAAAAAGCAGATAAAACGCCTTTTAAACGAGCGTTTTACCTGCTGATTTTTGTGTATCTATCAAGTTGTGTTTCAATGTCTCGACTACTGTACATGACACGAAGGATCGTTAACAAGCGGTCCTCTGTATCGGGAATGTAAAGGACACAGTACTTGTCTATGGGCATCATACGAAGTCCCTTGCTATTCCAAGGCTCCCGTTCATATTTACGAAAACGTTCAGGCATTTGGCATAGGCTTTTAATGCCTTTCTCTAATCGGTCAAGCTGTCCTCTGGCGTTTTCAGGCGAATGCAATTCATAAGCAATATATTCATATATACCTCGAAGGTCAGCATCTGCCTGATCTGAAATCTTTATTTCGAAAATCATAAATTGTAGTCTTTTCGAATATCTGCAAAAACTTCACTCGCTGGCTTGGTGCGGCCAGCTTTCATGTCTGCATATCCTTTCTCCAATTCAATATTCATCTCTTCCTCAGACAAGGTGCTTGTATCCGCAGGGCGAGCGGATGGCATTTTTACTTCAAAAGGAAGTCCCCTCTGGAGAATAATTTGTTTGTAGAACATATTGATTGCATTGGAAGCTGGAATGCCAAGTGCAGAGAGAATACCTTCCGCCTGTTCTTTAACTTCGGGTTCAATCCGGGCATATAAATTTGCTGTTTTTGCTGCCATTTTCTATCCTTCCTCGTATTATAAAGTAGTAATGTTTATAGTCCCTCTCCAAGGACTGTATGCT
>CAUEUD010000108.1 GCA_959020865.1 Eubacterium limosum | reverse complement strand
GTTTGAGACCAACCTGTCTGACACATCTTTTTGATAGTGGAGTCGATATTAAAGAAGTACAAGAGTATGCAGGACATAAAAATGTAAGCACAACCCTAAATAATTATATACGACCAACACAAGAAAAGAGAAAAAAATTAGAAGATGTTGCATCAAGATTATATTCATAGCTTATGCTGAAATATATTTTCCGTATTTTTTCCGTTTTGTATAAAAATAATTGTTGCGGAAAAAAATTTTGGCGATATTAAAGGGCTAAAGAAAACTTTGATAAATTCTTGAAGATTTGTTATAATAGTGGTCGTTTAAGAAGTGCTATATAATAAATAAGAAGAAATTTGATTTTGAGGTTAAGGTTTGGAGAAGGAATTAGTTTTAACCATTGATTGTGGCACCCAGGGCGTTCGGGCCATTGTATTTGACAAAACAGGCCGGGCGCTGGCGAAAACCGAGAAAAGGTTTGAGGGATACTACTCTAAGAAGCCGCATTACGTGGAGGCGCCGCCGGCCATGTTCTGGGACGATCTGGCTTCGGTTACCCTGGAGATGAAAAGCCGCTATCCTGAATACATTGCGGCGCTTTCGGGTATGAATATCGCGGTGCAGCGCGATATCGCCACCATTGTGGACGAGAAAGGCGAGGGACTGCGGGATTTTATCAGCTGGATGGACCGGCGGACGCTGGAAAAACCATTGACGATTCCTCAGCCTTACCGTTTTGCCTTCTGGATAGCTGGCAAAAAAGCCTTTACCGAGAGCTTTAATACCGGCACCCATGCGCACTGGATCAAGGTGCATGAGCCGGAGCTGTGGAGTACTGCGGATAAATACATTTTTCTTTCGACTTACCTGATCAATAAACTGACCGGCCAGATGGTGGACGCGACCTCCAATATCGCGGGCCACTTTCCCTTTGATTTCAAGCATAAGAAATGGTGCGGTCCTTACGAAATCAAGCGCCAGATCATCCAGATTGAGCGCGAAAAGCTTTGTGACCTGGTGGATTCCTGCCAGGTCATCGGTGTCATTACACCCGAGGCTGCCAAAAAAACAGGGCTCCCAGAAGGGCTGCCCCTCGTAGGTTCCGGCACCGATAAGGGTTGTGAGACCATTGGTGTGGGCTGTGTGAACGAGGGCTGCGCCAGCGTATCTCTTGGCACCCAGGCTACTGTGGAGACGACCTCCAAGCGTTATTACGAACTGGTTCCCTTTTATCCGCCTTTCCCCGGGGTGGACCCAGAGGCCTATAACCCTGAAATCACCGTTTACCACGGTTTCTGGATGATCAACTGGTTTATCGAAACATTTGCCAGTAAGGAGCGGGAAGACTGTGAAAAGCGGGGTAAGAATCTGCTCGATTTTCTGAATGAGCAGCTGCTTACTGTGCCTGCGGGGGCTGGCGGCCTGGTGCTTCAGCCCTACTGGGGTCAGGAATCTTTTAAGCCTGAGGCAAAGGGTTCAATTATCGGCTTCAGCGAACGCCACACAAAATACCATATTTACAGAAGCATCATCGAGGGACTGGCCTTCGCGCTCCTGGAAGGCCTTGAAACCATTGAAAAGAAATCCGGCGTATGGGTGGAAACTATCGGCCTGTCCGGTGGCGGCTCCCGCAGCGACAATATCGCCCAGATCATGGCCAACGTCTTTGGCCGGGAGGTTTACAGGGTTCAGACCTATGAGACAACCGGGCTCGGCGGCGCTATGGCTACCTATGTGGGATTAGGCGTTTACCCGGACCTCGAGGCAGCCGGAGCGGAGATGGTGCGAAAATCACGCCGTTTCCTGCCAGATTCCGAAGAAAACAAGCTTTACGCAGATTTATACCGCAAGGTGTACAAAAGAGCGTATAAGCGCTATAAACCGCTCTATAAACGGCTGGGAAAAATCGAGAGCGCGCAATAATAAGCAAGCATTACAAATAATGATTGATGATTAATAAAAATGAGGCATAATACATGAACAAAACTTACAAAATGGGCCTGGACGTAGGCTCAACCACCATTAAGGTGGTGGTAATGGACGAGAACGACACGATTATCTACAAAGAATACCGAAGGCATCTGTCCAATATCAAGCTGATCATGGCAGAGCTTTTAAAGGAAACCTTTGAAAAGGTGGGCGACATTACGACCAGGGTCTGTGTGACGGGCTCCGGCGGGCTGATGATTTCAAAATGGCTGGACATTCCCTTTATTCAGGAGGTGGTGGCCGGGACCGTCGCGGTTGAAAGGCTGATTCCCGAAACGAACTGTGCCATTGAGCTGGGTGGTGAGGATGCCAAGATCACCTTCTTTGAGGGCAATATCGAGCAGCGGATGAATGGCACCTGCGCTGGGGGAACCGGGGCTTTTATTGACCAGATGGCAACCCTGTTAAAAACGGATGCCACCGGCCTCAATGAACTGGCGAAAACCCACCAGACCATTTATCCCATCGCTTCACGCTGCGGGGTATTTTCCAAAACTGATATACAGCCTCTGCTCAATGAGGGGGCAGCCAAGGAGGACATCGCGGCCTCCATTTTTCAGGCAGTGGTCAACCAGACCATCAGCGGCCTGGCCTGCGGACACCCCATCCGGGGAAATGTCGCCTTTCTGGGCGGCCCGCTTTACTTCCTGTCTGAGCTCAGACAGCGTTTTATTGAGACCCTGAAGCTGTCGCCAGAGCAGGTGATCTTCCCGGAAGGCTCCAACCTTTTTGTGGCTGTGGGCTCTGCTTACTCCTCCGATAAATACGGCACACTGCCGCTCTCCGAGCTGGTCAGACGGGTGCAGAACACTGACGGGGCGGGTGACAGCGAGGTCAATCGTCTCGACCCTCTCTTTAAAAACCAGGATGAGCTGGACAGCTTCCTCTCACGTCACCAAAAGGACCGTGTGGAGCGGGGAAACCTTGAAGCCTATACCGGCGCGTGCTTTCTGGGCATCGATGTCGGTTCTACCACCACTAAGGCCGTACTCATTGGCCGTGAGGGTGAGCTTCTGTATCACTACTATGGCAGCAACGAGGGCAGCCCCCTGGGTCAGGCCATCAAGATTGTGGAGGATGTTTATAACAAGCTGCCCGACGACGCATTCATTGGGAAATCCGCAGTCACCGGCTACGGTGAGGGGCTGATTAAGACAGCCCTCAAAGTAGATATCGGCGAAATTGAAACTATCGCTCACTATAAGGGCGCCAAATATTTCATGCCAAAGGTCGACTTTATCCTGGACATCGGCGGACAGGATATGAAATGTATGAAGATCCGGAATGGTACCATTGACAGCATCATTCTCAATGAAGCCTGCTCATCAGGCTGCGGCTCTTTCCTTGAAACCTTTGCCAAGTCCCTGAACCTGAGCATGGAGGCCTTTGTGTCTCAGGCGCTCCTGGCCGAAAAGCCAGTAGATCTGGGCACACGTTGTACGGTTTTCATGAATTCCAAGGTAAAGCAGGCCCAGAAAGAAGGGGCCGAGGTTGGAGAAATCTCCGCCGGCTTATCCTATTCGGTCATCAAGAACGCCCTGCAAAAGGTTATCAAGGTGCATAATCCCAAGGATCTGGGAGAGAATATCATTGTCCAGGGCGGTACCTTCAACAATAACGCAGTGCTACGTGCCTTTGAGAAAATTACCGATAAGGACGTGGTGCGGCCCGACATCGCCGGGCTGATGGGTGCCTTCGGGGTGGCGCTGATCGCCCGGGAAAACTATACCGAGGGGGACAGGAGCACGCTTCTGGATCTGGACAGGCTTTACAGCTTTGAGGTTGAAGTCAGCCACCGAAGGTGCGGCGGATGCAGCAACAACTGCCTGCTCACCATCAACCGTTTTAATGACGGCAGCCGGCACATTACCGGCAACCGCTGCGAGATTGGGGCGGGCGAGGGGCGTAAAAACAAGGATCTGCCCAACCTGTATCAGTATAAATACAAGCGTGTTTTCGATTACCAGCCGCTGCCCACCAACCAGGCGTCCCGCGGTGTGATCGGTATCCCGCGTGTGCTCAACCAGTATGAGAACTATCCCTTCTGGTTTATTTTCCTGACCAGCCTCGGCTACCGGGTCGAGCTGTCTGAGGAATCCAACCGTAAGGTTTATGAAAAGGGCATGGCCAGCATACCATCCGAATCGGTCTGCTATCCCGCTAAGCTGGTGCACGGCCATATCCAGGATCTGATCGACCGGGGGGTCAAAACCATTTTTTATCCCTGCATCCCTTATGAGGAACGGGAATTTGAAAAAGTGGACAACTGGTATAACTGCCCCATTGTCATGTCCTATCCAGAAACCATCAAGCACAATATGGAATCTCTGAGGGAAAACGACGTGACCTTCCTGAATCCTTTCATCGCGCTGGATGACCACAAACGGCTGGAGGGACGGCTCATCGAAATCTTTGGCGAACTGGGTATTCCAAAGGAAGAGATCAGCGTCGCCCTCAAGCTGGCCCTGGGCGAAAAGGACCGCTTCCGAGACGACATGCGCGCAAAGGGCGAGGAAACCATTGAATGGCTGAAGGCGAACAATAAAAAAGGCATCGTGCTGGCCGGACGGCCGTACCATATCGACCCTGAGATCAACCACGGGCTCGACAACATCATCACCGGACTTGGCATGGCGGTACTCACCGAGGACTGCATTGCCCATCTGGTCACAGACATCGACGAAGAAAACTTCCGGGTGCTTGACCAGTGGAAATACCACAGCCGCCTTTACAAGGCAGCAGAAGTTGTCGCCCGATATGATTTTCTGGAGCTGGTACAGCTGACCTCCTTTGGCTGCGGCCTGGACGCGGTCACCTCTGAGCAGACTCAGGAAATCCTGGAAAGCAAGGGCAACATCTATACCCTCATCAAAATTGACGAGGTCAACAACCTGGGCGCGGTCCGTATCCGGATGCGCTCGCTGAAGGCTGCCATGGAGGAGCGTGAAAAGAACCACGTCAAGCTCCCGTGTGAAGAACTGCCTGAAAAAGTGGTGTTTACTAAGGAAATGCGCAAACGCCACACGCTGCTGGCGCCCCAGATGTCGCCGATTCACTTCGAGTTTATCGCGGACGCCATGGCCACCAGCGGCTATAATGTCGAGGTGCTGCCGAGTGTGGATGAGAAGGCTGTGGATGAAGGGCTGACCTATGTCAACAATGACGCCTGCTATCCGACCATCATCACCACCGGACAGATCATGGCGGCGCTGAAATCCGGCAAATATGATCTGGACAACGTGTCTGTGCTCATGACTCAGACCGGCGGCCCCTGCCGCGCGTCCAACTATGTGGGTTTTATCCGCAAGGCGCTGAGGGAAGCGGGCATGGAGCAGGTGCCGGTTATCTCTCTGAACCTGGTGGGCCTGGAGGACAATCCAGGCTTTAAGATCACGCCGGGGCTGACGAACCGCGCCGTGATCGGCATGGTCTACGGCGACCTGTTCCAGCGTGTGCTTTACGCCACCAAGCCCTATGAGCAGGTGCCCGGCTCCGCTATGGCCCTGTATAATAAGTGGAAGGAGCGGGTCAAGATTGATATCCGCAAGCCGAAATGGTCGGTCTTTAAGCGCAATGTCACTCAGATTGTCGAGGACTTTGACCACCTGCCGAGAATTGAGAAAAAAATCCCCAAGGTCGCCATTGTCGGGGAAATTCTGGTCAAGTACCATCCGACCGCCAACAACAACCTCATCGAGGTGCTGGAGAACGAGGGGGCCGAGGTGGTGGTGCCGGATCTCATCGACTTCTTCCTGTACTGCTGTTATAACTCGATTTACAAGTATGACGAGCTGTCCGGCAGCAAATCAGGCAAGACCGCGGGCGTCGCTGGGATTAAGGTGTTGGAAATGTACCGTAAAAATATGAAAAAAGCCCTGGATAAGAGCCGACATTTCCACGCGCCTTCTACCATTTATAAAAAAGCGGAGAAAGCCAAGGAGCTCATCGCGCTGGGGAACCAGGGCGGGGAGGGCTGGTTCCTGACCGCTGAAATGATGGAACTCATCGAGTCCGGCGTTGAAAATATCGTCTGTGTCCAGCCCTTTGCCTGCCTGCCAAACCACGTTATGGGCAAGGGGATGATCAAGCCGATCCGCAAGCGTTATCCGAAGGCCAATATCGCTCCCATTGATTATGACCCCGGCGCTTCCGAGGTTAATCAGATCAACCGGATCAAGCTGATGATGGAAACCGCCAATAAAAATCTTGGAATCTGACAGGGGGCGAAAAAACCCTTGAAAGCTAAGAAAAACCTGATGTTCAGAGGCATTCTGTTCACAGGTTTTTCTTTTTATTTATCTCAGTTCACAAATTAAAATCTGCAAACGATATTGCAAAATTTGGCCTTGCAACTTGGGATCGATAACTCTATAATAATAAATATCACATATAATCCTTTTTCCTTTAGAATTACTCCCCTTTTTCTATAGGAAACCGAGCGGAAACCTTAACGGGTTTCCGCTTTTCTTTTTTTGTTTTCCGGCAACGTCTGAGGGTAAACTTTAAATGAGACATAAAATTAAAGAGGAAAGCATGAAAGAACAAAACAAAACACGGATTAAAAAGACAATTTTTATACTCACGATGGCTGCCATGACCATCTATTTCGGCTGGCGGATCCTTTTTACACTGCCCTTCCGGTTTGGCCCGCTGGCCTCAGTCATTGGCATTATCCTGCTTATCACAGAGCTTACGGGCGCAGTGGAAACCTTCGAGCTGTACCGGAACTATTCCCGGTCCGCTCTGCCAGAGCTCCCGGTGATCCCGGCTGCGGATTACCCGGAGGTGGACGTTTTCATCGCCACTCATAATGAGTCGGCAGAGCTCCTTTATAAAACCGTCAACGCCTGCAAATATATGGTGTATCCGGACAAAAACAGAGTCCATATCTATCTCTGTGACGACTCTGACCGCCCAGAGATTGCTGCGCTCGCTGAGCAGATGGACACCGGCTATTTTGGCCTTCGTGAAAATCAGCATGCAAAAGCCGGAAATCTCAACAACGCGATCTTTAAAACCCATTCCCCCCTCATCGCCACATTTGACGCGGATATGATTCCCACCCACGATTTTCTCATGAGAACCGTGCCGTACTTCTTCCTGGATAACGGCCCCGTCGGCTTTATCCAGTCACCCCAGAGCTTTTACAACGCCGACCTTTTCCAGTACAACCTGTATTCTGAGGAAAAGCTGCCCAACGAGCAGGATTATTTTTTCAAGGAGGTCAATGTCAACCGAAACTACGCCAACGCGCCTATTTACGCAGGGTCAAATACCCTTATTTCACGCCAGGCTGTCACAGAGGTTGGCGGAATTGCCACGGACAGTATCACCGAGGACTTTGCCACCGGTATCCGCATCCAGGCTGCCGGGTACCGGTGCTATGCCATTCCGACAGTCCTGGCCCACGGGCTGGCACCGGCCACCCTGCGGGATCTTATCGGCCAGCGCAGGCGGTGGGGAAGAGGGTGCATCCAGACCCTCCGCCAATCCTGCTGGCTCAGGCATATGGGTCTGCCTCTCAGAACACGCCTCAGCTATTACAGCTCTTTTTTATACTGGTGGACTTTTTTCAGACGTTTTGTCTATATTTCTGCCCCGATCCTTTTCACCCTTTTTCAGGTCGTTATCGTGGACTGCACAGTGCCTGAGCTTCTGATCTTTTCAATACCTGCCTATCTGCTCTACGGTCTGTCCCTGCGTTTTCTTTCCGGCAGTATGCGCAGCACAAGGTGGAGCAATATTATCGACACCGCTCTGTTTCCATACCTGATGTTTCCCATTATCCTGGAAACCCTGGGCATACGTGAAAAGAAGTTCTCTGTCACCCGTAAGGACGCAGTGACTGACTCACGCAATTTTACTCTGGCGCTCCCGCACCTGTTCTTTATTCTGCTGTCTGCCTTTGCCATCTACCAGTGCTACACGGTCTGGATGCCTGCCAGCTTTGTGGCAGCTCTGGTGGTCATGTACTGGCTGATCCTCAACACCTTTATCCTTATCATGGCCGTATTTTTCATTTTAGGGCGGAAAAACAGCCGGAAAAACGTGCGTTTTAGCGCGAATATACCTGTCGTAGTAAAGACGCCTTATGGCCGCTTTTCGGGCCACACCCTTGATATCTCCGAAAGGGGCATGGGAATAGCGCTCGATGACGGGAGAATACTGGATCAAAGTCTGCCGCTGGAAGTTCTTGTCTGGACAGAACGCTATCGTGCCAGTATGGATGCCCGGGTGGCCCGGGTGGCTGAAAACGAAGAGGGCGTGCTGAAGTACGGGATCGCCTTTACCAGTATGGACGCAGAGAACAAAAGCCAGTATTTTCAGATTGTCTACGACCGTGAGCCGGATTTTCCGACCCGGCTTGTGAAAAGCTCGGGGCTCAGGGATTTGGGCCGAAATATCCAAAAAAGGCTCCGTCGCAGGCGGTAGGGAAGCACAGCACAATTTTGCGCCGTGCCTTCCAGGCAAAAAAATAAACCCATCTTTAAAAGACAGGTTCTCTTTGGTTTAGTTATCACCCTTTATAAAGAGTGCGTAGGCGTCGCTCATCACCTTCAGTGCTTCCTCACTGGCGCCCTGGCTTTCAATATAGCTGATAAAATCATCGGCTGAGCCGTCGTCCGGAAAGCCTTTATCCTCGGCCACATCCTTTGCCAGGTCACCAAAATAAGACGCGTCGCCTGAGTACCTGGCACAAAGCCACTCTTTAAACAATACTTTTTCACCCATTTTCAAGCCCCCTTTTTTTCTTTATTATAACATATCTGTAAACGACTTGCTTGAAAAATTCTTTTTATTAAGGGTAAAAAAATGAAGAATCCACAACCGAAAGTTCTGGATTCTCCACAAAATCGAATGGTCTGCTTTAAGCTTCCGGCTCGGCAGTCACTTCTGTTCTTTCCAGTTTTCTGCTGGAGAGACGGTGAAGCACGAACAGGGTAACGCCCAGCAGGATAATGCCGGTGCCGAGTGTCAGGGCGATGTTGCCGTACGAGAATCCGGCGACAATGTAGCCGAAAAAGCAGCACGCCGCTACCAGGCAGGCGTAAGGCATCTGGGTGGCCACATGCTTGATATGGTCACAGCCCGCCCCGGTAGAAGACAGGATGGTGGTGTCTGAGATCGGTGAGCAGTGGTCTCCGAAAACAGAGCCTGCCAGCGTTGCGGACAGGGTAACAACCATCAGCTCCGGCGCGGATGCCTGACAGATGAACACAACGATTGGGATAAAGATCCCGAAGGTTCCCCAGGCAGTACCGATCGAGAAGGACAGACCGGCAGCTACCAGGAATACAATGGCCGGGATCAGGCCCATCGGCAGGTGGCTGGCTTCTACAAGCTGGCCAACGTAAACGCCTGTACCCAGGTAATCCTGGCATAAGGAACCGATGGTCCATGCAAGGGTCAGGATAATGTATGCCGGAACCATGCTCTTAACGCCTTCGCCGATGCCGCCCATGAATTCCTTAAAGGTCACAAGCTTTCTCGGGATAAACAGCAGGAAGGTTACAACGAGTGCCCAGAAGCCGCCCAGTACCAGAGCCGCAGAGGCGTCGCAGTTCCCAAAGGCTTCGCCGATGGTCAGACCTTCGCCTGCCCAGTAGCCGCCGTTCCACAGCATGGAAATGATTGAGAACACAATCAGCGCGCCGATGGGGATGATCAGATCCCAGACAGTCCCTTTATCAGAAACCTCCTGGTTGCTTTCAAGATCATCGTCCACAGCACCAAGGTCACCTTTTTTCTCAGCCTTGTACTCTTCTTTAGCCATCGGTCCGAATTCCAGATTGGTTGCGGCCAGCGCCAGTACCATAATAATGGATAAAATAGCGTAAAGATTGTATGGGATGGTCGCGAAGAAAGCCTGCAATTCATTGGTGAAGGCACCGGTTTCGTACAGGGTTGACCCGACAGCCGCCGCCCAGCTTGAGATCGGGGCAATGATACAGACCGGCGCCGCGGTGGCGTCGATGATATAGGCCAGCTTTGCACGGGATACATTGTACTTGTCTGTGACGGGCTTCATAACGGTACCAACCGTTAAGCAGTTGAAATAGTCGTCGATGAAAATCAGCATTCCCAGAAAGCTGGTAGCCAGCTGTGCGCTTCTCTTGCTTTTCAGCTTGGTTGAAGCCCAGTTACCGTAGGCCCTTGAGCCCCCGGCCATCGTGACCACATAAACCAGCGCCCCCAGCAGGGCCAAAAAGAGAATGATGTTAAACTTGCCAGGTGAACCAACGGTCTCAGCAGTAACGCCGAAGGCTACGCTGCTCATCTCAATGATGCCGCCGCCTGTGTTTAACGCGTAGATAAGTCCCCCTGAAAGTATTCCGATTAACAACGATGAAATAACTTCTTTGGTGCATAACGCCAGAACGATCGCGATGATCGGTGGTAACAGCGATAAGAAACCAACATCGATTGTTTCCATAAATACTCCTCCTTATTTTTTTATATTTGCTTCCACAAACAAGCCAATTTTAACACAAAATTAATGCAAATTAAAGGAAATATATAGAATAAGGTCTTCTGAACCTCAAAAAATTTTTTCAATTAATAAAGCCACGCCTGTTACAAACATAAAAATGCCCTGAAAAGCATAATAACGGATTTACTTTTCCCCCTCAACTGTTTTTTTAGGGGTTTTTTATGCTACAATAATATCTATCTGAAAATAAAAGGCAGGGATTACCATGAAGCTGATCATAACCAAAATCAAAGAACATCTGGGACTGTTTCTGACCGCCATCTTTTTTCTGACGATCGAGTCCCTCAGCGACCTTCTCCAGCCCACGCTCATGGCCCACATTGTCGACGACGGCGTAAAGAACCAGGACGTGGGCACAGTACTCTGTTTTGGGGGCATTATGCTGGGGATAGCCTTTATAGGGGCGGCGGGCGCAGTGATCCGCAACAATCTTTCGGTCCGCACCTCCCAGCAGATTGGAAAGGAGCTCCGCTCAGAGCTATACCGGAAAATTCAGTCCTTCTCCTTTGAAAATATCGACCGGCTTCACCCTGCGTCCCTGATTACGCGCATCACCAACGATGTCACCCAGATCCAGAATTTTATCAACGGGACCATGCGTATTCTGGTCAAGGCGCCCATTACCTGTATCGGCGCTATTATCCTCATTGTAACCCAGACACCCAGACAGATCCCCATGATTGTGGTCATCCTGGTCATTTCGACTCTGCTCATCGCCGGGAATATGCGCTTTGGCTACCCGAGATTTGTCCGTCTTCAGCGCAGGCTGGACCGCCTGAACAGCGTAAGCCGCGAATTTTTAACCTCCATAAGGGTCGTCAAGGCCTTTGGGCGAGAGGATTATGAGACCGGCCGTTTTAGCACTGCCGCTGAGGAGCTGGCAGCGTCTGGCATTTCAGCCACCCGAGTGACCGCGGTGTTTGGGCCGATGATTAACCTGACGGTCAACATCGGGATTGTGGTGCTGCTGTGGCTGGGCGGCACCGGAGGACAGCAGGACGTGGGAAAGCTTATGGCCTCAGTGAATTACATGACTCAGGTGCTCTTTGCCCTGTCCATGGTTTCCAATATCCTCAACACAATGGTGAGGGCTACGGCCTCGGCCGAGCGTGTGCAGGAGGTTCTTTCTGAAAAGCCCGCCCCTTGCCCCAGGCATTGCGCGAGCGGCTGATTGGCTGCCGCGTCGTGATGCCGC
>CAUEUD010000107.1 GCA_959020865.1 Eubacterium limosum | reverse complement strand
AGTCCGGCGGCCCGGCCTCCTGCTGCGTTGCTACCCTGCCCGAAGCCGGGATCGATCAGCTCAAAAAATATACGGAAAAGCAGGTAACAGAGCTGGGAAGTTTTGTAAAAAACAAATCTTCGTTAAATTAAATCTTGCTTTTTTCATAGAAGATTATTATAATAGTATAGAAAAATGCGTCCCTATAGCTCAGTAGGATAGAGCAGCGGTTTCCTAAACCGCGTGCCGGAGGTTCGAATCCTCTTAGGGACGCCAGTTCATTTAGTTGAAACAGCCCCGAAAGCAGAGCTTGTCGGGGTTTTTATATCGGTAATCGCTTTATAAGGAGAAATAAAAATGAAGATTGGATTTATCGGAATCGGCGTAATGGGACAATCGATGGTCAGAAACCTGATGAAAAAAGGCTATGACGTTTCAGTTTATAACCGAACAAAGGCCAAGGCAGACGCCGTAGTGCAGGAAGGTGCACACTGGTGTGACAGTCCAGGGGCGTGCGCGGCAGATAAAGATGTGGTCATAACCATTGTCGGCTACCCAAAGGATGTGGAGGAAGTCTATTTTGGCAGTGCGGGTATTGTCGAAAACGCCAGAGAAGGCGCGGTGCTGATCGATATGACCACCACCAGCCCAAAGCTGTCCAAGCGTATTTATGAAGCGGCTGCCAGGCGCGGCATCGCAGCGCTGGACGCGCCGGTGTCCGGTGGAGATGTGGGCGCAGAAAAAGGAACCTTGTCCATTATGGTCGGCGGCGACGAGGATGTGTTTAAAACCTGCCTGCCAGTCTTTGAGGCCATGGGGACCAATATTATTTACGAGGGCGGCCCGGGAGCAGGCCAGCACACTAAAATGGCCAACCAGATTGCCATTGCAGGCGCTGTATCCGGCGTTTGTGAAGCTCTGGCCTATGCAAAGGCCGTGGGACTGGATGAACAGACCATGCTCGATAGTATCAGCGCAGGGGCGGCCGGAAGCTTTCAGATGAGCAACACGGCTCCGAGAATCCTGAAAGACGACTTTGCTCCGGGTTTTTTTGTGAAGCATTATATCAAGGATATGAAAATCGCCAGTGAGGAAGCCGAGGAGGCCTCCGCCCATTTAGAGGTACTGGGTAAAGTGTTAGAAATGTATGAGAGCCTTGAAAAAGAAGGCTACGGTGATCTGGGGACTCAGGCGCTCATTAAATATTACGAGCAGTAAAACCATAGAATTTGAGGTAAAACATGAGAATCAGGGATGAAAAGCTGAAGAGCGAAACAAAGCAGCTGGAGCGGACCTATAAGATCTGCAAACAGGAAATCGAAAAGATCAACCAAGCCATGTCCGGGAACCCCGACGCGGTAGAGCTGGCAGATCTGAATTATCAGAGAGGCTTTCTGGAAGGGCGGCTTCAAAGTGCCGGCGTCATGCTGAATTTTTTTCAGGATTACAGCGCCCACCCTCTGGAGCTTTCGTATGAGCTGAGCCCGGAAGCTAAAATGGACCAGGTTCAGGCCGACCGTATTTTACAGCTTTTGAACCATCACCTGTCAGCTTATACCTTTGAGCTGGCCCAGGAGCAAAAAGGCGCCGCGGTCCACGGCGAGAATATCCGGAGCGCAGTGCAGGTCATTAACGTCCTGGTCAGTGTGTTGGAAATTCTAAATCCGGGTTATGTGTATAAATTCTTTGACGGCCGCAGCGGCAGCTGGACAGGGGTTTACTGCTTTGAAAAAGGAAAAGAGGACGAAGGCTTTCAAATCGTGCTTAAGCAGGATATACCGCGCTGAAAGTCTACAAAAATATAACAAATTCTGCATTGCAGGCACAGGTGGATTGTGCTAAAATAAGTCGACTTACAGGTAAAGGAGTGAAACGCTGTGGATGAATTTAAAAAATATATCATTATTGCCATACTCGCGCTGGTAGCTGTTTTGGTGGCACCGGTGATCATCGCTCTGCTGGGCATTGTCCTGTCACCTGTAATTACGACAATCGGATTTATATTGATCCTGTTTGCCGTGACGGTTTTTATTGCCTATAAAAATAAAATCGGAAGAAAATAGGAGAGTTGTTATTGACAAGAACGTTGGAAACGGCCGAAAAACGCATCGCGGTGCGTCTGGCGGAGGAGAAGGATTATCAGAGAATACTGGATATTCTGAATGCAGCCATTCTGGAAAGGCGTGTCACCGCGCTTTTGACCCCGGTTACCATGGAAAGCCGCAGGGGCTGGTTCAAGGAGCACAGCGACGGCGTACACCCTATTTACGTAGCTGAAAAGGATGGTATTGTGGCTGGCTGGATGGCAGTGACCGCTTACCGCTGCGGCAGAGAGGGCTTTAAGCACGCCTGCGAGATCAGCTATTATATCGCGCCAGAGTTCCGGGGCAGCGGCATAGGCTCAAGCCTTATGGAGCATGTGATCCGCGAGAGCAAAAAACGGGGACTCAAGAACCTCATGGCGGTTATTTTCGCCGATAACCTGGGTTCGCAGCGGCTGGCCTATAAATACGGCTTTAAGATCTGGGGGACTTTTCCAGAGATTGTTGAGATCGACGGCAGGACCACGGACTGCTACCAGATGGGCCTGAAACTTTGAGAATTATCGCTTGATTATTTGGGACAACTCTGCTATAATAGCTTGTAGTGTTTTGATGTGAAAGGCGTTACGCCTTTTTTTATTGTTTTATTGACATGGGGCACCGTTTTATGCTATTCTATACTGGTGACCATGAAAATAGGAAACGTGTGTCTATATGATGTTATTCGTGTATATAATAAAGGATGTAGGAGGTGCTGTAATTGAGAGTTAAAGTAACTTTGGCATGTACGGAATGTAAACAAAGAAACTACGATACAATGAAAAATAAAAAGAACAATCCGGATCGTTTAGAAGAAAAAAAATATTGCAAGTTCTGTAAAAAGCATACACTGCATAAAGAAACGAAATAGGATTGGCTAAGAGGAATTAATCATGGCAGCTAAGACGAAAAAAAAGTCTAAAAATGCAAAAAACACAAACACTAAAAATGATAATATCCAAAAGACACAGGTAGCTGAATCAAAAAAGACGAGTGTTGCCAAGGATGACAAAAAGAGCACTGACAGTAAAGATAAAAAGAATACCAAGAAATCTGACAAAAAGAAAAAGCCAAATATCTTTGTCCGCATGCTTGACTTTGTTAAGGGAGTTTTCTCTGAGCTTAAAAAGGTCAACTGGCTGACAAAAGAAGAATTGGCAAAGAGCTCTGGCTTTGTAGCCGGCTTTGTCGCAATCTTCACATTTTTGATTTGGATTATTGATTCAGGTCTTGGTGCATTGGCCGCTCTACTAATTGGACTTAAATAGTACTGAGGGATAATCATGGAATATGAAAACAGTGGCCAGGCAGAATGGTACGTTGCCCACACCTACTCAGGATATGAGAACAAGGTAAAGGCGAGTATTGAAGCAACGGTCGAAAACAGACATATGGAGGATCAGATCCTCGAAGTACAGGTTCCTGTACAGGAAGTTGTCGAAACAAAGGACGGAAAGCGCGTCGTAAGAGAGAAAAAGCTCTTCCCGGGATATGTAATGGTCAAGATGTTTATGACCGATGATTCCTGGTACGTTGTACGTAATACGCGTGGTGTAACCGGCTTTGTCGGCCCGGCCTCCAAGCCCGTTCCATTAACCAAAGCCGAACTCAAAAATATGGGCATCAAGCAGCAGGCTGTTCAGATCGACCTTGAGGTTGGTGATGAAGTCAATGTTGTGGATGGACCATTTGAAGGTTTTGCCGGAATTATCGAGGAGATAAATCTGGAAAAATCAAAAGTTAAGGTCAATATTTCCATGTTTGGACGGGAAACCCCAACCGAACTGGAATTTGAACAAATACAAAAAATTAAGAACACTTAAGGGAAAACTATTCTTCAATTATGAAAAAATGAAGGAGGTGTTAGCATGGCAAAAAAAGTAATTGGTCTCATCAAGTTACAGATTCCTGCAGGTAAAGCTACTCCAGCACCACCGGTTGGTCCGGCTCTGGGTCAGCATGGTGTAAATATCATGGGATTCTGTAAAGAATTTAACGCTAAAACAGCAAATGAAGCAGGTATGATTATTCCGGTAGTAATTACCGTATATCAGGATCATTCCTTCACATTTATCACAAAAACTCCACCGGCAGCCGTTTTACTCAAAAAGGCAGCAGGGATTGATAAAGCTTCCGGCGTACCAAACAAAACAAAAGTTGCAAAAATTTCTCAGGATCAGGTCCGCGAAATCGCAACCTTAAAAATGCCTGACCTTAATGCAGCCAATGTTGAATCAGCTATGAGAATGATCGCTGGTACAGCACGCAGCATGGGTATCACTGTAGAAGAATAAGAATTCAGAAGGTAGAAACACCTTAAGTGGGAGGGAAACCGCTAAAACCACAAGGAGGAAATATGAAACGAGGAAAGAAATATCAGGACAATTTAAAAAGTTTTGATAAAGCTGAATTATTTGACCTTGATGCCGCAGTGGCACAGGTCAAAAAAATGGCTACCGCTAACTTTGATGAAAGTATTGAAATGCACATCAAACTCGGCGTTGACTCCCGTCATGCGGACCAGCAGGTTCGTGGTGCCATTGTACTGCCGAATGGTACTGGTAATACCGTAAAAGTTTTAGTTGTTGCCAAAGGTGACAAACTGAAAGAAGCGGAAGAAGCCGGTGCAGATTTCTTTGGCGAAGATGAAATTATTGATAAAATCCAAAAAGAAAATTGGTTTGATTTTGATGTTATGATTGCTACACCAGATATGATGGGCAAGGTTGGTCGTTTGGGTCGTGTTTTAGGTCCAAAAGGCTTAATGCCAAACCCGAAATCCGGTACAGTAACCATGGATATCGCAAAAGCTGTCCAGGATACCAAAGCTGGTAAAGTTGAATACCGTCTGGATAAGACAAACATTATCCACGTCATCATCGGTAAGGCTTCCTTTACAGAAGAACAGCTCATGCAGAACATGACCACTCTTCTGGAAACCATCAAAAAAGCAAAACCAGCAGCTGCAAAAGGTCAGTACTTCAGAAGTGTTACCGTTGCAAGCACAATGAGCCCTGGTGTAAAAATTAATACAGCAAAAATCTGACTTGACATAAAAACAGACTAATGATACAATATTCGATGTTGTAAAAAAGTTATAAAACGTTCATCCATAGACAGCAGGGACTGCGGTTTAAATATCCTGCCGAGGCTGAAGAGACACGAGCATTATATACATGATGATATAAGCTCTCTTCACCTGCGTGGAGAGAGCTTTTTATATGACTAAAATTCACATCGTAAGGAGGTGCAGAAAAGAATATGCCAAATATTGAAGCAAAACAAGCTATCGTGCAGGAAATTGCCGATAAAATGAAAAATGCACAGGGTACAGTCGTTGTTGACTATCGTGGCTTAAACGTAGAAGAAGTGACCGAATTAAGAAAAAAAGCCAGAGAAAACAACATCGATTATAAAGTTTATAAAAACTCTATGATGCGTTTTGCAGCGAAAGAAGCAGGCGTAGAAGGCTTACTGGATGTTCTGGTTGGACCAACAGCCATCGCATTCTGTGAAGACGATCCGGTTGCTCCGGCTAAACTGATCAACGACTTTGCGGGAGAACACAAGGCTTTAGAAATTAAAGCAGGTGTTGTCGAAGGTAAGGTTTTAGATGTAGCTGGTGTTAAGGAATTAGCCGAATTACCGCCACGCGAAGTATTGGTTGCAAAAGTCCTTGGCGGCTTAAACGCACCAATCTCTGGTTTCGCAAATGTACTGAACGCAAACCTGAAGGGTTTAGTTGTCGCTTTAAACGCGATCGCAGAACAGAAGGGTGCAGAGGCTTGACGTCTTTGTCCAAATTTTATTTAAAATTTGGCAGCGAGTACCGAACGTTAGCGAACGAGGCGTACAAAAACTAACACATTTTTTCTTTGAAATAATCCCTTCTGGATAAAGATTTTAAAGAAAAAATACGATCATTAAAAAAATAATTACACAATTTTGGAGGATATTACAATGAGTGAAAAAGTAACACAGTTAATTGAAGACGTAAAAGGTTTAACCGTATTAGAATTATCTGAATTAGTAAAAGCTTTAGAAGAAGAATTTGGCGTTAGCGCTGCTGCTCCTGTAGCTGTAGCTGCTGCTCCTGCTGCTGGTGGCGCTGCTCCAGCTGCTGAAGAAAAAACTGAATTCGACGTTGTTTTAGCTGCTGCTGGCGACCAGAAAATCAAAGTTATCAAAGTTGTTCGTGAATTAACAGGCTTAGGCTTAAAAGAAGCTAAAGCAGTTGTTGACGAAGCTCCAAAGCCGCTTAAAGAAGGCGTTACTAAAGAAGAAGCTGACGAAATCAAAGCTAAAATTGAAGAAGTTGGCGGTAGCGTAGAAGTTAAATAATTTAACTTTTATAAAACACAAAAAACAAAGTGCTATGGGCCTGTTCCATGGCACTTTTTTTAATTTCTGCGTTTTTAAGCCACGCCACTTGTGTTATAATAGTTTCATGTGAGTTTGAATACGAAAGGATTTTACAATGGGTAAAAAACAGAATAATCAGGTTAAAGAAATTACACCAATGGAAGTCGATTTTCCACAATGGTATACAGACGTTATCTCTAAAACAGAGTTGTGCGACTACTCCCCAGTCGGGCTTTATGGTCATCCGCCCTTATGGCTACGCCATCTGGGAAAACATTCAGAAGTCCTATGACGAGCGCTTTAAGGCGACCGGTCATAAAAATATGTACTTCCCGCTGCTGATTCCGGAAAGCCTGCTGAAAAAAGAAGCAGAGCATGTCGAGGGCTTTGCGCCCGAGGTTGCCTGGGTCACCAAGGGTGGTGACAAGGAACTGGCAGAGCCCCTCTGTGTGCGCCCGACCTCCGAAACCATCATTTGCAGCATGTACGCAAAATGGCTGCATTCCTACAGACAGCTGCCATTTTTATACAACCAGTGGTGCTCCGTGGTGCGCTGGGAAAAAACCACAAGACCGTTCCTGAGAACCTCTGAATTCCTATGGCAGGAAGGCCATACTCTGCACGAAACCCCAGAGGAAGCTCAGGAAGAAACCATGCAGATGTTAAACATCTACCGTGAAGTGGCAGAAGATATTATGGCGATTCCGGTTGTCGTCGGACAGAAGAGCGAAAAGGAAAAATTCGCAGGCGCTGCCGCAACCTATACCATGGAAGCGCTGATGCATGACGGACAGGCTCTGCAGTCCGGTACCTCCCATAACCTCGGACAGCATTTTACCAAGGCCTTTGACATTACCTACCTGGACCGTAATAATGAACAGGCTTACCCATACCACACCTCCTGGGGCGTATCCACCCGTCTGATCGGGGGGATCATTATGGTACACGGCGACGACAACGGATTGGTTCTGCCGCCGCGCATCGCGCCGACCCAGCTGGTCATTATCCCTGTTGCCCAGCACAAGGAAGGCGTTCTGGACAAAGCCTACGAGCTCAAGGACATTCTAGGCGCAGAATTCCGTGTTGAGCTGGACGATAACGACAGCAACTCCCCAGGCTGGAAATTTAACCAGTGGGAAATGAAGGGTGTGCCGATCCGTCTGGAAATTGGACCGCGCGATATTGAAAACGGACAGTGCGTCCTGGCACGCCGTGATACCGGAGAAAAGGTACAGGTAGCTCTGGATGACATCACAGAAGCAGTACGCACCCTGCTTGCCAAAATTCAGCAGAACCTGTTCGACCGTGCCCTCAAGATGCGCGAGGAAAAAACCTCGACCGCAGTGGATATGGACGAGTTTAAGAAAAACCTCAAGGAAAACCCAGGCTTCATCAAAGCCATGTGGTGTGAAGACCGCGCCTGCGAGGACAAGATCAAGGACGAAACCGGGGCCAGTGTCCGCTGTATTCCATTCGACGATGAGCAGGAAGTGATCGGCGAGGGCAAATGCGTCTGCTGTGGCAAGCCAGCGAAAAAAATGGCATATTTCGCCCGCGCATACTAAAATGAACAAAGCAAGAGTATTAAAGAATATTCCCTTTGAACTCGACGTCGACGCCTTTTTCACGCATATCCGCATGGAAAAGGAGTCGAAGCGTTCAAAGCGGATATTCGAGATCATCGAAACCGCCAGCCCCTACATAAGACCTGTGGCCATGTACAAACGGGCCGAGATACAGATGGTGGACAGCGACGTGTTCACCATTGACGGCCTGGCCTTTAAGAGCAGGGAGATTGTGGACCTTCTGAAGCGCGAAACCTTTGTTTTTCCCAATATTGTGTCCTCCGGACCAGAGATCGAAGCCTTCTGTGTCGACCGCAAAAAGGTACTGGACCAGTACATTACCATGGAGCTCTGCAATTTCAGCTGCGCCGCCGCCCGAGAAGCCATGTTTAACGCCATCAGAGACGAGTTTAAAATGGAAGAGAGCACCGAGCTGTTTCCAGGCGAAAAGGGCTGGGACCTGCAGCAGGGAATCCAGATCTTCAAAATATTTTCAAAGGAAACCGCAGAGGCAGGGCTCAGCATCTCAGAAGCAGGCGTTCCAAAGCCCAGCCGCAGCGCCTACGGCCTGATCGTCGGCAGCTGACAATGGCAGACAGACAACCCAGAAAGGGATGGTACAAGCTGGACAATGCGGGAACCCTGTATTCCTCCATTGCGTCCTCCAGGGTATCAACCGTGTTTCGGATGACACTGGGTCTCACCGAAGAGGTAGACCCAGAGGCCCTGCAAAAAGCTCTGGACAACGTGATGGTGCGCTTTCCGTACTTTAACGTCACGCTGCGCCGGGGCTTTTTCTGGTATTACTACGACCATTCCGAAAATCGCCCCCTGGTCGAGAAAGAATCACACTATCCCTGCAAAACCATCCGGCAGCGAAAGGGCGTGTTTCCCTTCCGGATTCTGTACTATGGCCGTTATATCCATTTGGAAATGAGCCATTCCATCTGTGACGGCTACGGTGGTTTAGCTTTTTTAAAGCCGCTTGTATTAGAATATTTTAAAGTAAAGGACGGCATTGTCTGCAAAGAGCTGGGCGATATCATCGATATTAACAGCCCGGTCGACCCCGAGGAATACGAGGACGCCTTTAAAAAATATTATGAAAAACGGGTTCCGCCGCCGGAAAAGGGGGAGAAGGCTTACCATTTCCCCTTTGGCCTGCTGGATAAGGGCCAGTACCTGCTGCTGACCGGCATTGTACCAGTGAAAGAGGTGCTGGTACAGTCAAGGGCCCACAAATGCACCCTGACGCAGTTTATCACAGCCCTTTACTTTGAGAGTATCCAGGAGTATATCCTGGGCCTCGAGAAAAAGAAACGCGCCCGGTCCGGCCATACCAAGGCCAATATCGCCATCAATGTGCCGGTGGACCTGCGAGCCTTTTTTCCGTCCAAAACCCTGCGAAATTTCTTCATCAGCCTGAATCCGGCCATCGATATGCAGCTGGGGGTTTACAGCCTGGAAGAGATTATCGACCAGATCAAGGGCTATATGGGCCTGTACATCAACCAGAAAAACATCAACCGCTATGTTTCCAGAAACGTGCGGAACGAAGAACTCATGGTGCTGCGTATGATCCCGCTGTGGGTAAAGCGTGTGATTATGCCCATTGTATATAAGCGCTACGGCGAAAGAAGCTACACCAGCTCTGTCAGCAACCTGGGGAGCATCTGGATGCCCGAGGAGGTACGGGACAGGATTACCGGGTTCGAGATATTCCCGCCGCCCAGCGCCGGAAACAAGCTTAAAATCGTGATGGCCAGCTATGGCGATAAGCTGTATATCTCCTTTGGAAAGACCACTGGAGAAAAGGACATCGAGCGGATTTTTTTCAGAAAGCTGCGAAAGCTGGGAATCCCGGTACGAATCGAAGGGAACCAGATCAATTATTACGAAGTCGAAAAGGAGGATGCCTAATGGCCTATTGTCCAAAATGCGGTGTTGAGGTCGATAATAACGTTAAGAACTGCCCGCTGTGCGATTTTCCAATACCCGATATCGGCGAGGAGCCAAAGGGCGAAAAGCGCTATCCCCTGGCGGTCAACACCTATCCACAGGAACATCAGGAGAAGAAGAACCGGATTTTTTACGCCCTGGAAATTATTGTGGCGGCAGTATTTTTAATTAATATGGTGTTATACTGGTTTATCCCTTTTAACCCGACCATTACTCAGATCATTATGATATCATCTGTTTCTCTGGCGCTGTATCTGATGTTTTGCTTTAATTATCTGCCAGTGCTGGTGAACCTTTTGGGCTGTTATTTTACCACGCTGCTCCTGGGCTCTATTATTTATGTGATTGTAGGTGGTTCGGGAGACTGGTTTGTAAATTACGCCATGCCAATCGTGACAATTCTTTTTATCGATATTCTCGTTTTTGGGTTCATTTATAAAAAAAACCGTCACCGCAACCAATTCATCTACGCGCCAGTGTTTTTGATTGCTTTCAGCGCTACGCTGTGCCTGGGGATTGACGGCGTGATTTCCTATAACCTTCTGGGGCACCTGCGTTTTACCTGGTCCCTGATCGTGTCGATCTCCGGCATCTGCATTATCGCCCTGCTCATGGGGATTTACCACGGCGTGCCCGACCGTACCAAGGCATACCTGAAGAAAAAACTGCATGTATAGAGGAGGCGGAAAGTGAAAAGACAAGAAAAAATCGAGGCGCGTCTCCTGGAAATGCCCCTTTACGACTATGCCTTTTTCCCGGTAAAGGATATTATTTTCACACAGGATGTACGCACCATCTGCGCCATGAACGACTGCGGCATGTACGGCAGGCGCTGGGTCTGCCCGCCGGTCATCGGCAGCATTGAGGACTGCATTGCCGAGTGCCAGGCCTATGAGCACGCCTTTCTCTTCTCAACCGTGACCGAGGTAGCAGATTCCTTTGACCTCAAGGCCTGCGTTGAAGCCAGAGGCGACCATGAGGCCATTACCTACGAGGTCGCCCAGATCTTCAGGCAGGAGACCGAAAACCCGCTCATTCTGTCAACAGGCTGCATTCCCTGTGAGCACTGCGCTTACCCAGACGCGCCCTGCCGCCACCCCGAAAGGGCCTTTAAAACCATTGAGAGCCACGGCATTATGATTATGCAGATGGCAGCCCAGCAGGGCCTGAATTACGACTGCGGACAGAACATCGTGACCTACTTTTCACTGGTTTTGTACAATCTTTAGCCAAGAGCGTTGAGCGGCTTGAGAAATGGGTAAAACCATTGTATAATAGAAATAGTTCTAAACAAGGAGGAATCGATATGCAGCCACAGGAAAAAGCAGTCTATCAGGACATACTGCAATGCATTTTTGCCAGATATCTGGAAGATTACTCGGAAAACACGTATTCAGAATTATTAAAAAAATACACAGGCCTCTCAGTCATCGAAACCGGCGAAGCCAGAAAAGCCTCCTATGAGATGGTCCTTCAGCTTCTGAAGCGGAGAACCAGGCGTTATACCGGTCTGGGGCGCATGGCTGAGGGCGACGCCCGGGAAGAAAACATCCTGTATCCCGCCGCCTTCGAGACCCAAGGCGCCGATCCAGAGCTCGCCCGGGAGACCGACTACGGCACAGCCTGGGATGGCTTTGACAATATGCTCCTGGAGCTGCCAGAGGAAAAGCAGGTCGAATGTAAAATGGCGCTAAACAGCCTGGAAAGCATTATCCACGATCCGTCCATGACCAAACCACAGAAGGAGCTGCTGTCAAGCATTCTGCTGGACTGGATCGCCCATGAGCCCGAGGATGTGGGTATCCTGTTTGTCCCCATACTGCTTCAGATTTATGAATAGAAGACAAAACCCAAACCGCCGTCCGGTGGCGGACGGCGGTTTGG
>CAUEUD010000106.1 GCA_959020865.1 Eubacterium limosum | reverse complement strand
GAAAGGCCGGAAAAAATGAATCTTAATCATCTATATTACTTTAAAACTCTGGCTGGATTGGAACATTATGCGAAGGCTGCCAAAGAGCTTAACATCAGTCAGCCAAGCTTGAGCTATGCGATTGCGGGACTGGAGAAAGAGCTCGGCGTTCCTCTGTTCAGGAAAAAAGGCAGAAATGTGGTACTGACCAGTTATGGGAAGGCTTTTGAAGAGTATGTCACCATTGCCATTGCCCAATTGGAGGACGGTGTCCGCTTTATCCAAAATATGGACGGAGAGGAACAGGCATAGTCTGAAAGGATACGAACAGGATATTTAAAAAGGCAAGAGCAGCACCAGCTGTTCTTTTTTTGTGCATTATGGCCGGGTGGCAGAGCATTAAGGGTGATTTTCAGCAAGTGATAAGGGTATATGATATATATGTCTTATATTGGAGGTTAAACAAATGGAATCACTTGATTATTATAGCACCAGTAATACTTTGAATACTTTTATGACTGCCCTTTTTGGCGCAGCCGCCGGCGTTGTGGCTGTTATCTCTGCCCTGATCGGTATTGCGCTTTACCTGCTTTTAGCATATGCTTATTACCGAATGGCAAAAAACAGGGGACTGCCCTACGCCTGGACCGCCTGGATCCCCATCGCGCAGCTTTACCTGCTGGGGATGCTCATAGACCGGCGCGTTTATTTTGGCAGCGCTAAAATTTCCAACGCCCATGTTCTGCTGCCCATCGGCTTTATTCTGGTACCGGCAATCGCCTTTATTCCGATTATAGGATACCTTTACGGGGTTGCCTACACGATCTATGCTTTTGCGGCACACTACCGGCTTTACCGCCTTTATGGCACGTCCAACCAGGCGTTGGTTTTCCTGATTTTAAGTATCATTTTCCCGGTGACAGAACCCTTTTTCGTCTTTGTATTAAGGAACAAGCCTTCGGTTGAGTATCAGACATATTTTTAAAATAAGGACAATTGTAATTAGATATTTTTAATTATAACTGAAAACAAAACTGATGGTTATAATATTTAGCATAAAGAATCATATCACATTGTAAATGGTGATATGATTTTTTTATTTTGAGATTGCACTGCAAAAGAAAATCCTGTATAATATAGCTGCTTGGATTATAAGGATAAAAGATGACGCTGTTTTAAGGCAGTTGTTATAATCCGGGCTCAAACTCTGCTATTCTTGAGAGACTCCCTCTCTGCTTGAATAGACATTTACATTTCTTGCGCAGGGGCTGCCCTGTGCGACGGGTGGAGGAGTGCGCCAATTTCCTCCATTTACTCTTCTTTGAGACAGCTGTTATGCTGTCTCTCTCTTGATATCAGCAAATGCTGGCTTTTATGAAGGAGCAAAAAAATGACTGCTCAAATATATAAGACAGACTATCTGCCGGGACAGGAGCAAAAACAGGAGCTTTTTATCCGGCAGCTGGGGGAAATCCTGAAGGAAAAAAGAACAGAAGCGGTTTTAGCCGCCATGGATATTCAGAATTTTAAATCGGTGAATGAAATCTGGGGTATGCGCAATGGCAGCCGCCTGCTGTCAATCACTATCGACCAGTCGTTAAAATTCCTGGGCAGCGGCGAGAGCATTTCGCGCTTTTTAAGGACCGTTTTTATCTGCTGCTGCTGGGACCGGTGAATACCATAAAAGAAAGGCTGGAAATCATAAGACAGCAGATTGAAGCAGAATTTGTACGCTGCATTGGTTATCCCTATTCGTTAGTGGTGAGCCTTGGGCTTTGTGAGTACAACGAAGATGTGGAAAGCGGTGACGAATGGCTTATACGGGCAAATTATGCTCTGGAAAGCGCTGGACTGCCTGTGGGTGACGGATTCGCGGTATATGATAACGCCATGCGGAAAAATCTTCAGGAGATCCGCAAGATTGAAAAGCGGATGCAGTTTGGCATTGAAAATAACGAATTCAAAATATATCTTCAGCCGCAGTTTGAACTGGCAACGGGACGGTTGTCCGGCGCTGAAGCCCTGGTCCGCTGGATCAATCCAGAGGCTGGGCCAATCAGCTGTCCGGACCAGTTTATTCCATTGTTTGAGAAGAACGGTTTTATCAGAAAACTGGACTTCTATATGATGGAGCAGGCCTGCCAGGTGCTAAACGGCTGGAAAAAGCAGGCCTTGGAACCAGTCCCCATTGCGGTAAATATTTCAAGACGCCATATCGGGGAACCGGGATTGGTGGACAGGCTGCTTGAGATTTGCAAAGCCAACAGTGTGCCGCCCGAATACATTGAGATTGAACTGACCGAGACCTTTGAGCGCTCAGAAAATGAAACGCTCAGGAAAGCGCTGAGCGCGCTGAAAAAAGCTGGATTTTCACTGGCTTTGGACGATTTCGGTAAGGAGAACACTTCCATAAGCCTGCTCAGGGAAGCCTGCTTCGATGTAATTAAATTTGACAAATCGTTTCTGGCCGGCTGTATAGAGGATAAGCGTGCCCAGAACCTTCTGGATTCGATGCTGCAGATGGTTAAGAAACTTGGAATTAAGACACATGTGGAGGGCATTGAACGCCGGGAAGAGGAAACTTTATTAAAAAAATACCAGTGTGACCGGGTACAGGGGTTTTATTATGCGAAGCCCATGCCCGCAGATATGCTGACAAACTATTTGCCAAAAACATAAGCAAGGCTTGTGTTTTTTAACTCCAACAAAACAGGAAAAGCACAAATAAACGGGGGTATCGTAGCTGTGTGTTCTGCTTTGTGGGAGTTTTTTTATTGCTGAAAAAATACTTTATAAATAATATTTTTGATATTGTAGGTTTTTTAGAACGATTATGGTATAATCAAGGCTGTTAAATGTGTGCAATCTGGAACCGGAGGACAAAGTATGAGTGAATTAGCCACCCAGAATTTGGCAACCTATGTTTATGAAAACCTGCTGCTTAGAATCATGACAGGAAAACTAAAAAAAGGTGATGTTCTGCCGTCCAGAAAGCAGCTGGCCGAGGAATATAATGTCGCAGAGATTACCATCCGCACAGCGATCCAGATGCTGGCACTCAACAGTATGGTGAGCACCTCTCAGGGAAAGGGAACGGTTGTCACCTTTGATATGCAGCATGATGAGAACTCGCAGTTTTACTGGAGCTTTATGTCTAAACGGGTTGGCTCCATCGTGGATGTGATGCGGGCCACATCGCTGTTTTTTTCAGATATTATGATTCATGCGGCCTTGAACTGCGGCCCCGAAGACATTGTCCGGTTTAAACAGCTTTACGCAGATTATCAGGAGGCCCGCGGAAGAAACATCGTCGTTTGTTTCAGCCGCTTTTGGATAGAGCTTCTGGAAACCCTGAAAAACCCGCTTGTAAAGGAGCTTTACCAGCAGATGGTCCAGTTTACCGGCCTGTTTTCCATTATTTTTGAAGAAAAAATGATGATGGACTTTAAGGAGTGGTCACTGCCTTACCTGCGGGTCTTTTTTCAGGGAATGGAGGAAGGCAGCCTGGATAAGCTGCAGCAGGGACTCGGCGCAGTGTTTGGAGATAGTGAGTTTGTGGCGTATTCTGAAAAGTATAATGACAGGCTGGGGGCAGAGGAACAGGTGCCATTTTACTGGTTTATCAGCAGCGAACGCCACAATCTGACGGACGCCATCGTTAATGTTATCCTGAAACGCATTGAAATTGGAGAGTACCAGATAGGCGATTCCATCCCGTCCCTCAATGCGATCCGGGAGGAATTCCAGGTTTCGGTTAAAACGGCTCGAAACGCCCTCGGCAGCCTGGAGGAGACCGGTATGGTTGAGCGCTCCCAGGGAAAAAAGGCAGTTGTCATCAAGCGTGAGGCCATCCGGATCGATAAAGAAAAAATCCCGGTCCAGCAGATGCAGAACGACCTAAAAAACCTGCTGGATGCCCGCGCTGCGCTTCTGCTTACCCATAAGACCTTTGTCCGTGAGGCGTTAAAGGGAAAACGGAAAAATAAGGAGTTGGAGCAGCAGGAAAGCCGGCTGAAAACAGTGACCTACCACTCGCCGATTCCTCTGTTTAATGAAATGATCCTTCAGATGGAATCCCCGACGCTGCGGCACATTTACATGCAGCTTGAAAACATCATGATTAAGGGCAGCCACTACAGGCAGACTGCCGAATATGATTACAGCAGCCGTGTCAGCGCTATTATGGAAAACTATGAAAAGGCGCTCAACGCTTACCTTGAGGAGAATGAGGAGGTTCTGGAAAAAAGCCTGTGTGCGCTTATCCGCATACAATACGATATTACAGTAGACTATTGCCGCAGGATGGGTGTTCCGGTAGAACCAGTCATTAAATAAGCCCAAAAAAGATGTGCCGGATTTAAACAGGTGAAAAACTTTTGCTGAAGCCTGACAAAAATCTACGCTTGCTTTACTTGACGAACACAGTGATAAAACTTATAATTAAAAGCGACACGTATGTCGTTTTGGAGGTTTTATGAGTACACTGAAGGCTGATATGAAGCGGAATTATATTTTAGACAAGGCGCGGGATGTTTTTATCCAGAAGGGTTTTGCTGCTGTTACCATGAAGGACATCGTGGAGGCCTGTGACATCAGCCGGGGTGGACTATACCGCTATTACGGATCGACCCGGGAGATTTTTCTGGCGTTGTTCCAGCGTGACGCCAAAGAGGAGCTGGAGCGTGTAGAGGTGGCGATTTGGGAGGAAATGTCTGCCAGAGACATTCTTTTTTCCTATATGAAGCGGCAGAAATGTGCCTTTGAGCAGGAGAGAACCACCTTATCCAACGCTGCTTATGAGTTCTTTCTGGAAAACCCCGACGACCGGGTGATCTTTCAGTGGCAGTTTGACGGTATCTCCGAAATGCTGCGGGAAATTTTGGAGTATGGGGTTCGAAAGGGCGAGTTTGTTTTGCCCGACACCGCGGCCTTTGCCAGGCATCTGGCCCTTTTTATCAACAGCATGCAGCTGTCATTGCCCCTGCTAAACTTTCCGGGCCCGCGGATCGAGGAGCAGTTTGGATTGCTTTTAAGACCGATTTTAGCCAGTTAGATAATAAAAAATACACAGCCAAATCAAAAAATTCGGCTGTGTATTTTTGTTTTACAGGCTTATTTCGCCTTTAAAAAGACAAGGATGACCGCCCCGGGGCCGGTGTGCGTTCCGATGACACAGCCTACCGGGTGCATTTCGATTTTGTCCAGATGGTGGTCGCGGACGGCCTGGGCTTTAAAGTCCATGACCTGCTCCTTATCCCGGGTATAACCAAGATAGACGGGCACGTTAGGGTCAAGCCCCTGAGCCTTGGCAATCTGCTCAGAAAGGATTTTATTGCCGTTTTTTAAGCCGCGGGCCTTTGCCAGCATTTCGAGACTGCCCTGGTTCAGGGTAACGATGGGCTTGATCCGCAGCAGGGAACCCATGGTGGCCGCGCCCTTGCCAAGGCGTCCGCCCTTTTGCAGGTATTCCAGGGTATCAACCATGGCCAGCAGCACCAGGCGGTGGCGGGCTTCGTCGAGGACAGAGACGATCTCATCAGCTGTTTTACCCTCAGCCCGCATGTTGACGGCATATTCAACCAGCAGGCGCAGGCCCATGCTGGCGTTTAAGGTGTCGATGATGTGAATGCGGTCGTACTCCGCCATGTTTTTGGCCAGGGTTGCGCTCTGAACCGTTCCGCTGATTTTGCTGGACAGCAGCAGGACAATGACATCGTCGCCGGCCTTTTTAGCTTCCTCAAAATAGGGGAGGAACTGCGTGGGGGTTGGCTGTGAGGTGGTTGGCAGCATTTTTGAGCTCTCAAGGATCGGATAAAATTCCTCAATGCTGATATCTACCCCTTCATCGTATTGGTTATCGCCTACGATAACCTTAAGCGGGACAATGGAGACATCCAGCTTTTTAGCCTCCTCCTGTGAGATATCGGAAGTTGAGTCAGTAATAATTTTTATGGACATGGATAATTCCTCTCTGTTTTTCATTTGAAATTTAAAATAACTTTAACTTAAAACTAATAGCATTTATAATTCTATCAAAGAATGCTTAAATGTCAAGGAGTTTTCAAAAGTTTTCATTTTTCTAAAGTAAAAAAGCCGCAGCTAAAGACAGGCTGCGGCGGGTAAGCTGGCAGAAGATTAAAGGGAGCGGCTACTGCTGGCTGCTGATAAACTGGGCATCTTTGGTAAAAAAGGTTTTATAACCCAGAGTGACAAACAGAACCACGGTGATGGCTGTGCAGCCCAGAATAGCCAGCATAATGCCGATCTGGTATTTGATGGCAGTCAGGGGAAAGGTCCCGGAAAGGATCTGCCCGGTCATCATGCCCGGCAGGGAGACAATGCCCATGGTAAGCATATTGTTCATGGTGGGGAGAATGGCACTGTCAAAGGCGTCGTTGACGATATCCCGGGTCGCGGCCTTGGGGGTGGCGCCCAGCATGAGGGCGCTTTCGATCTGGTCGTGCCTTTCAAGCATGGCGCTGCACAGCTTGTTGGCCCCCAGGGCGATACCTGTCATGGCATTGCCGACAATCATGCCTGAGATGGGAATAATGTACTGAGGGTTAAACCAGGGGGTAACATGCAGCACCGCCAGCATGAAAATAATTGCAGTGACGCCATAGCCTGCCACCATCGATACGGCGATGAGCTGCCTGAGCTTTTTGTTCATGGGTGTTTTCACACGTTTTAAAGCGTTGAAAATGGCGAACCCAACCATGACAGAGAGCATGAGCAGCGTCAGCCACCAGCTGGGATTTTCAAAAACATACATTAAAATATAGCCCATCACCGTGAGCTGGAGGGTCATGCGGGTGGTGGCGATGAGGATCATCTTTTCACGTTTGATGCCCCTTGCCTTAAAGATGACCAGCAGCAGGAGCACAAAGATGTAGGCGATGGCGAGATTAAAAATGGAAAGGTCCATAACCGTGCTGTTATTCATGGGTGTAGCCTCCTGTCCGGCCGTTTTCGATGCGGATGGTTCCCTCGGAATAAAGGCCGGAGACCTCCTCGGAGTGGGTGACCATGATGAGCGCTTTCTTTTCGCGCGTCACAAAATCGGCCAGATTGGTGATGATAAAATGTTCCGTTTCCTTATCCAGCGCTGCCGAGGGCTCGTCAAGCAGATAGACTTCCGCATCCATGAGCATGACGCGTGCCAGGCAGAGGCGCTGCTTTTCACCGCCCGAAAGACTGAGACAGGGATCATCCAGGGGCTTATCCAGCTTTACCTGCTCGAGGGCGTTTAGCAGGCGGTCCCTGGACGCGGGCAGCTTCTCAGAAAAACGGAGGCCGATCTGTAAATTTTCTTCCAGGTCACCGCTGTAAATTACAGGGGTCTGCCCGAGCATGACCACCTCGCGGCGCAGGGACACAGCCGGGATATCGGCAAGATCACTGCCGTTGTAGATAATGGTGCCGCTGTCGGGGGTATACAGCTTGTTTAAATGCTTGAGCAGTGTGGTTTTTCCGCTGCCCGAGGAGCCGACGATACAGGTGATGGGACGGTCAATGGTCAGAGCCTCAATATCCAGAATATTTTTGAATTTCAGATTACAGATTTCAAACACAGCTTTTTCCTTTTTTATTTTTATTTTAGCACATTTTGCCCTCTGGGAGTAGCCCAAAAGGGAAGGCATGTTTTTAAAAGGTGTGGGATAAACTAAAGAAAACCAGCGTAAAATGATCTTAATACTAAAAAAGGAGTGATATGATGAAGGTAACCAAAGGATTTCAGATGTTTATGGAAGAATCAGGTGAGGTAGGCAAGGCCTATTCACAGCTCGTTCAGACAATGGCCCAAAGCAGCGCGTTGGATAAAAAGACCCATGCTCTGGCCTATATCTCCGCGCTGGCGGCAGCGCAAATGACAGGCGGCCTGGCTTTTCATGTGATGATGGCAAAGCAGGTAGGTGCAAGCAGAGACGAAGTCAGGGACGCTGTGCTGGTAGGACTGCCGGCAGTAGGGCTTGCAGTTCTGGATGCCTTAGAGGTGGCGCTTAACGCCTATGATGAAACAGAGACGGCATAGTTTAAGGAAATAATTAAAAAGATCTGAATTTCGGATCTTTTTTTGTGTTGAATTTGACCCGTCTTTTTATATGACGTATAATAGGTAGCGTGAGAAATAAACGAACGAGGCGACAATATGATTACATTTAATAAACCGCCCTTTATGGGGGATGAGTTCAAATATATTAAGGAGGCAATCGACAATAAGCAGATCAGCGGAGACGGCGCCTTTACGGCCAGATGCAAGGCCTGGCTGGAAAAAAACTGCAGCGCGCCGGAGGTGCTGCTGACAACCTCCTGTACCCATGCCCTAGAGATGGCAGCACTGCTCTTGCAGATACAGCCGGGCGACGAGATCATCATGCCTGCCTATACCTTTGTGTCCACCGCCGATGCCTTTGTTCTGCGGGGGGCGCGCATTGTTTTTGTGGATATCCGGCCGGATACCCTGAATATTGATGAAAAACAGATTGAAGCTGCGATCACCCCAAAAACCCGCGCCATTGTCCCGGTGCATTATGCCGGCGTTTCCTGCGAGATGGATACCATAAACAGTATCGCAGCTGCCCATGGCCTCAAGGTGGTAGAGGACGCTGCCCAGGGAGTGATGGCCTTTTACAAAGGAAAGGCCCTCGGCACCCTCGGCGATTTTGGCTGCTTCAGCTTTCATGAAACCAAAAACTACAGCATGGGCGAGGGCGGCGCCATTGTGATCAATGATTTGAAATACAAGGAAGAGGCTGAAATCATCCGGGAAAAGGGGACCAACCGAAGCCGTTTTTTCCGGGGTGAGATTGACAAATACACCTGGGTGAACCATGGTTCATCCTATCTTCCGAGCGATATGAACGCCGCCTATCTGTGGGCACAGCTGGAGCACGCGGATGAAATCAACAACGACCGGCTGGCCAGCTGGAATTATTACCATGATGCGCTCCTGCCCCTTGCCTGGAGAGAACGGATTGAGCTGCCCTTTATTCCTGAGGAATGCACGCACAACGCCCACATGTTTTATATCAAGGCCAGGGATCTTGAGGAGAGAACCGCGCTCATGGCCCATATGAAGGAAGCCGGCGTCCAGGCGATCTTTCATTATATTCCGCTGCACACCGCGCCCGAAGGCCGGAAGGTTGGCCGTTTCAGCGGCGAGGACCGCTATACGACCAGGGAAAGTGAACGGATCGTGCGGCTGCCGATGTACTATGGGCTGTCAAGGGAAGACCAGAACCGGGTGGTCCGTGCCATCGAAGACTTTTATCGGGTGTGAACGTGAAGGAGAATGGATCGATGAAGGAGAAAATTGCAATAATCGGAGCCAGCGAATTTCAGAATCCGTTGATTCTGAGGGCAAAGGAAAAGGGCTATGAGACTCATGTCTTTGCCTGGGAGGCAGGCGACATCGGCGAGGAAACAGCCGATGTCTTTTACCCTGTCAGCATTGTCGATAAAGAAAAGATTCTGGAAATCTGCAGAGCCGAGGGGATTGCGGGGATCTGCTCCATCGGCTCGGACCTGGCGTCCCTGACGGTCAGCTATGTGGCTGAAACGCTGGGACTCCGGGGGAATTCCATGGCGTCCGCCGAGCTCAGCACCAATAAATATGCCATGCGCTGTGCCTTTAAAGCTGCGGATGACCCGATCCCCGGATTTATGGAGGGGGATGCGGCCACCCGCCCGCAGGATGTGGCGCTTAAGTATCCGCTGATTGTAAAACCCACGGACCGGTCCGGAAGCCGGGGGGTTACGAAGATTGAAGGCCCGGATGGACTGGAAGCCGCCATTCGCAAAGCCCTTGAGGATTCCTTTGAAAAAAAGGTGATGATTGAGGAATTTGTGGAGGGCAAGGAGTACAGCGTGGAGTGTATCTCCTATGAGGGGATACATGTTTTTCTTGCGCTGACGGAAAAAAGAACCACCGGCGCGCCTAATTTTATTGAAAAGGGCCATTTACAGCCAGCCGAGGTCACACCCGCCCTGCGAAACCAGATCATCACCATTGTCAAGAAAGCTCTGGACACCCTTCAAATAAGATTCGGCGCGTCCCATTCAGAAATCATTATCCAGAAAAACGGAGTTATCCGCATTGTGGAGATTGGCGGACGGATGGGAGGAGACTGTATTGGCTCACATCTGGTGCCATTGTCAACCGGCTATGACTTTGTGGGCATGGTCATTGACATTGCCTGCGGGAAGGTGCCGGATTTTTCAATTATCCACGAGCCCTCCCCGGTCGAAATCCGTTTTATTTTCGGGCCGGAGGATCTGGCAGGCTACGAGGCCATGAAAGAGGCGGCAGAGGATCGGATTGTGTGTACCTCTCTGCCGGAAAAGCTGGACGATCATCCGGTTACAGACAGCTCCAGCCGCTACGGCTTTTATATTTTTGAAAAGGAAAGGATGGGGGCGGATGTCGATTAGCGAAAAAATATCTTTTGTCATTCCCTGCTACCGTTCAGAGGATACCATAGAGGCTGTGGTGCGGGATATTGATGAGACTGTCAGGCAGCGTCCTGGCTATGATTATGAGGTTATTCTGGTCAATGACTGCTCGCCGGACAATACCTATGAGGTGTTAATGCGCCTGGCAGACACAAACCCAAGGGTGCGGGTCGTTAACCTGGCCCGGAATTTTGGGCAGGCGTCAGCCATTATGGCAGGCTATCACTATGTGACCGGCGACCTGGTCATCAACCTGGATGACGACGGCCAGACTGATCCCAGGGAATTCTATAAGCTGGTGGACCGTGTGCACGAGGGCGACGATGTGGTCTACGCCAAATATCCGGAAAAAAAGCACAGCGCTTTTCGGAATTTTGGCTCCAGAGTCAATGATATGATGGCAGACGCGCTGATCGGCAAGCCCAGACATCTGGTTTTTACCAGTTATTTTTGCGCCAGACGCTTTGTCATCGACGAGGTGCTGCGGTATGACAAGCCTTTCCCTTATATTGACGGGCTGCTCATGCGTGTTACCAAGCGGGTGAGCGCTGTTGAGATTCCCCACAGGGAGCGCGAGGCCGGGGAATCCGGCTACACCATCGGCAAGCTTTTTTCACTCTGGCTGGACGGCTTCACAGCCTTTTCAGTCAAGCCCCTCCGAATCGCCACGATTTTAGGTTTTTTGATCGCGATGGTGGGTTTTGTCTACGGGGTGGTGACCATTATCAGACAGTTTGTAGAACCCAGTGAGGTTACCGGCTGGGCGTCGCTGATGGCAGCCACGGTTTTTCTGGGCGGTATGATTATGGTGATGCTGGGGCTTGTGGGCGAGTACATCGGCCGTATTTATATCAGCCAGAACAACGCGCCGCAGTATGTGGTGCGGAACACACTGAATATTGAGGACGGAAAAAATGGAAAAGATACGCATTAAGGATTTTGTTTTTCTCCACGTCCTCCTGCTGGTCTACTCCTTCTCCTCGGTTTGCTCAAAGGCGGCCGCGGCTCAGGCGTTTCTGTCATTTCAGTTTTTCATTTATTATGGCCTGGTGCTGGTGATACTGGCGGTTTACGCGCTGCTGTGGCAGCAGGTGCTTAAGCGGATGCCGCTGACAGTGGCCTTTGCGAACAAAGCGGTGGTGATCATCTGGGGCATTGTCTGGGGAATGCTCTTTTTTGGTGAGACGCTTCGGGTTTCCATGGTAGTCGGGTCTGTTATCATTATCGCGGGCATTTATCTGGTGGTGAGTGACGATGAATAATATGCTTTTTTATACCATCCTGTTTCTGGTTTCGGTGTTCATATCCTCCATTTCCCAGATCATTCTGAAAAAAAGCGCGGAGGTCATCGCTTCACAGCCGTGCGAGGGCACGACTGTGGTGCTCGGGGCAAATCCCACG
>CAUEUD010000105.1 GCA_959020865.1 Eubacterium limosum | reverse complement strand
TGGTGATTTCTTTGGCAATGGAGATATCACAAAACTTGAAGAACAGCTGATTGGCTCAAAGCTAGAAGAAAGTGTTTTGCGCCGCCTGCTGCAGAATAATGATCTGTCAGATTACATCAATGGCATGACAGACGATGAGTTTATCGATCTGATGCTTTGTTAGGGAGTGGTACACGATTGGAATCAGAAAATATAACGCGTCTGCAGGTAAATGACAAAGAGATCATTTTGATTGGCACGGCGCACGTATCCCCCACAAGCGTATCTGAGGTAAAGGACCTCATCGAGACCGAGTGTCCCGACTCTGTCTGTATCGAACTGGATGCCGGCAGGTATGAGTCCATGAACCAAAAGGAGCAGTGGGCAGATACAGACATTGTAAAAGTAATAAAAGATGGCAGGGCAGGCTTTTTATTCGCCAATATTATCTTGTCTAATTATCAGAGAAAACTGGCCGAGCAGTTTGATATCCGCTCTGGCCAGGAGATGATGCAGGGGATTGAATCCGCTGAAAAATGCGGGGCCCGGCTGGTGCTGGCAGACCGCAGTATCCAGGTTACCTTTAACCGTATCTGGAAGGGCTGCAGCCTCTGGGAAAAGATGAAGCTGCTGACCACCATCATCATGAGTATCATTGATGACGAAGAGATTACCGAAGAAGAGCTTGAGGAATTGAAAACAGAGGACATGCTGTCAGCAGCGTTGTCCGAACTTGGAAATTCCTTCAAGGGTGTAAAAAAATATCTGGTTGACGAGCGGGACCAGTACCTGGCGTACAAGATTAAAAACGCTCCGGGTAAAAAGGTCGTCGCGGTTCTGGGCGCGGCACATGTCCCCGGGATCAGGGAAGAGCTCTACAAAGAACAGGATGTTAAAGAGCTTGAGTCTTTACCGCCTAAGTCAAAGGTTGGTAAGATCATCGGCTGGTCTATCCCGATTTTATTAGTGCTTCTGGTATTGGCCACTTTTACGGTCAACCCCGGGTCGGGCTGGGAGCAAACACGCAACTGGCTTTTGTGGACTACGTCGCTGGCCGGTGTCGGCGCGCTTCTGGCAGGAGGGCATATCCTTTCGATCCTTACCGCCATTGTTGCGGCTCCGATTTCCGCTTTAAGTCCCGTTTTGGCCGCCGGATGGTTTTCCGGTATCACGGAGGCTCATTTTAGAAAGCCCAAGGTGGAGGATTTTGAATCTCTGCCAAAGGATCTGGGTTCGCTAAAGGGCCTCTGGCATAATAAGGTGACAAAAATACTGCTGGTGGTTATTTTGACCAATGTCGGCTGCGCCATCGGCAATATTACGGGCAGCCTCAACATTATTGGTATTTTTATACAAACATTCTCCTGACAAACCCAATCTACCGCATGAATTATTGTATAAACATGCAGAAAAATGAAAAAACAAGTAATTTTTATAAAAAATACTTGTGTATGTATACAATATGCGATATAATGCTTTTAATCAATTTTCGTATATAAAAGGAGGAAATGATGAAAAAGAAATTTTTGGTGTTGTCTTTGGCATTTATGCTGGTGTTCTCCGTGACATTGGCTGGTTGTAGTGGTAACGGTAAAGGCGACTCCGCCTCAAATGACGATCCGATTGCAGACGGTACCTTATCCGTTGCTGTTGATGATACCTATCTTCCAATGGAATTCAGGGATGATCAGAACAACCTGGTTGGATTTGACGTGGATCTCGCAAAGGCGATCGGCGAAGACCTTGGTGTAAAGGTTGACTTTACAACCGTGGCCTGGGATGGTATCTTCAACGGCTTAAACGCAAAACAGTATGACGCTATTATCTCCAGTACCAGTATCACACCGGAACGACAGGAAGGTTTCAATCAGACAAATCCTTACGTATCCAACGGTATTGTCATCGTATCCCGCAAGGATGCCGCGCCTGTAAAAACCTTTGAAGAGCTCGCTGGTAAAACAGTCGGCGTACAGCTGGCCACAACCGCTGATAACGGCGCCCAGAAGCTGAAGGAACAGACTGGAACAAATGTGGAAATCAAACAGTATGACGGTATGTTAGACGCTTTCGCCGCTCTTGAAGGAAAGCAGATTGATAATGTTATGACGGATGTTGGCGTTGCCATGTACTATGTGGCCCAGAAGCCAGAGCTGTTTGAAGTAACATCTGAAGTTTTAACCAATGAACCAATTGCGGTTACTGTACGTAAAGGTGAAGATGCATTTACCGAAAAATTAAATGAAACATTGAAAAAATTACAAGAAAATGGTACAATGACAGAGATTTCTATGAAATGGTTTGGAGAAGATATGACAAATAATATCAACTCCGAAATCAAAGTCATTGAATAATCCATAGAAAAAAACGGTCGTAAGTTCGGCAAACCACTTTGCCGGACTTATTACTTAAGAAGGAGCGATTAATTTGTTAAACCAAACCCAGTTGTGGGCGATTTTTGACGGAACGATTGTTACCCTTGAGATTGCGATTGTCGCGATTATCTTCGGTGCAATTTTTGGGGTGGTTATAGCCCTGGGACGAATCTCAAAGAATAAGATTTTCAATGGACTCTCATGGTTCTATATCTGGTTCTTCAGAGGAACACCACTCTTACTGCAATTATTCATTATCTTTTATGCGGTACCGATTGTTTATCTGGATATGACCGGCGCGACCTTTGAAATTGATCCGATGATCTGTGCGTTCATTACATTTTCCCTGAACTCCACAGCTTACCTGGCAGAAATTATCCGTGCAGCCATCGAATCCATTGACCATGGACAAATGGAAGCAGCCAAAGCCTTGGGAATGAGCTATAAGCAGGCGATGGGTAAGATCATTATTCCCCAGACCTTTAAACGTCTGGTAGCCCCGGTGGGTAACGAACTGATCATGCTTTTAAAGGATACCTCACTTGTTTCCACGATCGCATTGTTTGATTTGCTTAGGACAGTCAAAACAATGGCCAGTGCCACAGGCAGTTGGGTCTACTATATCTATGCGGCCGTCATTTATCTTTTCCTGACAACCATCCTTCAGGTGGTATTCGACAAATTGGAAAATAAGCTTGGCGCATATGAAAAGAGATAGGTGGTAACAACAATGAGTATGGTAAAATTAGTCAATGTAAAAAAATCTTTCGGCGCCCTTGAGGTTTTAAAGGGAATCGATTTTGAAGTAGCATCCGGTGAAGTGGTCTGTATCATCGGGCCAAGTGGCTCCGGCAAAAGTACAATGCTGCGCTGCCTTAACCGCCTGGAACGCATCACAGAAGGCGAAATCTATATTGAAGACGAGCTGATGGAAAAACGGAAAAACGGAAAGGACCTGGAAAAAATTGATCCTGGAAAATTACAGAATCTCTGCTGTGATTTAGGGATGGTATTCCAGAACTTTAACCTTTTCCCACACTTATCCGTTTTAGATAATATTACGATAGCCCCCAGAATTGTGCGCAAGGCCGATTCGGCTGAGACAGAAAAGCGGGCCCTGGAGCTGCTCGACATGGTTGGGCTTGCCGATAAGCGGGATGAATACCCGGTGCGCCTGTCCGGCGGTCAGCAGCAGCGTGTAGCCATTGCGAGAGCGCTGGCCATGAACCCGAAGATCATGCTGTTTGATGAACCGACCTCAGCCCTTGACCCTGAGCTGGTAGGGGAAGTGCTTGCCACCATGCAGGAACTCGCCAATGACGGCATGACAATGCTGATCGTAACTCACGAAATCGGGTTTGCCCGTGAAGTGGCCGACCGCGTCATTTTCATGGACGAAGGTGTGATCTGCGAACAGGGAACACCCCAGGAGGTTATTCTTAATCCGAAGGAAGAACGTACACAGAGCTTCCTGAATAAGATTCTTTAGTGGTGTAATGTATTTCAAAAAATGCCCTCAGGGGCTTTTTTTTATACATCTTTTTATGCTACAATAATAAAGATGTCGCATTTCAGATATGTCTTCTAAAGGAGGAGCTATGGTACACTCAAATTATCATATTCATTCGAACTATTGTGACGGCAAAAATTCATTGGAGGAAATGGTCCAGGCAGCTGTACAGGAGGGGCTCACAAGCATTGGCTTTACAGGCCACGCGCCCCTGCCCTATGAGAACGACTGGACCATGAAAAAGGAAACAGTCCACAGCTATATGGACGAGGCCCGGACTCTGGCAGAAAAGTATCAGGAACACATCGACATCAGTCTGGGCATGGAAATCGACTATTTCTTGGACACTGAGGACATCAGCAGCGATTCAAAGGCGCTGATCCCTGAGCTGGATTTCTTTATCGGTTCGATCCACACCATCGGAAAGATGAAAAATGGATTGATGGCAGATATTGACCACACCCCCGAGATCTTTGAAGCGGGGATAAAAGACTGCTTTGACGGCTCGGTTCCGGCCTTTATCCAGCGTTATTATGAGGCTCTGGGAAACATGGCCCTCACGATTCAGCCCGATATTATCGGACATATGGATATCATCAAGAAAAACAATGCGGATAACCGTTTTTTTGACGACCAGGAGCCCTGGTATCAGGAAGCCGCAGGTGCCTGTCTTGATAAGATCAAGGCTTCAGGCTCAATCATCGAGGTAAATACCGGCGGCATGATTCGCTATGGAGACCGCTGTCTTTATCCAGAACGCTGGCTGATGGAGGAGATCCTGGAAAAAGAGATCCCCATCACCTTAAACGGCGATTCGCATACGACAGAGGGAATCCGCTATGCATATGAGGACGTTTTAGCGCTTCTGAAAAAAGTCGGCTTTAAAGCCATTATGGTGCGAAAAAAGGGCAGCTGGGCTGAGGAAAGTATCTGAGCGCCATGGAAAAGCCTAAGAACCTGAAAAAGTGGATTTATGTCGGCGCCATGGCAGCGGCTTTGGTGATCTTTGTTCTGTGGCTCTTCTTTCAGGAGGACAGCCGGCAGAAAGCAGTCTTAAAGGCATCAGATACAGAAGCTGTCCATGCCGAAAACAACCCTGAAAACGCCACGGAGATCTACGTGCATATTACCGGGGCTGTCAATAACCCAGGCGTTATCAAGCTGGACCAGGGAGCAAGACTGATCGACGCCATTGAAAAACTGGGCGGCCTGACAGAAAACGCGGATACCGACAGTGTCAATCTCGCGTCAGTGCTGGAGGATGAGGATAAAATCCACATTTACACCAAAGACGAAACCGCAGAGACAGGCCCCGGCAGTGTGTCTGGTACATCTGGAACGGGAAGAGTCAATATCAATACAGCCAGTCTGGAGGATTTGAAAACCCTGCCGGGAATCGGCGACGCCATCGGGAAGAGTATCATCGACTACCGGGAGAAAAACGGCGCTTTCAGATCCCTTGAAGATTTGAAGGAGGTTGACCGCATCGGTGACAAGGTTTTTGAGAAGCTGAAGGATTCAATTACACTATAAAAATTATTTTTTTACGAGTTTGTGAAAAGGTTGACAAAGTTTTAACAAAATAATAAGATGAAATGACAGAAAAGTATCAGGATTAGTTATTTACTTTTTGGCCATATGTGTTATACTTTATATTATAAAAGTTACATGAATGGCAGGTGGTTTAATGGAGCTATCAGAAAGACAAAATCAGATTGTGGAAATTGTTAAGGCCAGAGAGCCCGTGAAAAGTGTTGAAATTGCAGAGCAGCTCGGCGTCAACAGAGCGACGATCCGGCCTGATTTAAAGGTGCTTACCATGATGGGCATCCTGGAGGCAAAACGAAAAGTCGGGTATAATTATACGGGGCGCTCGCTGCTGCATGTGATGGGCAGCTACATTAAAACCATCAGCGTCATGGACATTCAGTCTGAGCCGACCACTGTCGAGGAAGACACAACCATTTATGACGGAATAATCACCATGTTTACGAAAGACGCCGGAACCCTCTATGTGGTGAAGGACAAATACCTGTCCGGCATTGTCTCACGTAAGGATTTCATCAAATCGATGATTGGCCGGAAGGATGTTGAAACCCTGCCGATCCCGATTATCATGACCCGAATGCCCAATATAGTCTATCTGGAGGAGCACGAGTCGGTTTATGACGCTGCGGTTAAAACCATGGAGTACGAAGTCGAATCGCTGCCCATTGTGAAAAAGGAAATGGATGAAAAGAACAACCTGCGTTTAATCTTGCTCGGAAAGGTTTCCCGCACCAATATTACACGTTATGTTGTGAATTTAGGTAAAGACGATGATACGAATGAATGACAACAAGCCTTTAACCCTGTATGTCGTCTCCGATTCCCTTGGCGAGCCGGGTGAAGTGCTGGCAAAGGCGGGGAGAGGACACTTTGAGGACTCCATTGAGGATGTTAAGGTTTTTTCCTTTGTCCATGAAAAGAGAGAAATTGATCAGATTTTAGCCGAGGCGGAGGGCAGAAACGCCCTGATCGTCTGTACGATCACCACGCCGGAGCTATTAAAATGTGTTAAAGAAAGAGCAAAAGAAAAACGGGTGCCGGTTTACGATGTGCTGGATCCCTTTCTGGATGAACTGAGAATTTTAACAGGCGTTAAACCGAATCTTGACCCTTTTAACAGAAGCAAGCTGGACGAGGATTATTTTAAAAAGGTGGAAGCCATCGAGTTTGCCGTCAAATATGACGACGGAAAACGAATGGACCATCTTAACAAGGCAGACATTATTCTGCTTGGGGTTTCAAGAACCTCCAAGACGCCGATCAGTGTTTATCTGGCGAACAATAACTTCAAGGTCGCCAACATACCGGTTATGCCGGAGGTGGAGCCGCCAAGAGAACTTTTTGAAATATCCAATCAAAAGATATTTGGATTGATTTTAAATCCCAATAAGCTTGTCAGCATCAGAGAAGAGCGTTTGAAAACCATGAAGCTTACCGGAGATTCAAATTATGCCAGTTTAAAAAGAGTGGAATATGAGCTTGCAAAGGCTCAGGAGCTCTTTGATAAATTAGGATGTACGGTTATCGACGTTACATCCAAAGCAATTGAAGAAATTGCAAATTTCATACTTGCAACCATTATGAGGAGGTAGTCAATATGGATAAAAAATGGGTTTATTTATTTAGTGATGGCAATGCGGACATGCGGAACCTGTTAGGTGGAAAGGGCGCGAATCTGGCGGAAATGACACGAATCGGCCTGCCGGTGCCACAGGGCTTTACCGTTTCGACCGAAGCGTGTATCGAGTATCTGAAGGAAAACAAGCTGACCTATGAAATGATCGGTCAGATCAACAGTCATATGTCGGTTCTGGAAGGGATCACCAAGAAAAAATTTGGCAATAAAGACAATCCTTTGCTGGTATCAGTACGCTCCGGCGCAAGAATCTCAATGCCTGGTATGATGGACACCATCTTAAACCTTGGCCTTAATGATGAAACCGTTGTTGGTATGGCTGAGAAGACAGCCAATGAACGTTTCGCCTATGACAGTTACCGTCGTTTTATCCAGATGTTCGGCGATGTTGTGCAGGAAATTGACAAAAACAAATTTGAAAGCGTTCTGGATGAAATCAAAGAGCGCGAAGGTTTCCAGATTGATACACAGCTCACGACCGGTCACCTGCAGGAAGTTGTAGGGCGCTATAAAGAAATTGTTTTAGCCGAAACAGGTAAACCTTTTCCACAGGACCCGAACGTACAGCTGCTCATGGCTGTTGAAGCAGTATTCAGATCCTGGAACAACCCGCGCGCCTTTGTCTATCGTGACATGAATGATATTCCCCATGACATTGGTACAGCTGTCAACGTGCAGTCAATGGTATTCGGCAACATGGGTGATGACTCCGGTACCGGCGTTGCCTTCACAAGAAACCCCGCAACAGGTGAAAACAAGCTCTTCGGAGAATTCCTGGTAAATGCCCAGGGCGAAGATGTTGTTGCAGGTATCCGTACCCCTCGTGAAATCGATGAACTCCGGAAAATTATGCCTTTAGTCTACAAGCAGTTCCACGATACCGCAGAGCTCCTTGAAAAACATTATAAAGACATGCAGGATATGGAATTTACCGTTGAAAAGGGCCAGCTGTACATGCTCCAGACCCGTAATGGTAAACGAACCGCCCCGGCTGCGCTCAGAATCGCCGTGGAAATGGTTGAGGAAGGCCTCATCACCAAAGAAGAAGCCGTTATGCGCATTGAACCGTTATCCTTAGACCAGCTGCTCCACCCGACCTTTGACGAAGTCGCCCTGAAGGAAGCCGTCGTTCTGGCCAGCGGCCTGCCCGCCTCCCCAGGCGCTGCCACCGGTAAGGTTTATTTTACAGCGGAAGAAGCAAAGGCCGCAGCAGAAAATGGCGAGGAAGTGATCCTGGTCAGAAAAGAAACCTCTCCCGAAGATATTGAAGGCATGTACGCCGCCAATGGTATCCTGACCGCACGTGGTGGTATGACCTCACACGCAGCGGTTGTCGCGCGCGGCATGGGTAAGTGCTGTGTTGCAGGCTGTGAAGACGCAAAGGTCGATGAGGACGCCAAGCAGTTCCGAGTCGGTACAGAATATATTTACGAAGGCGATTATATCTCTTTAGACGGCTCCGCCGGTAAGGTTTATAAGGGAAGCATCGGAACAAAGGAACCCGAGCTCTCCGGACATTTTGGACAGCTCATGGAATGGGCAGATTCCTGCAGAACCATGAACGTGCGCACAAACGCCGACACACCGAGAGACGCCGCTGTAGCGGTAGGCTTTGGCGCAGAAGGGATTGGGCTCTGCCGTACAGAGCATATGTTCTTCAACGAAGACAGAATCCCGAGTGTACGCCGTATGATCTTGTCAAAGACCAAAGAACAGCGCGAAAAATATCTGGCCGAGCTGCTGCCAATGCAGAAGGAAGACTTTATGGGTATCTACAAAGCCATGAAGGACCTGCCGGTAACCGTCCGTCTGCTGGACCCGCCACTGCATGAATTCCTGCCAACTGAACCGGAAGATATCGAAGCTTTAGCGGGAGATATGGATATGAGCATGGATGAAATGATGAGCACGATCCATGGCCTCGAAGAATTCAACCCAATGCTCGGACACCGGGGCTGCCGTCTTGCCGTCACCTTCCCAGAAATTGCCGTGATGCAGACAAGAGCCATTATGGAAGCTGCCATCGAAGTGAAAAAAGAAGATGGCTACAACATCGTCCCAGAAATCATGATTCCGTTGATCGGCATGAAAGAAGAACTGGACTACGTCGAAAATGTTGTCAGAGAAACCGCAGAAAAGATCAAGGCAGAAAAGGGCTCCGACATTGACTATAAAGTAGGGACCATGATGGAAATCCCAAGAGCAACCCTGATCGCGGATGAAATTGCCGAAAAAGCAGAATTCTTCTCCTTTGGTACCAATGACTTAACCCAGATGACCTACGGCTTCTCCAGAGATGACGCAGGCAAATTCATTGGTGAATATAAAGAAAAAGGCATCCTGCCAAACGACCCATTCCAGAGCATTGACGTCGGTGGCGTTGGCAAGCTGGTCGAAATGGGCGTCAAACTCGGCCGTACAACAAAACCAGACCTCAAGATCGGTGTCTGCGGCGAACACGGCGGAGATCCCAAGTCCATCCACTTCTTCCAGCGCGCAGGACTCAACTACGTTTCCTGCTCACCATACCGCGTGCCCATCGCCCGCTTAGCCGCTGCGCAGGCCGCGCTGGAAATGAAAGAAAAATAGAAATCTGTTTTAAGGTGCATATAATAATTTGATTTTAACTTTTAACCCTGTCTATTTAAAAGTAGGCGGGGTTATTTTTAAGATTTTCTGAGTGCGTTGACTCTGTAGCATAAAACAAGTATAATATTGTTAGAATACTACTATATAAACAAATTACAAGGAGATGTCACTATGATTATCCGCCCATCTGCGGCAATCCGCCAAAACTATAATGAAATTGCTGATATATGCAGAAAAACTGAAGAACCCGTTTTCCTTACCAAAAACGGTGAGGGAGATCTGGTGGTAATGGATATAGAAACCTACAACCGAAGAGAGAAAATGCTCAAACTCAGAGAAGAGCTTCTGGCCGTTGAGGAAGACAGACTGCATGGAAAAAGCGGCTGCACGCTTGAAGAACTGGATGCATACCTCGACGATGTGATCGCAGAGGCATAGTATATGGATGAGAATAAAAAATACAAAGTAATTGTTTCCGATAGGGCAAAAAGAATGCTGGGAACCCATGTACACTTTATTGCGCAGGTTAATAAAGAAGCAGCCGCAGCAAAAAAGAAAGAAATTATGACCGAGATGCGTTCCCTGACAAAAATGCCGCAACGTTTTCCGTTTGTCGAGGAATTATATATTACACCGAATAAATATCACAAAATGTTCATTCAAAAGTGGTATCTTGTTCTTTATCAAATTCAAGATGATACAGTATATGTAGAGTATATCCTTGACAGCCGTCAGGATTACAGCGGGCTTATTCGATAACAGCAAAACAACCAAAACAGAAACCGTCACCTCAGCACAGGCGGCGGTTTTTTAAAGGAGGATGCCCATGATTTATGGAGAAAAGACAGAAAAAAACAAACCGACGCTGAAGGATTTTGAGGAGCAGACCTCACCCCAGGAAAAGAAGCTATGGAACGACTATTTAAAAAGCTACCCTGAGCCCTTTAAGCGCAGCGCCCTGCCAGGCTTTGACGGCTTTCTTTTCTTCTGCCCCTCCGCCAGACTGGTGGTGGAGCTGGAGAAATTCAGGCAGTTTGGAGACAGCAGAAACGGCGCCCTCGGCAAGAAAGGCGACGCCCTCCGCGATCTGGGCCTGACACGCGTTGCCTACACTTACCGGGAAATCGACACCGATTTTGAAGGCACCTGCGCCGCCATCGACCGGGCCGTCAAGCGCCAGATCAGCCAGAAAAGCCTGGTTGAGATCAAAAAGCCCGCCCGCCTGCCCCTCGATGATGACGACGAGCCCGTCAAAAAAGGCTATAAAATCACCGTCTCCGGCGAGGACGACGCGTGAGGAAAGCTAACAGCAAAATATGGAAATTTTAGCGTTTAAAGCTTTGAAAATGAGCGGTTGATTTTGCCGCGAATGGTGAAAAAAAGCAGAAGAAAAGACTCGCAGACTATTGATGGTCTGCGAGTCTTTTTTTGATTTTTTGATTTATTAAATTTCACTGCGTGACCTATTATAACATTAACTAATGAAAAAAGCATCCGTTTTTTTGAAAAATTTAAATATTTTTCTTTCAAGTCAATTTATGTCTATCTTTTCACAATATACAGGATTTTCATTGATTTTTTCTTTTCTATATTATAAGGGGCCGGTATGGTCAAAATCTGGTCAAATTAAGCGGCTGAAAGCCTTGATTTTATGAGCTTTCTTTATAATTCAAGCCAATAATCGGTACTTTTTAATCTGGTCAGAAAAATGGTCAGGTTTCTTTGTAACGCAATGGCGGTCTGCTTTTCCGGGCACCTGTTCGCAGACCATCAATAGTCTGCGAACAACAGAGGTGTCAAAAATGAGTGCCGGATACGCCATCACAACGTACAAAATACAGCTGAATTACAAGCGTTTAGACTGGTTTAAAGAAACCCAGGCCCTGTTCGATGACGTCCTGGCCTTCTACTACCAGCTGCTCGAAAAACAGCCCGAAGCCCTCAGCCTCTCCAACCAAAATTTACTGCGCCATTTAGAGCTACAGACCATAAAACAGAGAGACGGCACCCTGCCCGAAACGCCCTTGCCCTTTGAGAAAGTGCCCCTTTACTTTCGGCGCGCCGCGATCAACGGGGCTATCAGCATGTACAGAAGCCACGATAGCAAGCTCAGGGCATGGCAGGAGGGTCATCAAGTTGAAAGTGGAAAGTTGAAAGTGGAAAGTTAAGGAGCAGAATCGCAGAGCGATTCTGAATCGAA
>CAUEUD010000104.1 GCA_959020865.1 Eubacterium limosum | reverse complement strand
TTGTTCTTACCATCTGGCTTGTGTAAGAGTTTTCATTGTCATACCAGGAAACAACTTTTACTAAGGTTTCGTTGTTGCCCATGTCCATAACAGTGGTCTGAGTAGCATCGAATAAAGAACCATAGGTAATACCAATGATATCAGAAGATACTAATTCTTCTTCAGTGTAACCAAAGGACTGGTCAGCAGCTTTTTTCATTGCTTCGTTAACCTGTTCAGCTGTTACAGCACCTTCAACAACAGCAACTAACTGTGTTAAAGAACCTGTCGGAACTGGAACACGCTGTGCGCCACCGTCTAAAACACCCTTTAATTCTGGGATAACCAGACCGATTGCTTTAGCAGCACCGGTAGAGTTTGGAACGATGTTTACAGCTGCAGCACGGGCTCTTCTTAAATCACCTTTTCTCTGAGGTCCGTCTAAGGTCATCTGGTCGCCGGTGTAAGCGTGAACGGTGGTCATGTAGCCTTTTCTGATCTTAGCTAATTTATTTAAGGTATCCGCCATTGGAGCTAAGCAGTTTGTTGTACAAGATGCAGCAGAAATAACCTGATCATCTTTCGTTAATGTTCCTTCATTAACACCGAAAACGATGGTCGGAAGATCGTTGCCTGCCGGTGCGGAGATAACAACTTTCTTGGCGCCTGCATTTACATGAGCCATCGCTTTGTCTTTAGAAGCGAAGAAACCAGTACATTCCAGAACAACGTCTACACCGATTTCGCCCCATGGTAATTTTGCAGGATCTGCTTCTGCATAGATTTTGATTTCTTTACCATCAACAACGATAGAATCTTCCTTAGCTTCTACCTTATCAGCTAAAGCATAGGTACCCTGAGCTGAGTCATATTTTAATAAATGAGCTAACATTCTTGGGCTTGTTAAGTCGTTGATAGCTACTACTTCATAACCTTCAGCACCAAACATCTGTCTGAATGCCAGACGACCAATTCTACCAAAACCATTAATTGCAACTTTTACAGACATTTTATCTGCCTCCTTAAAAATATAATACTTATTTATTTAACTTACGGATGATCTCTTTTGCAGCGCTTTCATCCGTTATTAACACCATATTCGGCTTAACGCGGCTGACCCCTATAATGGCGTCGGCTTTGCTCTCGCCGCCCGATATCGCAATCACATGCTGGATACGGTTATAATTTTCAATGCTGATCCCGATGGTACTGGACGGGGAAACCACGTTTCCGTCAATATCGAAATAATGTCCGAAGGCTTCGCCCACAGCGCCCTTGTCGAGCAGGGCCTGCTTTTCGCTTTCCTTCATATTCCGCCAGTCTGCCAGAACATCTGCCCGTCCGATGCCAAAGACGAAAATGTCAATGTCATCCATTTTATTAAATACCCGTTTAATCTCCGGGTAATCCTTCAGGGCTTCCAAAAGGCGGTTGTCGATGTTATCGGGTAAATGCAGCAGCTCATAATTCGCGTGGAGCTTAAGCCCCATTTCAGCAACGACGTTGTTGGCCTGGGTGGAGTGGCTTTTGCCAATTCCGCCCCTTGCCGGAATCACATAGACATCCGGATAAAAGGCTTCCTTCATCTGCTCTGCAATGGCTGCGGTGCTGGCGCCGCCAGTCAATGCCAGGATGTCCTTGTATTTCATGATGGACAACACATAGCGGGCGCCTGAACGGCCCATGAATTTCAGAACCTGATAGTTCATATCCATGTCGCCCGGGGAAACAATGGCTTTTTTCAGATGCAGCTTTTCCTCCAGCTCACGCTCAAGCTGCTCAAGACCATTATAGGTGTAAAGCATACGCTTGAGTTGAATGATGATCTTGCGGCCAAGCTCTGTCAGGACAACGCCCTGGCGTTCTACCTGGACAAGCTTCTGGGCCTGGAGAAAATCAATTTCATTCCGCACCTGGCGCTCACTCATATCGAGAACGAAAGCAAGATTTCGTCTCCCGATCGGCTCTTCGCTTTTGATTGTTGACAGAATGTTGTAGCGCATCTCAATCAGTGAGCCGATTTCCGGCACAACCAAACGCTGCAGGTCAACTAACTCTTTGCTGATTTTTATGTTTTCGCTTGACAACTTTTCACTTCCATTCCGTCTTTAAACTTGTCTGTTCATTTTTGTTCCCGCTGGGACAAATTTATTATATACCAATTCTGAAGATATTTCAAGTTAAAAAAAAATTAAAATGAAAGCCTTGAAAAATCCTTAATTCAGCCCATAAAACATTCATTTTTTTACATTGTTAAATTTAAAATATAAAAAAACCGGCTGTATCCGCTACAACCGGTTTGTGATGTCTTTATCGAAACTGCTTGCGCTTCGAAGATGGAAGTATATTGAGTGCTTCCCGGTATTTGGCGATGGTCCTGCGGGCCACATCAACCCCCTGCTCCTTGAGCATTTCAACGATTTTCTGGTCGCTCAGCGGCTTACGCTTATCCTCAGCGTCCACAAAGGACTGTATTTTCTGCTTGATGGCCTCTGATGATACATCGTCCGCTCCCTGGGAGAATCCCCGTTTAAAAAAGAACTTCAACGAGAAGGTCCCCTTTGGTGTCTGGACATATTTTCCACGGATGGCACGGCTGACCGTGGATTCATGCACTTCGATCATGTCCGCAATGGCCTTGAGCGTCAGCGGCTTAAGATCCTCTACCCCTTCCCTGAAGAAATTTTCCTGGTAGTGGGCAATGGCCTCGATGACCTTGCGAATCGTATCCCGGCGCTGCTCGATGCTTTTAATGAGAAAGGCTGCTGAATCCAGCTTTTTCTCAATATATTTTTTGGTATCTTCATTTTCATTCCGTGTCTTCAGCATTCCCTGATAAAAGGAGTTGATCTGAAGCCGCGGGGCTGAAATATCATTGATCTGGACCACCAGCTCATTGTCAATCCACTCAATGCTGCCGTCTGGAATAATGTACTTCACACCGTCAAAATTGGTGAACTGGCGTCCTGGCTTGGGTTCCAGGGTTTTTATCAGCTCTTTGAACTCCGCCAGTTCCGAGGTGGAAATGCCTGTTTCCTGGCTGACCCGCTTGAACTGGTTTTCGGCCAGATCGGTCAGATAATTGTTGACAAGATTTTCATATTCCTCATCGTCGTAGCCCTCCTGACGCAGCTGGATCAGCAGACATTCCTTGATGTCCCTTGCACCGACCCCGGCGGGATCAAATTGTTGTATGATTCCGATGAGCTTTTCGACAACATCCTGCGTTACGCCCAGGATATCGCAGATATAGTCCATATCAATGAGCAGATAGCCGTTGTCGTCAATGCAGTCGATCAGGTATTCTCCGATCAGGTTTTCTGTTTCTGTTAAATCTTCAGAAAGCACGTGAAACTGGAGCAGCAGATACTCGTTGAGTGTGGTTTCATAATAGGAAAACTTCTCAAAATTAAACTCATCGTCGGGATCATAGGTGGATGACGGCGTATTTCTGAATTCTGTGGACTGCATATTCTGGAAATAGTCGTCCCACTCAATCTGATCCTTGCTTTCTTCTTTTTTAGCTGCATCGTCTTTGACAACCTCCATGGATTCCATCGGACTGTCGTTAAATTCCAGCATGGGGTTTTCCAGAAGCTCCTTATCAATAAGGTTGTTTAGCTCCATGGAAGTCAGCTGCAATATCTCGATCGCCTGCTTCATTTCGGTTGTCATCACTAATTTTTGTGTCTGTTTTAAATTTAAATCAACCTTAATATTCATTCTTTATCCCCTTTTCTCCTTCAAAGTATATCATCTCAGGTAAAAAAGTGCAATCGTTCTTACAGCACCTGAGCGATCCATCCCGAAACACAGTAAAGGCAGGCCATAAAAAAACAGACCCGCAAAAAATCACAGATCTGTAAGTCATAGACAAAGTGGTGCCGAAGGCGGGGGTCGAACCCGCACGGTATTGCTACCACTGGATTTTGAGTCCAGCACGTCTGCCAATTCCATCACTTCGGCTTATAAAATAAAAGTTGAATTTTATCTTCAATAGCGGCCTCTGCAACGTCCCCGACTAAGCGGTTCACACCAAATCACAGATTTGGGTTCTCTGCTTATGCCAATTCCATCACTTCGGCATATAAAGCATGCTATTATAAAGAATACCCGCACAGCGAGTACGCTTAATATAATAGCATACTCTAAATTAAAATTCAAACAAAAATCAAAATAAATTTCAACTTTTTTGATATGCCTCTACAATCCGTTCAATACAAATTTTCTCTGATAATTCATCCGTTGGGATAATGATATCGCCGATCTCATAGTAGGGTTTCCTGGCTTCCAGCATATCCACAATCTTCTGGTAGGGATCTGCCTCCTGAAGCAGCGGGCGGTCCGTATTTCCCCGTACCCGGCTGTAGATCGCTCCAGGCGACGCGGTCAGGGTTACCAGGAAGCTCCGCTCTTTTAGCAGCTTCCGGTTCTGCTCACTCAGGACAATCCCGCCACCGGTCGAAATCAAGAGGTTCTCTTCTTCCACCAGAGTCTCCAGCACTGTCTCCTCCATCCTTCTGAAGGCTGGCTCTCCCTCCTGCTCAAATATTCGGGTGATACTTTTTCCCTGCTGCTTTTCAATATAGGCGTCGGTATCCACAAAGGACAGGCCCAGTCTACTGGCCAGGCGTTTACCGATGGTGGTCTTGCCCGTTCCCATATAACCGATCAGTGCAATGTTCTTCTTTTCCATATTATACGCCGAGGGTCTCCCGCAATTTTAAAATGTCTTCCAGCGTAATCTGTCCCGGCGCGGTAGCCTTGACACCTGAGGCAAAGGTCAGGCAGCCCCCCATCACTTCCGGAAGAATTCTGGACAGGCGTCCCTTCTCGCCCATGGAGATCATGATCATGGGCTTGTCTGTTTTCAGGCTGTAGGTGCCGCCAGCCGCTGAAGCGGTCTTAAAATCGATTTTATCCCTTGCGTACAGAGCAAGTTTAAAGGCGTCAGCTCCTTTTTCCTCCATTTTGTCAAAAATAGAAATGATTTCATCGTAGGAGCCGGTTTTAGCAAAGTCGTGAAAAGAAATCATCAGCTGGCTCTGAGTGGATTTCACCACCTGTTTGACCGCTTCAAAATATTCCTCGCTGCTGTTGAGCTCAACGTCAATATAGGTAACTGCGTTGGACTTGGCCGCATTGGCAATGTGCTTCCAGCGATCCTCATTTAAAACATGCCGGAATCCACCCTCCTTCACATCGCGGAAGGTATAAATAAGACTTACACCCAGGTTTCGGATTCTTCTTAAAATCCGCCGCTCCTGCTCATAATCGTCTTCCAGAAAATAATCCCGGCGCCATTCCAGATAATCTGGCTTCTGGGCCAGTGCCTCGTCAATCTCGCGGTACAGGTCCTCTTCATTATCCGATACTAACGGAATACAGGTAACAAACTGGTTTTTACTTAACATTTTACTTCCCTCTAAATCATTTTAGATTCACGGATACGTGTTACTTCTATTATAGATGATTTTGCGCAGTGTATCCAGCACTATTTCTCCATATAATAGCTCATACTGCTGAGCTTTTGGGTGTTTTCGTCGATGGTTCCTTTTCCCTGAAAGACCTTTTTATAGGTTTTGACCTGGGCGGTTACCCTCACCGACCGTTCCTGCCCTGATAACGGGGCCACTTCAATATTGTAGCGTCCGCCGTTTTCTTCGCTTCTCCAGTCGCCTGTCCCTCTGTAATTAAAATCCGCATTGAGCTCGGCCTCTGCTTCGGCAAAGGCATTCTCCACCACCAGGATACAGATCTGGTAATCACGGTAATCCTGATTGGCGGCCAGCTGGTTCCGGATCTGCCCCAGCAGCGCCGCTGCCACCGTAAACAACAGCGCCAGAACGATAAGTACAAGGGGCAGCGCGTAGCCTTTATGATTCATCTCAACAACACCTCATTCGGATAATAAAACCGGACATCCACTGCCGGTTCTTCCTTTATAAATTCTATGACCAGCCGCACTGCGTTTTTTTCCTCGAGCCTAAGCTCAAAACGGACAGCATTGTGGATCAGCTGGCTTTTTCCGCCCGTCTTGATGGGTTCCAGCTTTACTTTGTCCACCTTATTCCGGTAGACCGTTCCGGACGCCTCAATGGTATAAAAATTATAATAATCCGGATTTTCCATATCCTGCAGATACACCCGGCCATCCTTCACAAAAATCTCCCTGGATTTTGAGAGCTGCTTCTGCAAAAACAGGCAGGCACGTCTGCTCTCCTGGCCGCGGATCATTTTACCTGTGATTTTTCCAGCTACCTCCCCTCCGAATTGAAGCGAGGTCACAAGCAGCACCAGCACCATCGACGTGATAAAGAGCCCGGTCAGCACCTCGACCAACGTATAACCCTCCCTGCTATGGGTAAACCACTTTCGCATAAAAAACCTTTTTCTTTCTGCCGGCCGCCTCATAGCTCAGCTGTAACTCATAAAGCCCTGAAGGACGGGCGGAGGGACGCACTTCAACCTGCCAGCCCGGATGCTTTGTGACAATGGCTGTGATCTCCTGCTCAAAGGCCTGTTCTGTCCTCCCGGCAGGAATTCCGGTACGTATTTCGTTGACAATTCCGTTGACATTAAGGCTCTGCTCCAATATCCCCTCTGAAACCTTTTGCCCGATGATCACTGTGTGGTAAATGGTAAAAACAGACACAATTCCCACCCCGAGCACTGCAATGGCCACCACTGCCTCAATCAGGCTGAAGCCGCGCGTATCAGACATTTTTATCACTTAAATAAATCCTCCCTGTGACTGGCTGTATAATCAGGTATTTCTCCGGCCGGTCATTGCGGTAAAAGGTGACTGTACCGCCGCGGTTGACCACGCCCGCTCCGCTGAAAACAATCTCGTCCTGGGCCAGGTTCCAGGTAATCCGGCACTGCATGAGACGCACAGACTGTGTAACCACTATCTCCCGTTTGTCTGGATCAAACTCGATAATGTCCACATGATTTTCATAAAGCTTTACCAATGTGCCGTACTTATCGCCAGACATCATGGCTGCGTCGCGGCTTTTTAAAACCGCGTCGAGCACCTGCTCATATTCTGCCCCGGCAGCCCGCTTCGCGTTTCCCTCTGCCACCGAATACCCCAACCCTGCGGTCACCGCCAGGGCAAAGCCCAGAATGGACAGGGTTATGATCAGCTCGATCAGAGTGTGTCCTTCTTGATGGGCCATTTTTCCTGTCAGCTACCTGAAGAAGGCTCTGGCGATTTTGGTGTAAACCCGACCTCACCGTTTTCATAGGTAAAACTGCCGCCGGATCGTTCTTCGATTTTGTCTGTTTTCAGGTATCCGGCCCCCTTCAGTGCTGTGACCAGCCGGTCGAAGCTGTCGCCCTCTCCAGGTGTCAGTGTCGGCGGCTTCCCGCCATTATCCGCCTTATAGACCTCCAGAGCAGTCTGGACCACCGCCAGGTTGGCCTGGTCTGTTTTCAGGCCTGAATTATCCAGTACCGTTGTGAACTGCGGAATGGCCAGCGCTGCCAGCATTCCCAGTATCGCCAGCACAATGATCAGCTCAATGAGGGTGAAGCCGTATTTTTCTGTGATCTGTTTTTTTAAATTTTTCATTATTTTCCCCTTATTCATACCAACTCGGAATACCCCGAATAGATTTCAAATACCGGCTGCATGACCGACGCCATGATAAAGAATACCAGACCGCCAACCACAAGCAGTACCACCGGTTCCAGCAGTGCCGTCATTTTCCTGATTTTCCGATTGATCTCGTCGTTATAATAGACTGAAACCTTTATAAGCACCTGCTCCATGGTTCCCGAACTCTCGCCGATACGGATCATCTGGACAAAGCGCCGGTCAAAGAGCCCTGCATCTGCCAGGCTGTCGGACAAAGCCGCCCCACGCCTTACGGCCTCCCGCACAGCGCCTATTTTATGGCGCATGACACGGTTTCCCAAAACCTTACCGGCGATTTCCAACGCGCTGATCATATCAATACCGCTGCTTACCATAATGGCCATGGCATCCGCAAAGCGCACGCCCTCCATCAGCCGTGTGAACTGCCCGGCCCACGGAAGCCGCAACAAAAGGCGATCCCTTGCCAGCGCGCCGACCTCTTGTCTGACCGCCGCCTGGCCCGCTGCCAGCAGCAGTAAAACTGCCAGCAGTATCCAGCCACCGCCGGACATCAGCGCTGTACTGATCCCCATGAGTATCTCGGTGGTCAGCGGCAGCTCTGCCTCCATGCTTTCAAATATTTCCACAAAGGCCGGCAGAACGCCTGCCATAAGGTACATCACCACCCCCACAGCCACCACCATCACCAGCGACGGATAGAAGAAAGCCTGAGCGATTCTGCTCCTCAGGTCAGCCTGCCCTTCATAGTAAATCCCCAGATTTTCCATGACCAGGTCCATACAGCCGCTCATCTCACCTGAGCGCACCATCTGAACCATAAGCTCCGGAAACATCTTTGGAAACGGCCGCAGCGCTTCGGAGAAACTGTTCCCCTGCTTCACCAGTGTCTTAACCTGCAGGACCGCTTCTCCGAAGCCGCTGTTTTTATGCTCCTTCCCGGACAGCTCCAGCGCGTCAATGATCGAAACCCCTGCTGAAAGCGTAATCGCCATCTGTCTGCAGAAAAGCCCGAGCATCCTTACACGCCCTGATTTAAACGCCACTGCTCTAAGCCATACTGGTTTCATCATTTCCATAACTCATCACCCTCAGCCCTTCTGTCACATCAGTGACACCGTTTAAAATTTCGTTTCGGACAAGCTCTGAAAACTGAACCAGCCCGCTGCCACGCGCAAGACCAAGGAACTGCTCATAGGAAGCGCCGGAATGAATGGCCTCTCTCAGGTTCTGGTTAAGACACAGCACCTCGAAAATCCCCTTTCTCCCCAGATAGCCGGTGTGCCGGCATTTTTCACAGCCGGCCGCGCGGTACAGCACCTGTTCCTTTTCAAAGGCAAAGAGCCCACGCTCCGTTTCGGTTATTTTATAGGCTTCCCGACAGTGCGGGCACAGCTTTCTCAAAAGCCGCTGGGCAATAACGCCCCGCAGTGCCGTGGACAGCAGATAGTCTGCTGCGCCCATGTCCAACAGGCGGGTAACGGTTGACAACGCGTCGTTGGTGTGCAGGGTCGACAAGACCAGATGCCCGGTAATGGCCGCGCGCACAGCGGTGGCCGCAGTCTCCTCATCCCGGATTTCACCGACCATGATAACGTTAGGGTCCTGCCTCAAAACAGCCCGCAGCCCTTCGCTGAATCCAAGGCCAATCCGCTCATTCACGGGTATCTGGTTGATGCCCTCCAGGTGAAATTCGACCGGGTCCTCAATCGTGATAATGTTGAGTGCCTCTGTGTTTTTCTCCTTCATAAGACTGTACAGCGTCGTTGTCTTTCCACACCCTGTCGGGCCGGTCACCAGCAGAAGTCCGTTGGCCTGATTGAGCATTCCCCTTACTCTCTGCTCATTTTCGAACGAAAGACCAAGGTCTCTCACTGGAATCAAAAAGGTCTGAGCGTCCAGAATCCGAAGCACCACTTTCTCGCTGTAAACAGTCGGTACCACTGACACACGCAGGTCGATCTTCCTGCCCTCTGTCTTGAAGCAGAAGCTCCCGTCCTGCGGCCTTCGTTTCTCTGAAATATCGAGCCCGGATAAAATCTTTATCCGGCTGATCATACCAAGATAATCCTTTCTGGCAACCTCCATGGTTGTGACCAGCTCGCCGTCGATACGGATACGCACCCGCATTTTTTCCGGGTTGAGCACCTCAAAATGAATATCCGAGGCTTTTCTCTGCACCGCAAAGCGGATAATGCTGTTGACAAGCTTTACAAAGCGATTGTCCTGAGCTTCATTCTGTCCCTGCTCAGAGACTGCTTTCTTTTCCATACTCCAAAATCTGTATTTCACATCGACTCTCTTGTTAAAATATAATCATTTCTCAATTATTTGACTGCTTATATCTCATCATACAGGACATTCTATTTTTTGTCAACGATTTTATTATATTACATAATAGTTTATTATTTTATCAAGCCAAAAAAACAGCCAACAGAAGTAATTATTCCCCCTGTTGGCTGTTTTCTATTTTATAATCTCAAAAACGATTCCCTCAAAGCCTTCCAGTGCCATTTTCAACGGATATGAACGCTCTGTCACCGGCTTTACATCTGCACTTTTTGTCTTTTTTACTTTTTCAGTGTGATGTGGTTTGGTCATCAAATCGCCCTTCTGTGTTTTTAACTCATAGGTGCTTCTTTCACTATTATTACCAGTGCTGAAAATTTCTTTAATTTTTACGTGTTCGGCCAGCTCTAGGACCAGCTCCTCAACGGGCTTTGCGGCAAAATTGAGTACTGTCAGCAGCTCCTGTTCAGCCGCGGCGCGCCGGTAGGCCAGCACAGCTGTTTCTTTTGTTTTAACCGGGACAAAAGAAAAACAACCGCTGTGGTAGTCATTTTCATAGAGTGCCGGGCACCTCCTGTAAAACTGGTTTAAGGCCGAAAAATAGTCAAAGAATTCCTGATGAACAGGGTACTTAAGCAGATCCCAGTCCAGCTCGCGGGCCTCGTCCCACTCTCTGAAATGCCCCAGCTCGTTTCCCATAAAGTTCAACTTTTTGCCGGGATGAGTAAACATATAGAGATACAGCAGGCGTGCCTGCTCAAACTTTTCTTCATAGCTGCCATTCATTTTATCCAGAATGGTTCCCTTCCCATGCACCACCTCATCGTGGGAGAAGGGCAGCATATAGAGCTCATTGTAGAAATAGTGCATCGAAAAGGCCAGCCTGCCCATGTGGTCCTTGCGGTCGTCCGGATGAATCTTCATAAAATCCAGGGTATCGTTCATCCACCCCATGTCCCACTTGTAGTCAAAGCCCAGCCCGTCATATTTCACCGGCGCTGTCACCTTTAAGAAATTAGTAGAATCCTCTGCCATGCGCAGCACGCCGGGATAGCGCTCTGCCAGACCCTCATTCATGACCTGGATAAACTCTACCGCCCCCTCATTGACTCCGCGGGCGGCGTCACCCTGCCAGTACAGGGCGTTGCTGATAGCGTCCATCCGCAGGCCGTCAAAATGATATTTCTCGATCCAGAAGGCCGCCGCCGACTGAAGAAAGCTCCGCACCTCTCCCCGATAAAAATTAAAATTATAGGAGCCCCACTCGCTGTAGCCTGTATCCGCGTCAGGATACTCGTACAGGGCTGACCCGTCAAACTGGGTCAGGGCATAATCGTTCATGGCAAAGTGCACTGGTACAAAATCCAGGATCACACCGATTCCCGCCTGGTGGAAGGTATCAATGAGATACTGCAGCTCTGCCGGTCCGCCATAGCGGGAGGTCGCGCTGTAAAAGCCCGACACCTGGTACCCCCAGGACTCATCGGCGGGGTACTCTGTCAGCGGCAGAAATTCCACATGGGTAAAGCCATGCTTCTGTACATATTCAAGAAGCTGCCCGCACAGCTCCTCATAGCTGTACCAGCCCGCCGGGCCCTCCTCTGCCCTGCGCCGCCAGGAGCCAAAGTGCATTTCATAAATGCTCATCGGCTCGTTATAATGCGGACGTTCCGCCCTTTTTTGAAGCCAAGCCGCATCCTTAAAAGCATAGTCCAAGTCCACTAAAACCGACGCGGAATTTGGTCTCAGCTCCATGGCGTAGCCATAGGGGTCTGCCCGGTCCACCACGCGTCCGTCCATCTGGTGAATCCGGTATTTGTAGAGCATGCCGGCTCTGGCGTTTTCGACAAAGCACTCGTAGACCCCTCCTGTGCCAAAAGGCTTCATGGGTGTGTCCTGCCAGCCGTTGAACTCGCCAATCAGCGTCACCGCCTCTGCACCCGGCGCGTATACTCTGAAAACAAAGCCCTCATGTCCGTTCTTTTCAAACCGCTGCGCGCCAAAATAATCGTAGGCGTCAAAGGCCTTTCCAATATAAAAATCATGCATTTCCATGATGCTGTCCTCCCCTGTTTATTACTTACAATTATATGGGAAAAACAGC
>CAUEUD010000103.1 GCA_959020865.1 Eubacterium limosum | reverse complement strand
TCCAGTCCGGTATGCCGCATCTGGGGCAGGGCTCTTTATACCAGCGGTTTCTGAGCCACCGGGCGCTACGGCTGTTTTTGGAATCCCAGACGGTAAAGGTCTCGCCGCAGTAGGTGGTGATGGTGGTCAGGCTTCCCCTGCGCTCAATGGCCTTCACGCTGTGCAACACCCCGGAACGCGCGGGCCATAGCTTAATCTTCGAGACGGTCCGGTAGATACTCTGGCTTTTCTGGATATAACGCTTTTTCAGCTTTTCCCGATCGCTGGGATTTTTCTTTTCCGCTGTATTTTTTATTTCTTCCATAGCGCTCCTCTCTACACGACCTCGCACAGCATAGCCGCCACGCCCAGCTCCAGGGTGTTGTGGATCACCTTTGCGCATTTTCCGGCGGTCTCTGGCGGCACGCCCAGGGGCATGCCCGGAGCTGCGATGACGGTTTCGCCGTTGACGGCAGCCCGAGGAATAAAATGGCCGGCAGTGGTGGCGTCCAGAATCCGGGTCCAGGTGCGATTCTGCCATTCATCCAGCATAATGACTGCCGGAAATTCCTCTTTCAGCCGCCCGGCTCTGTAGATATCCAAATCATAGATGAAGACTCTGGCCTTTTTCTCCAGGAAATACTGGACCGCCGCGCGGCCTACCGGCCCTGCGCCCAGCACCAGCACCGGCTCGCCGCAGATGCCGGCCGCGAGCTCCAGCGCCGCCGCAAAGCTCCTTCCCGTGGCGCTGCCGTTGTCAGAGTGGATTCCTTTTTTTACATTGAAAGCCCCAAAGGCATCGTCGTCCGCCATGAAGAGAATATCCGTCCTCCTGGAACAGGCCTCCTCCATGCCCGCCACATCGCTTTTCTCCGTGACATAGGCCTTTGCGCCGAGATAGCGGAGAATGCTCGCCACGGTGTCACAGAATCCGCTGATGATTCCGATTCCCGTGGTCACGGGAACAGCCGCCACCTTCAGTCTGGAGAAATCCAGCGCTCTGCCGGCCGCGTAGCAGCCCAGCTCAAAAAGACCTTTCCCTGTCTGTTTTTTTAGAATTTTATCGCAGCTCTCTAAGCTGTGGCTGATGGTATTGATATCTGATTCCGCTAAACGTGTCATCCGATGGCCTCCTGCAATTCGCTTTCGCGTGTACTTTTTCTGATATTTTCCATGACCTGTGCCAGCCGGGCACGGGCATGCGTTTCTGTTTTTCCCGTGATTATAAGGGTTGCCTCCCAGCAGTTTTTTTCCGCACTGTAATCTGTCAGCGCTTCATCTGCGCCAAAGAAGCCCTTGATCACACTCAGCGGCCCGGCGTCCGCCATAATCCTTTCGCCGAGGATTGTGGCGTCGTCTGGGGTCACGGTCACCTGCTGCAGCAGGCAAACCCGCCGCGCCCTGACCTGCACCGGCTTCACCCGGCCCAGAGCAGCGTCGGCCATCAGCCCGACCATGTTGACGCCGGTGGAGTGATAAACACTGATGGGTGTCTGGCTTGGCAGCCGGGCGTCGATTTCCAGCACCTTGAGCTGCCCATTGTCCAGAATAACCTCGATATCAAAAATACCGTTTATTTTGAGGGCCTCGGCCAGATTTAAGGCGATCTGGTAAAAGGACGCCTCGATCTCTTCGGAGATCATGGCCGGCGCCACCACCTGCTTGCAGTCGTAGCGGCTGTCCACGATGATCTCTGTCACCTGGAGCATATTGTAGCTTGAGCCGCGGCCGATGACCTCAATTGAAAAGGAACGCCCCTCCAGATATTCCTGAATGACGTAATCGCCGCTCAGATAACAGGGGCAGGCTTCCAGCTCTTTTTCTGAGTAGAGCTTTGCCACGCCCTCGCTGCCGCTTCTGCCGCTGGGCTTGACAATGACCGGGTAAGCGCAGCCGGGATAGGGCTTTGGCGCCGGGATTTTGTTTTCCATAAAGAACCGGTCCGACTTTCGTTTGGACGAGGACAAGGCGTAGGCCTGCGCGTCAAAGACCAAGGGCGTCCCCGCCGCGGCGCTGTAACGGCCGAGGGCCTCCAGCACCGCCTTGTTTTCCACAGCAGGGATCACGATGTCCGCGTTTCTGTAAAGCTTCAGCATGGTCCGCCGCTCCAGGGCGTCAATGCAGAAAAACTTATCGCACAGCTTCGAGGCCGGCGCCATGACATTTTTGTCCACCAGCCAAGTTCTATACCCAGCTTTTTTTGCCAGATAAACGGCTTCTGTTCCCTGGAGCTTTCCTCCAATGATTAAAACAACCATCAGGACACCGCCATTTCCCGGTCAATATAGGCCTGGTATTCGTCCCTTGTCGCCAGGCGCAGCCCGCATTTTTCCAGCTCTGGCAGCACCCCGTCAACGGACCGGCTGCCGTCGTCAATGTCCAGCTCGCTCTGGGAAACGCCCGCCAGCCCGGTTTTGGGCGGGATGAGCGAGGTGATGACATTGGCCCCGGCCATGAGCCGTTCCTTCAGCCCCACGAGCCCCTCCACGTCCAGCGAAGCGGGGATGAGCTTGTCGGGGTAGAGCAGACGCATGACGCTGATGTTCAGCAGCTCATTGACGCTGCCGCCGGTGCGGCGCTTTTCGAGGGGCGTGCCTCTCTGCGGCACAAAGGTCATGGTCCGCACCTGGGACACCCCGATGTCTCCCATGGCCATCATTGCGTCCGCCCGGCTCTCCACCGTGTCGCCGATGCCGGTCAGCAGGCCTTCCTCCACCAGCAGCCCGCGGGAGCGGGCGTATTTTTTAATGTTCATTCGGGCGTCGTAGTCCTGCTTGAGCCGCATTTTCTTATACAGGGCTCGGTCATAGGTTTCCTGGTACAGGGCATACCAGGTAACACCTGCTTTTTTAAGGGCATCGATGGTCGCCTCGCTCACCTGGCCCGGCGAGATCATCACCGGCAGGCCGGTGGCAGTCTTCACCCTGTCCACCACCTCTATGAGCCGCTGCGGTTTCTTTAAAAAAGCATTGTCCTCACCCATGGTCAGGTCGATGAGATGCACGCCGGAATCTGCCAGAGCCTTTGACAGGGCGGTGATCTCCTCTGTAGTCTTCCGGTAGCGGGGCGGCTCGGTGTTGCTCTTTCTGTAAAAGCAGAAGCTGCACTCATTGCGGCAGTAGGTGGAAAAATACACAAAGCCGTAAGCAAAAATGTGATTTCCGAAATAGCGCCCCCGCAGCGTCCGCGCCGCTGTGAAAATTTCATTCACCACCTCTGGCTCCCTTTGATTTAAAAGCAAAACCACCTCGTCGCGGTCCAGCCTGCGCCCTTCCAAGGATTTATCTAAAATTTCTTTCGTTTTTTTCATAAGTTCCTCACTTGATATTTAACCGCACGCCGTCCAGATAAGAGACGCTACGCCCCACGGAATGGATGTTGGGTGCTTTGTCTCTTGTCATGATCATCCTCTCCAGACCAAAGCCAATGCCCACCCAGGGCTCCATAATCCCCCAGGCCGAGTCAAGCGCGTGCGGGCCCTTGGAACTTGAGCCAAGCTCCACATCGCCCTGCACCACGTCGATGGTATCACCATAGACCACGGAGTCCTCCTGTTCAAAGCTGTAATCCTCAATGCCTGCGGCCTTCATCACCACTGCTGCCAGCTGCCGTATCCGCTCATCCCGCTCATCCATGGGGGTGCCCCACTCCACAAGGTTGAGCATGGTGAACTCATTGAGATGGCGGCTGCCCTGGGACTCTTTCCGGAAGCATGAGCCAATCTCAAAAATCCGGACAGGTGTCTTCCAGATGCCCAGCAGATTCTTTGACACCTCATACAGGTTTGGGGCCAGCATGGGGCGCAGGCATTTGTTGTGATCTACCCAGAACACCTGTGAGTGCAGGGCGTGGGCGTCGTCGATGGTCATTCGCTCCAGAAATTTCCGGGGGATGATGGTGGGCGTCATGACCTGGACAAAGCCCTCGGCGGTCAAAGCCCGGGCCAGTGCCTCTTGAAGCTGCGGGAGGGCGGGGCGTCCTTTCTCGGCCTTCATGGTCGCCAGCCGCCTCTTGCCTCGGGCGATCTGCTCCCGCTCAAATTTTTTATAAGCCGCCTCCCGCAGGGCTGCGGTGTCAAAGGTGAGGGGTTCGTCAAAATCCTGTCCCAGCTCCCGCAGGCGGTCCGCCTGGGCCGGGGTAAAGGTAATATTCTGTGCTTGGTTCATTTTTATCTCCTGAGTTTATTCCATTATTTCATAGCAGTTGATGAGCGGCAAACGCTTCCGGACATTGATACAGCCGCCGCCCACAAACCGGACCGACGGATCGCCTGCCAGAGCCAGCAGGTTTTCAAGGTAATCGCTCTGGGCAAGCCTCCGGGGATGAGACCTCAGGTAGCCGGCCTTTTTCATGGACACGGCCACCTTTCCGCAGAGATGCACCACCGCCTTATCCAGAAATGGTGTGAGCTCTGTGAACAGCCGGTGCACCGCTTTCCCGCTGAAGGCTCTGTAAACCGCCGGGCCGGTCATCTCCATGACTCCTGCCGGATCGGCAAGGGAAATGACCTTGACGCCCCGCTCCACAGCGATCATGATGTAGTCCACCAGAAACCAGACCATCTTTTCCAGTATCTGACCGATTATTTCCCTCTCAGGCTTCAGCTGTCTGAAAAGCACTGCTGTGTCCATGAGCGACGCCAGAATGGAGAAGGGGCCCTGGACGTCCAGAATGACCGAATCCTCCCTCAGCCTCGGAAGGCACTCGAGAATCTCGCGGACAGCCTGCTCCTCCAGGGTACGGCGGCACAGCGCTTCCAGATCTTCTCTGCTCCGGCAGACATATTTTCCCGGGACCAGCTGCGCCCCGTTCCATTTTGCCACACCGCCAAAGGCCCGGGACTCTGTGGTCAAATCCAGCGGCAGCCGGACTGCCGGAAGCTTTTCCGCCTCCTTTACAAGCCGCGCCGCCATGAGCATTTTTTCCCGGCTGCGGTGAATCTCCATTTTCATTTCGCGGACTTCACCGGGAATCTGTCGCTCATCCCTTCCGTAGCAGGGAAAACGGGCAGGCAGATTGGCGGTGAAAAGATCTTTTTTGTGGGGAATGCCCATGGCGTCGCCAAAGGCCGAGTAAAAGCTTTTGGCCGCCGCGCTCTCGACAAAGTGGACGCGCCGCGACACTTCCTCCGCCTCCTGCCGCTTTCCTGTATCCAGCAGCGCCATCCGCGCGCCCACGCCCGCGGCATTTCCCACCACCTTTATATCTTTAAGGGGGCAGTCCGGGAAAAGACCGAGGCTCAGGGCATTTTTTACGTTGATATAGCTGCCGAAGGCCCCGGCCAGAACGATCTCATCGATCTTCTCAAAGGGGCTTTCCTCAAGAAGGATCTTCGCGCCGGCGTAGAGCGCCGCCTTTGCCAGTTGGACAGCCCGCACATCTTTCTGGGTGATGACCAGGTCCTGCCCCTCTTCCCGAAAAGCCAGAACATACTCCGGCTTTCCGTCTTCCCCCGTGCGGACGCGCCTGTGGCGGAGGCTTTTGTCAAAATTTCCGTCACTGTCGATGATAGCCACCTCAGCCATTTGAGCCACCGCGTCGATGATGCCCGAGCCGCAGATTCCCACAGGGCTGCCGGTGCTCCAGATGTCTTCCCTGATGATCTCCAGGGAGGGCTCCAGCGTGCAAGGGTCAATGGACACATGCTCCACCGCCCCCTCCGACGCCCGCATGCCCCACTTTATCTGCGCGCCCTCGAAGGCTGGGCCGGTGGCGCAGGAGGTCACCCAGAGCGCCTCGGCATTGCCCAGACAGAGCTCGCCGTTTGTCCCGATGTCGATGATCAGCTGCACCTTATCCTGCTGGTAGGGCTCCTGGGCGATCAGCACAGCGGTATTGTCACTGCCCACAAAGCCCGCCTCCGAGGGCAGACAGTAGACATTGCCGCTGTCCATGATTTCAAGCCCGAGTTCTCTGGCCTTAATGTTCAGGCCTCTGCGAACGCCTGAGATAAAGGGGGAAGTCCCCAAGGCGTCCGGTGTTATCCCGAGGGCGATATGCTCCATGACTGTATTGAACACCAGCACAGTCTCCGCGATCCTCCCGGCCTTCTGGCCACGACGGGCGGTCATCTCCCCTGCCAGAGCGTTGAGCGTTGCCATCAGCTGGCTCTGCAGGGTCTCAAGCCCATTTTCACGCGTCATGCAGTAAGATATCCGGGAGAGCACATCGTCGCCGTAGCTGATCTGCGGATTGACCGCGCTGGCCTTTTCGAGAAAGCCGCCGGTTTTTAAATCACAGAGATAAGCCGCGACTGTGGTGGTCCCGATGTCCACGGCCATCCCGTAAACCGGGCAGTCCTTCCCCGGCATCACCGCGATGATTTCAGCATCGCCGAGGACCAGCACGGTGACAGTGAAACGGGCGCTGCGCAGAACTGTCGGGAGCTTTTTGATCACGCTGTAATCAATGGCGAGGTCCCGGAGCCGGGGGTTTTGCCCTGCAAGCCCGTCAAGAATCCGAGTTAGGTCATCCCGGTTATCCTCGAGGCCTGGCTTTTCAAGAGTCAGGGTGTAACAGCGCACCGCGGGATGAAACTGCATGGCCTTCCCAGCCCCGCGGTCCAGAATCACAGCCTCCTTCACCTGGCTTTCGGGCGGCACCGCAAGGACAGCGTCGCCAAGCACTCTAGCGCAGCAGGCCAGCCGGAAGCCGTCTGCCCGCTCAGCCTCTGTAAGCAGGGCGCGCTCAGCCTCCGTTACGGGTGAGAGCTCCACGTCGTTTTCGGCGACTCTGCCCTTAATATCGGTCTGTACTAGCCTGACTTTACATTTGCCGCACTTTCTGCGGCCGCCGCAGAAGCTTGCGATTCCCACATCCGAGGCCCTCGCCGCCTCCAGCACCGTGGCGCCCTTTTCACAGCGGCAGCGCTTTCCCCACGGCTGAAAAACAATGGAACATTTCATATTCTGACTCCTTCAGAAAACACAAAAAACAGAGGAAACACCTTTCGGGCAGCAGCCCGCCATCTCCTCTGTTCTGACGGTACAATTTATACTGAGATTAATTGATGTAAAAAATGGCGGAGAGTTCGGGAGTCGCACCCGGCTGTACGGATTTAGAGTCCGCATAATCACTACGATTCACCCTCCATATTAATCAATGAAGAATTGAGAAAGCAGAATGGAGAATTATTGTACAAATTTGCCAAAAGCAAATTTGATTATATTCAAATCCATTTTACGGATTTGTTCTTTTAATTCTCCATTCTCAATTATAAATTAATCCCAGTACGAAAGGCCCAGGCCTTTCATGATTTCAACAGCTTCGTCGTATACCTTCAGGTACTCGTCGCTGGGCAGGAGTTTTTTGGTGTCGTAGCATTCTGCAAAAGTCTGGCCCTGCGGTGCTGTTTTATAATCTTTTTCGTACATGGCCACAAGCTTATCCAGAATTTCATTGACCTTTGCGGTTTCCATCCCTGCGACAGCGTGAGCCACCTCGCCCATAAAGCGGGCTTCCATACCCGTGAAGGTATCGGTGGCAACGCCTTTGGCAGCAGCGACGCCGGACAGTACCTCACGGCCGGAGGCTGTATCTGTGATGGCCTGTGCAGCTGTTTCCAGCAGGCACATGACCGTGCACGGGCCAGCCAGCGTGTAGTACTGGTTGCCGAGGATCAAATCTGTGTTGGCTTCGATGGCCATAGCCGCGTGGCCTGCGACGGCCAGCGCCTCACGGGCTGTGGTGATCCCCCAGCGCACATGCACCGGACCGTCCAGATGCCAGGTAGCCTGCATCATAACAAAAGAGTTGATAGTGGTGGCGACATCGACGATTGTGGTTTCTTCCAAACCGCCGGCATAGCCACCAAAAATCGGCATCTGTTCCACCATGACGTTTACGCCTGCTGTCGCGTAATGAGCTGCAACTACCAACGCACCTACGTCGATTTTGAGCTCATTCAGCTGGGAAACTTCATGGCTGTCAGATGGCCGCATCCCGCCTGGGAAATCTGCACAGATTACGCCAGCGGGGGATAAAGAGGTTTCGTTGCCCTACAACCCCATGCCCGGGCGTCCGGCTCTCATCTGAGCGTCGCGTACGAACACGGCTTCGGATTTAACGGCCAGAACTTCCCACGGCGTGCCCGGCTGTGGATCTTTACCGTTGATAGTCTGAAGAACACCGTCGACAATGGTGTCTACGACCGGCTCCTGGGCATAGGACTGATGAATCGGAATAAATAAATCTTCAGAGCACGGGGCGCCTGTAGGGCCTCCCTGGATAATCGGTGCTTCCTTGGATTTATAGCTTCTTGGCTGTAACATGACAGCGTCCTTGTCTTCCCCGTAGCGCGCGCTTTTCGGCGCGTTTTTGATGGCTGTCATGATCTCATCGCGGGTGTACTTGATCACACGCCCTGTATCAATGCAGTAGACACCGCATTCCTCCAGCATGTCCACGCCTGCCTTAAACAGGTTGTCGATCAACTCTGGATCCTCCGGAATCATTTTGGTTTTGTCCATTTTGATTCCATACTTTTTCTTCAGCTTGGCGGCCGTCTGCGGTATCATTTTATAATCCCAGTCATTTTCAGCCATTTTCTGGCCGGTTTTGGCCCGGTCATAGACGTCATAGACGGTTACCCTTTTAGGAATTGCTCCCATTAACCTTTACCACCTTTCAATTAAATATCAATTTCTCAAAAATTGTTTATATCTTTAAAAATCTGAAATCAGATTTTTAAGACGCTTTTTTAGCGAGCAGGTCTTTTGCCACTTCCACAGCGCCAGCCGCGGTATCGGCGTAACCATCTGCCCCGATCTTTGTGCACCATTCCGGGAACACTGGCGCTCCGCCGTACATAACGATATAATCATCACGGATGCCTTCTTCCTCTAGAAGTCTCAGGATATCCTTCTGCGCCGGCATGGTGGTTGTCATCAGCGCAGAACCAGCAATAATGTCAACCGCATATTCTTTGGCCTTTTCAACCACTTCCTCCACTGCCACATCACGGCCCAAGTCGTATACCTGGAAATTGTTGGCTTCAAACATCGTTTTGACAATATTTTTCCCGATGTCGTGAACATCGCCCTGAACGGTATGAATTAAAACCTTACCGCTCTTGGACGCTGCCTTTTCCTCATCGCTCAGGCCGCCAGTTAAAATATTAACGGCGGTTTCAAATGCTTCAGCCGCAACTAAAAGCTGTGGTACAAACGCTTCACCTTCGTCAAACATGTCACTCATGACCTGCATGCCCGCAGACAGGCCCTCACTGATGGCCTCCAGAGGCTCAATACCGGTTTCCAATGCCGCCTTGGCCGCCACTTCAGCTAAATCGGCATCCATCTCAACAACCGATTCTTTTAATTTATCCATTACTTCTTCTCGTGTCATTTTTTCCTCCAGTTTTTTATATTATTTTCTTTTAAAACCACCGGTCAGGGGAAACCGTGGTTAAAATAGACTTTAGATAAAACTAAAAAAGCGATAGCAGGAAATTTCCTGTTATCGCCTTTGATATCAAACTTTATTTAATTTTTTAAAAACAAATCTAAATTCAATTGCTATTATTTTAATTCGTTTTTTTAAGATGAAAAAATTATAACACTTTGTCACAGTTGTGTCAACTCTTTTTAAAACTTTCTTTTTACTGTCTCTGCGACATTAACGCCAACAAAAAAGGTGATGCCATACCGCGTCATCACCATTGATTACAGTTTTATTAGGTTCTTCAGGTCTATGCTATTTCGGCGTCATTGTTGTATACAGCATACTCTCTTGAATTAATTAAATTTTACCACTTGCATCATTATCTGTCAATCCATATTTTGAAATTTTTTCATTAACTTCTGTAACCTGAATTGTAAAATTAATTGACCGCATAATTATACAACAAATTTTAAAGAACCATCCAATGCGGGGATGTAGGAGTTTTATGATGAAGAAAAAAATGGAAAAAGCACAGTTTCAATCGAAGCTGGCTTCATTAGTCATCGATTATGGCAGACAGTCTTTTGCTGAAGGTTTGTGCAGTGGTTTTGATTCCAGCTCAGTTACCGAACGATTGCAAGAAGCTAAAGAAAAGGCAAATGTTGACTATCAGAAAATCATGGAAATGATTGATTGTTTAGAGCTCAGATAGGGTGTTATGATGAATAGAAAACTTAGAAATGTACAGCAGAAAGAAGTCTTTTATCAACGTTTAATGGATTTGATCATTGACTATGGCACCTGTCTCTATGCGCAAGGTTCGTGGTTTAATACCTCTCTTGAAGATTCTGAAAAGAAAGGGAATGAAGCATCTGGGCATCTTGCCGATATTAAGGACTTGTTACAAGATTTCTTGTGGGATTGATTTTTAAATAAAAAAATTAAAAGGAGATTTGATTATGGATTACTTGATTGTTGGTATTAATGACATTGATTTTACGGACGAAAAGACAAAGGCACACATTGACGGAGTCAAGATCTACTTCGTTTATGAGGATATGCTGAACGAGAACCTCCAGGGCTGTATAGCAGATGGCAAGTTCCTTCAGCGTTCCCTGGTCAAGAAACTGCCTTTTAAGCTCGAAGCCGTTGTGAACAAACACGTTGACATCATCACGGATATTAAGGGCCGGATCGTCAACATTATTCCCAAAGAAGCAAAGCAGGCTTAAGCCATGGGTAACCTCTTAGTACAGGAAATCGCCTTAGCCGGGATGCTCTTCGGATTAATCCTTGCTTTAATCGTGGCGGTAGAATGGAGTCGAATCCATTGATGCTTGAAGATTTTCAACTGTTTTTCCAGTATGCGCTGCTGGGGTTTTCTTTTGGCATTGGTGTTTGGTTGTTCAGTTTTTCTTTGCGATCCGCCTGGGTCGCGTTTAAAACTTCAATAAAGTAAATGAAAGGAGTGTTGTTATGGAAGGTGCTGTTACAAGTGTCCAGACCATTTTCACGGGTGCTGCTGCGGATATCGCCGGCATGATGGTTCCGATTTTTACCGCAGGTGTCATTGTGTCGATTGGTATTTTAGCGTTCACTGTTGGTAAACGGCTGCTGAACAAGTCTGTTAAGTAGTTTGATTTCAAGAAAGGAGTTTTATTATGCCTGTAGCAGTTGAGGAATTGCCAAGTACCATTGATCTGATTCAAGGGCTGTTTGTCAGTGCATCTGGACAAATGGCGGGTATGCTGGTTCCAATCCTGACCGCCGGTGTGGTGGTTTCCATTGGCATTCTGGCCTTCACGGTCGGAAAACGCCTGTTAAACAAGTCTGTGAAATAGCAGACGGATTTACATCTTTCCCTTAAAAAAGCCTGTCGGCCTTCCTCATTGGGTTGGCAGACAGGTTTTTGTTTATTTAGGGATTGAATTGAAAATTGCTACGAATGTAAAGAAAACTAATAGCAGAAATCCATAGAAGCTATACTCATATAACTTTTTTTGGCTAATAACTCTATTTATTTTTTCTAGAAAATTTATGTGTACTTTTCCCTTTTGTTGTAAATATGTTAGCCAATAAACCGCAACAACTGCAAACATTAATAATAAAGCTATTAGTTTCATGGTAGACCTCCTATTTGTTCTTTTATTATATCTTATTTACTGAAAGGGTTTCAATATGGAAATGAAGATAAATAAAAATATATATTTAAAACTAATAGCTGTGCTATTATGTATTTATATAGCTATATCTCCCTTTTGTCAACCAAAGAAAGTATATGCCAATCCTGTTCTTTTGGGTGGTATTGCCATAACACTTATTGCTGGTATGATTGCAGCGGGGTATGCTCGAGATGCCGTAGTTCCAGCAGAACGACTTAACGAATTAAACGAACAAGCCACTGCCAATCTCCAGAGCGCTTTCCCCGATCCCGCCGAATACAATCAACAGCTCGGCATCCTTGAAAACCTCAGCAACGACCTGCTGGCCGGAAAAGACGTGGATTGGAGCAAGTACAGCGGCAAAGCGATTTACGCCATTAGCAAAGCGGTCATTGATGTGTTGTATCCTTATAACTATGATGTTAATATTGATCGTTATAACTTTATCGGTGCTTATGGCGATTACGCTCTTTTTAATTATAATCTTTATCTTGTTAATAGAAATTATTTTTATTTAGCTCCCGGATATGATCAAACAGGTGGTAAATACCGTTTTAATTATAGTCCTCCGGATACTGGGATGTATGCTAATA
>CAUEUD010000102.1 GCA_959020865.1 Eubacterium limosum | reverse complement strand
CTTTTGATACTTTACCGTCTGTTGCTTGAACTCTAAATTCGCTACCATTTGAAACCTTAAGTGTACCCTTTCCATCATCGTCTTTAATAATATCACCTAAAAGTTTATTCCATGCACTTTTTTGTATTTCAGGGTATGGACTATCAACTGGCTTTGTGCTAGATATAGAATCACTTGAAAAAGTACCGCTTACTTTTTGATTTGCATCATTTAAGCCAGCAGTCAATTCTGTAGTAGCACTTTGATAAGCCATATAAACTTCTCTAGCTTCAGCAATACCTGCCTTCCCTCTCGCATCATTAACAAACCCCAACATCGCAGGAATCGTGAACGCTGCCAAGATCGCCAGGATAACCAATACGACGATCAATTCGACCAAAGTAAAACCTTTTTGGTTTTTCTTCAACTTATTAATCAATTGAATCATTTACATCTCTCCTTCTATGTTCTCTTGTTTACCTTTAAATATAAACCTTTATTTTAACCGTCCGCGCCATGACGATTATAAACAGAGTAATTGCCTGCTCCAGCAGTCCTTTTTGTTAAAGGCTACTCAAAAAATAAAAATAGCCGGAAACCATACAGGGGGTTTTCGGCCATCTACCGGTTGTGGCATCTGGCTGTCATATCGGTCTGGAGCTCCCGACGTAGACCCTGTAGTTTTGCGCCACGGGCTTTCGCACCGCTTTGCCTTTGAACAATTCTATTCTACAACTGATTATGGCATTTGTCAAGAACTATAAAAACCAGTTGCTTTCAAACCTCTCAAAAGTTTCATAACATTCATCTGCAATACAGGAATGTATGCTTTTAAAACCGCGTCAATCTGCATTTTCCGCTTCTCCTGTAAAAAAGATTTATAAAAATACCCTCTCACCCGCCAAAAAAACTCACAAAAAGTAAAAACAAAGCACTTTTGGTAATTTTCTAATTTTTTACAACTTTTTCAATTTTTAATTTTCTTAAATCCTATTCAAAGTTTTACTTACTGCCGTAGTGGGTGCGGCACTGCAGAATTTCAATCCGTTCTTCTGTAATGCGGTAGACAAGCCGGTTTGTCTCATCAATACGACGGCTCCAATAGCCCTGCAGATCGCCTTTTAAGGGTTCCGGCTTGCCGATACCAGAATAGCCGCTGCGGTCAATATCCTGCAGCAGCAGATTAATCCGTTTTAGTGTTTTTTTATCCTGCTTCTGCCAGTACAAGTAATCTTCCCAGGCATCATCATCCCATGCCTTAATCATTGTCATCCTCAATTAAATCATGAACGGTACCGCCTGTTTTTTCCATCCGCTCCTTAGCAGCCAGCAGACGCTCCTGGTTGACCACGGAATAGAATGGGTCTGCGCGCAGCTCAAAGGGGATGCCATTACAGCGGACAACCTGTTTGAGAAACATGGTCGTGGCGGCAGACATGCTGATTCCCAGCTCGGAAAATACCATTTCAGCCTGTTTTTTAAGCGAATCATCGACACGAATGTTTAAGTTTGCCATCTGAATCACTCCTTTCTCTTCTTTAATTGTATTACTATTTTCGTGCATTGTCAACACAATCGACGAAAATAGTCTGTTTTTTCAGATAAATCGTCCCCGCTCAAACGCACTGCCACCCCGCAGAATATCCAGAACACCGGAGCCACGCTCACCACGGAAATATTAAAACAGGCGGCGGCCATATAGGCGGCGATGCTGCTGACAAGGGGCACAAGCAGGGGCAAGTGGCGCCAGCTTTTAAAGCCCTGATACAATGTTGCGCCCTCAAAGGCGAGATAGCTGAGGGCTGCGGGGATACCGCTGCTCACTGCAATGTGCAGGTACTCGTTGTGGGCCCGGTCGATGACCAGATGGTGGCCGGTCACGCTTATAATGTCCTTTTCAAAATACTGGCCCATGACCTGCCCCAGGGTTTCGATGCCAAAACCGGTCAACGGGCGCATTCGGATGAGTTCCAGGGTTTTTGACCAGATAAAAAGCCGGTAGGAGCCGCCTTTTTCCCAGTCATCGCCCGTAAGCATTTTAGACAGATCGGCAAAGACGCTGAGAAAACGCGCGCCAAAGCCGCTGTTCACCAACAGAAAAGCAAGGGTTAAAAGCACAAACACACCGCTCACCACCGCGAAACCACGCCGGTTTTCCCGCTCGCCCAGCAAAAATACCCCCAACAGCACAAAGCCCAGCAAGCTGCCGATCCACGCGTCTCTCGTGTTGGTGCACAGCAGGCAGAAATATACCAGTCCGCAGGGCAGCAGGTAAACCTTTGGCCCTCTGATAAAAGCATAGATGAGAATGGGCAGTGCCAGTGTCAGAAAGGAGCCCAGAAAATTCGGGTTACCGATGGTGGCGTAGGACGCGCCTGGCCCGCCGTACATCAGAGGGTCCTGCGGCTGAAAGTCCAGACCAAATTTCTGGAAGATGCCCTAAACCGCCACACAGGATACCCCCACGGCGTAAAGGCGTACATGCCAGGGCTTAAAGGTATAGAAAAAAGCGCCCAGCATCATTAAAATACCGTAAAACAAAATGGCGGAGTAGCTCTCCAGCCGGAAGGACCGCCCCTTGAGCGACAGCGCCACATCTGTCGAAAAGGGCAGGGTGACGGTAATACACAAAAGGTACAAAAGCGCCAGCTTCACGGGCAGGGGGATTTTTGGTTTCCCGGTAAAATACCCTGTTATGGGCCGTACATACAAGAGCAGCAGCCCAAACACCAGCACCTCGATGGTCATCAGCTTGGGCATATACAGGGTATCGCCAAAGGGCGGCACTACAATCAGCGGCACCGCCCCGGCAATGATGGCCAGCACTGCGGAGACGGTCGTTTTAAGTTCGAGTTTTCGCATTATTTTCCTCAATATCAGTATTTTTTCTTAAGTTGTAGCATATTTTTCCCATAAACACATCCTGAATCGTACACTTGGTCCATCGTCATTCTTTTCTCATAATAACAAGATTACCGGAGACTAACTTAAATGGGGCTGTCTTACTAAACAGAGGCAGACTGACCCCGTTTTAAGTCAATGGATTGTACAAAAAAAGCTGTCCGCGGATTAAAGAACACCCGGTTCGAGATTAAAATGCACACCGCAGGTGTCGCATTTTACCAAGAGAGGGTGTTTTTAATCCACGGACAGCGGCAAGGCACATCAAACTTTCACAATCCTTTGACGCTTTTTCTGCTTAACTTAGTGCGGCCGCCCCTTTTTCGGGATTTCGGGATGTGTTTTTACAGCAGATCACTGTGTGAGCCTGTCCGTGTCAAGGTGAGCACTAAAATGTCTGCCTCTACCTTATAAATCAAAAGCCAATCGGGTGTAACATGACATTCACGATGGTTTACCCAATTTCCTGTCAAGGAATGGTCCCTGTTCTTTACGGGGAGTTTTTCACCTTTTACCAGTTTATTAATCACTTCGTCCAGCAGCTTAATGTTATAGCCTCTTTTGTGCATTTGTTTTAAATCCTTTTTAAAACGGCTGGTCACCTTAATGCTATACATCAATCTCAAGCTCCTTCAGCACATCCGCAAAACTCGCGTATTTCTTTGCCTCAGGATCTTTTGCAATGCGCTCTGCTTCCTGCAAAGCAGCGATTGTCTCTGCGTTATAGACCTCTGTTGTTGGTTTAAAGGGAATCCCGCCTTCTCGAACGGCCTGTCTGACAAACATATTAACCGCAGTGCTCATGTTCAGCCCTAATTCTTCAAACAAAACTTCTGCCTTTTTTTTAAGTTCTTCATTCATCCGGACGTTGATATTTACATTATTCGACATGGCGCTTCCTCCAATCTATTTTTGTAAATAAATTATAGCACATTATGCGCACATTGTAAACACAACCACATCCTCTCCTACCATTCCCCATCCAGCTTCTTAAAAAACTCGTCCATGGGCATGGGTTTTGCAAACAGGAAGCCCTGGGCGCTGTCGCACTGGATACTTTTCAGGAATTCGGCCTGGCCGGTGGTCTCGATGCCCTCAGCCAGCACCTGGAGGTCGAGCTCCTTGGCCATGGCGGCAATATTCTTGAGGATGACCCGTTCCTTGGGCGAGAGGTTTTCTTCGCGGCAGAGGGAGCGGTCAAGCTTGAGCACATCCACGTCGATTTCGGACAGCAGATTTAATGAGGAATAGCCTGAGCCAAAATCGTCGATGGAGACCTTAAAACCGTCGCTTCTCAGCTCGCTGACCAGCCGTTTGACATAGCTGCTGTTTTCGATGAAGATGGTCTCGGTGACCTCCACCTCGATGAGGCTGGGGTCGATCTGGTATTTGTCTGCCAGCGCCCTGAAGCGCTCGATGTAGTTGCCGGATTTTAAATGGATTCTGGACATATTCATGGAGATGGGGACGCATTTCAAGCCTCTTGTTCTGCGGTAATAGTGGGCTTTAAAGACTTCCTCGTACACATAAAAGTCCAGCTCGACAATAAAGCCGTTGCTCTCGAAAATGGGGATAAATTCCCCGGGCAACACAATATTGCCCCGGTCGTCCACCCAGCGGGCCAGGGCTTCGGCGCCCACCACTCTGCTGGTTTCCAGGTCGATTTTGGGCTGCAGATAGACGAGAAACTCCTTATCTCTCAGGGCTCTCTCCATCCGCGCCTCGATTTTACGGGTTTTCAGGATCTTTTCTCCCATGGATTTATTGTAAAAGGCAATGCCGGTCTTGCGGCTGCCCTTGATGGATTTTCTTGCAATGTCGGCGTTGTCCATCATTTTACCGATATCCCGCTCGCCCTCCCTGGCGTGGTACACACCTATCTGGAAATTGAGGCGGATGCCTGGTATCACGTAGTCCAGCCGCTTGTTGATCCCGTCGACCATCTGCATAATCCTCATGATCAGCGCTTCTTCGCTGGTCCATTCCATCAGGGCCACAAAGACGTCGCCGGTCACACGGGCGCAGACTTCCGCGCCGCTCATGGCGCCCACCAGACCGCCGGAAATATAGCGCAGCAGCTGGTTGCCCATGCTGTAGCCGTGAAATTCATTGATGTACCGGAACTCGTCGATGTCAAAGGTGACCATGGCGTATTCCTTGCCGGTTTCATGGTCAAAGATTTCGGTGGTATCCAGCTCAAAACGGCTGAAGGTGGAAATGCCGGTGAGCTTATCCACATACAGAATGTTATCCACAAAATTGGAAATGTCGTCCATGGCGACGAGCACGGCTTCTCTGGCGCCCCGCCACTGCAGGCTGTGGCACTGGAAATTAAACCAGCGGTTCCAGCCGCTGATGTAGCGCTGCCAGTTAAAATCTGGTGTCTCTGGGGATATTTCGTCCAGACGGCAGAAGGGACAGGGGGCGTCCAGGCCCATGACGGTCTGGTAGCACAGGCTGCCCACCCGGGCGTTTGGCCGCTCTGCTTTCAGAGACGCGCTCACAAACAGCAGCTCATAGGTTTCAGGATCGACCACATGGCTTTTGATGCTCTGGGAATCCACGATGGCGCGGGCCACCTGGCTCTCGTAGGCGTTTTCGGTCTGCAGCTTTGCTTTATACAGGTTTACGCTGATGATCTTAGCCACCAGGCTCACAAATTCTTTTTCAGCCTCATTCCAGACACGGTTGTTCTGACTGCCGGAGAGGGCGATGCACCCCATAAACCGGCCATTTTCCACCAATGTTTTATAGAGCCCGGAGCAGATGCCTCTTTCCCTGAAAAAGGCGCGCTCCCGGGCCGGGAAGTTGTCCACACTGGGCAGAACATACAGGCCGTTTTCATCAAAAAAGGATCTGTAATACGCATGCGCTTCTTCGCCAACCCGTTCTGTCTTTGGGCGGACAGCAGTGCCGGAATACCAGCTGTACTGGTTGACCAGCTCCTTTCCTTCCTGCTCCTGTTCAAAGATACAGACCCGTTCCACACCGATAAAACGGCCGATCATGCCCAGAATCAGAAGCATGGATGAGGTGAAATCCTTGGAATCGGCCAGGATTTCAAAAATGTTGATGAGTACCCGGTTTTCTGCGGAGATGCCGCTTTTCTGAAAAACCGCGGCGTCAATATTGGTGGCGTGGCCGTTCAGGTAAGACATGCCGCTCATATTTTCATCGTAGCGGCACCAGCGGTCTCTCCCCTCCATTTTCGCCATGCTCAGGGCCTGATCGGCGCAGTGGAACAATGTCTCGAAGGTGGTGCCGTCCTTGGGGCAGGCGGCAACGCCCAGGCTGCATGAAATGCGGTAGGCCTGGCTTTTCCCCTCAAAGGTATGGTCAAAAATGCGGCGGATACGGGCCACCCGCTCGGCAATCTGGTTCTCTGCCACGTCTGGGCTGTAAACCAGAAACTCATCGCCTCCGATGCGGCCGATGACATCGCCGGGAGCCGCGTAGGCTGTCAGCTTTTCAGCCGTTTCCACCAGGACAGCGTCACCGAAGATATGGCCCAGATTCTCATTGACCGCGCGAAAGCCGTCGATGTCTACCAGCATCAGGATGCCCTTATCCATCTCTGCGTTTGCTTCCAGGGCCTCGCCGATTTTTATGCGGGTCCATTTTTTGTCGTAGAGCCCTGTGAGCTGGTCGCAGCGGGATTCCTCGATCAGGCGGTCTTCTCTGCGCTTCTGTTCGTCAATATCCCGCATGATGCCCACGGTCTCTGTCACTCTGCCCTCGCTGTTACGGACGGCGGCGGCCCGGACAAGGGTCCAGTGGTAGCGCCCGTCCGCTTCATCGGGACGGGTCACACGGATAACGATGGCCTGGGCAGTCAGGCCGTTGACCAGACGAATGGTTTCCTCGATATCCTCGGGGTGTACCAGATTGCCCAGGTGCAGCGCCTCGGTGTAGCGGTCTACTACCAGCGGATAATGCACATATTGGCCGTTTTCCAGCCTGGCTTCGTCGAACAGCATCCGGTCCTCGTCAATATGGTAGTCAAATATGATATCTCCGGTGGTTTCCAGAATGATCCCATAGCGTTCTATTTTCTTTTCCAAAACGGAGAGCTGTTCATTGCTCATGGCGATTTTCTCCCTTACTTAAAAGTATTGGTTAAACTCGTTTTTGTCTGACGACCACTGAAGGCCAGTATCAAAGCTGATCTTTCCTTCTTTCACCAGCTTGGCCAGGTGGCTGTTCAGGGTGTTCATGCCGTCACGGCTGCCGGTCTGCATGGCTGAGGAAAGCTGATGGGTTTTGTTTTCACGGATAAGGTTGAGCACGGCGTCCGTGCCTGTCATCACCTCGAGAGCGGCCATTCGCCCTTCGCCGGAGGCCAGCGGCACGAGCTGCTGTGTCACAACGCCCTTCAGGGTGCTGGCAAGCTGTGTCCGTATCTGCTGCTGGCTGTGGGGCGGGAAAACGTCGATAATACGGTCCACCGTGTTGGCTGCCCCGATGGTGTGCAGGGTGGACAGCACGAGATGCCCGGTTTCAGCCGCGGTTACAGCCGCTGAGATGGTTTCGTAGTCACGCATTTCCCCTACCAGAATGACGTCGGGGTCCTCGCGCAGGGATGAGCGCAGCGCGTCGGCAAAGGAGGCGACATCCACTCCCACCTCGCGCTGGTGGATCATGCTCAGCTTGTGGTAATGACGGTATTCGACCGGGTCCTCAATGGTGATGATGTGCTTGGCAAAATTGATGTTGATGTAGTCGATCATGGCTGCCAGTGTGGTGGACTTCCCGCTCCCGGTGGGCCCGGTGATCAGGATCAGCCCTCTCGGCTCAGCGGCCAGCTTGCGGATAATAGGCGGCAGGCCCAGCTCCTCAAAGGTGGGAATGGTGTCGTTGAGCAGGCGCACGGCAGCGCAGAGCTCATTCTGCTGGCGGTACACGTTAACCCTCTGTCTGAGCCCTTCCGGCGTGACAAAAGTAAAATCCGCGTCCTCTCCCCGCTTGATTTTCTCACGGTTCATCTCACTGAGCATTCCGATGATCATCTCTCCGATTTCCCTTTTGCTCATCTCAAAGGGGCCTTTGACAAGCACCCCGTTGCTCCTGAACACCGGCGGCAGATCCGCCGTTAAATGAATATCCGAACAGCCCGTCTGACGGCCGTAGGTGATTAGATCTAGGATGGTTGGCATGTGTTTACCTCACTTTTATTTATTCAACGTAATACGTAACCTTCAGCAGCTCTTCCATGCTTGTCACGCCCTGTTCTACCAGCTCGACCAGGCTTTGGCGGAGGCTGGTGGTTTTGTGGCCTGCCGTCACGTACTCATAGACCTCCTCGATGGGGGACTGGCTGGAAATCATGTTCCGGATGGTTTTGTCGATGGCTAAAATTTCATGGACGGCGATACGGCCTTTATAGCCGGTGTGGTTGCACTGGTGGCAGCCCCGTCCGCGGTACAGCACTGGTATATCCCTGCCCAAAAGCTCCCGCTCGGCCTCGCTGGGGCTGTAGGCCTCCTTGCAGTCCGGGCAGATTTTCTTGACAAGGCGCTGGGCCACCACCCCGGTCAGGGAGTTGGCGACCATGTAGGGCTCGACCCCCATATCCACCAGACGCACGATGGTGGACACGGCGTCGTTGGTGTGCAGGGTGGAGAGCACCTGGTGCCCGGTGATGGCGGCGCGCACAGCGATGTTGGCGGTTTCCGAGTCACGGGTTTCACCGACCATGATGATGTCCGGGTCCTGTCTTAAAAGGGAGCGCAGGCCGCTCTCAAAGGTGAGGCCGGCCACGTTGTTCACCTGTGTCTGGTTGATGCTGTCCAGGTTCCGTTCTACAGGGTCCTCAATGGTACAGATATTGACGTTCTTGCTCGAGAGCATTTCCAGAACCATGTACAAGGTGGTGGTTTTACCGCTCCCGGTGGGCCCGGTGATATAGATGATGCCGTGGGGGCTCTGCAGAATCTGGCGCATGCGGGCATAATTGTCGTCGTTCATGCCAAAGGTGCCGGAATGGTCGAGCTTGGTGTTCTGGTTCAGGAAACGCAGAACAGCTTTCTCGCCGTAGACCGTCGGGATGACCGAGGTACGGATATTCATCTCAATGCCTTTGATCCGGGCGCGGAAATGGCCGTCCTGGGGCAGGCGCCGCTCAGCGATGTCCAGGTTGGACAGGATCTTGATGCGGGCGATGACGGACTGGTGCAGGGCGCTGGCCAGTGTCAGGTAATCGACGATGAGGCCGTCGATGCGCAGGCGCACGTTGGTTTTATCCTCAAAGGGCTCGATGTGAATGTCACTGGCGCCGGTATTATAGCCCTTTATGAGCATGGTATTGATGAGGTTGACCACTGGCGCGTCATCCCCGGCAGCGTCCAGGTCCTCTACGATGGAGACGGTTTCCATATCGTCGGCCATCTCGTTGGCACTGGTGGCTGCCTGGCGGGCCTCGATTTCCGAATAGCTGCTGTCAATGCCTTTGAAGATGGCATCCTTTTCGGCCAGGACAATGTCAATGGGCATGTTGGTGATGAGACGCAGATCCTCGATGGCGTAAAAATCCAGCGGGTCATTGGTGGCAACCAGCAAGTGGCCGTTCGAAAACCCTATTGGGATAAGGGTGTACTTCTGCGCAATATTTTTCGGTATTTTGGCGGCTGCCTCCAGATCTACCTCAATCTGGCTCAGATTGATGACCTGAAGGTCCAGACGTTTTGCCAGCGCGCCCAGCAGCTGGCTCTCTGTCACGTAGCCGTAATCGACCAGGATCGCGCCCAGACGCTTGCTCTTATCCACCTTCTGATAGGCCAGGGCTTCCTGAAGCTGTCCCTCTGTAATATAGCCGTCGCCGACCAGTATATCCCCTATACGGATGTTCTTCATGCTTCTACTCCTTAACGCTTTATAATTGGTATATTATACCACAATTGTGAATGATAGTAAAAAAATCCCGAAATCCGTTTTTAGATTTTCGGGATTTCGGGACCTGCTTTTTACTTCATCAAAACCTTGATGTAATCTTTCATGTACTGCGGCAGATCCGGCGGACGTCTGGCGGAAATAATATGGCCGTCGACAATGGACGGGGTGTCGTGCCAGACAGCGCCTGCGTTTTCCATATCGTCCCGGATGCCTGGGGTGCTGGTGACATTTTTCCCCTTCAGGATACCGGCGGAGATGAGCACCCAGCCCGCGTGGCAGATTTCCCCGATGGGCTTGCCGGCTTTATCCATGGCCCGTACCATGTCCAGAACGACCGGAAAGCGGCGCAGCTTGTCCGGCGCCCAGCCGCCAGGCACCAGAATCCCGTCGTATTCGTCAGGATTGATTTCGTCAAAGCGGTAGTCCGACACGCAGGGCACACCGTATTTTCCAATATAGGTTTTACCCTTTTCCTCGCCTACCACATCGACGGTCACGCCGTCCTCCTCGCGGAGGCGGTGTACCGGGTACCATAATTCCAGATCTTCAAAGTCGTCGCTGATCAGTGCGATAATTTTTTTAGACATTTCAAAATGCTCCTTTTCGTGTATTGTTATCATTATTACCCAAAGCATCCCTTATGGACGCGTCATAGACCTTAACATTGTTTTTTCCGTGGTCCTTCATATAGTAGAGCGCCTCGTCGGCCATGCCGTAAAGCGTCTCAAAGGCACTGTCCCTGAAGGAATAGGCAAGTCCGACGCTGACAGAGACCTCGATTCGGCCGCTGTTTCTTTCATAGCAGCGGTTCATGGCCCGGCAGAGCGCTCTGGCAGCCTTTACAGGCTCGTCCCGGCAGACTTTGACGTCTTTCACAAAGACCAGAAATTCATCGCCGCCCAGACGGCCTAAAATGGCCTCTTCGCCAAAGCAGGCGGCCATTTCCCAGGCGAGATCCTCCAGCACCTCATCGCCGCCCTGGTGGCCCAGGGTGTCATTGACGGTTTTAAAGTGATCCAGATCCACGACCATCATGGCGCCTTCCTCATCTCCACGCTCCTGCAGATAGGCGTTCACCAGCTCCTCAAAAGTCGTGCGGTTATAGAGCCCGGTGAGGGCGTCACGGTGCGCCTGGTTGATCAGCGCCTCTTTTTCGCATTTTTCATCGTTGATGTTGATGATTTTGCCAATGGCCCGCATGGGCTGGTTATGTCTGTCAAAAATGATCATGCTGGTGGCCCGCACCCACTCTTTATTTCCAGAGGCCACCGTGGTTTTGTATTCCACCTCGTAGCGCGCTTTCTCAGGCGGACGCCGTTTTATCAAGGCCGCAAAAAAGCGGGCGCTCTCATCCGTATCCATCTCTTTGCTCAGGATTGCGGAAAAAAAGTGGTCGGCCTGTGATTTTCCGCCAAAGGCACTGGCAAACTGCTCGGATACCACAATGCTGTCCTCACGGTAGTCATACTCGAAAATAAATTCCTTGGACATCTCCGACAGAATACGGTAGCGCTCATAGTTTAAGACCATCTGCTGGCTGCGCTGCATACGGATATACATGGTCAGTCCGACCACTGCGGCCAGCACCAGCCCAATGCCCAGGGCCGCCACAATGCTCTCGGTGGGGTTGGCCTTGATAAAACTCTCAAGGGTGACCCGCTGATTATTCTTGTTAAAATATTTCATGTACAGCTCGGTGGCGTAGTTGGGGTTTTGCTCATTGATGGCCGCTGTGGCAGTGTTGATGCCGCTGATCACCTCAGTATTGCCCTTGGTGACCGCGAAATAATAGGGCCGCCCGTCAAACCGCGCGACAATGCGCTCATCGTCACCCATGGCGACGTCCGGCCCCAGCAGGGCGTCCACCTCGCCGGACTTTAAGGCATCGTGCAGCGTATCATCATTATTGTCATATTCGATGATTTCCAGCGTAATCCCATTGGCCGTGCAAAATTCATTTAAAGCCTGTATTCTTCGGGTCGCGGTCTTGCGTGCCCCCACTTTTATATTATTAAAGGTGGAATAGTTGGTCGCGTTGACATCCTCATTATCCTTTAACACCGATAAAGTGGAATAGCTGTAGCCGCAGTTGTATTCTGGAAAATCATAGTCCTGGGCAAGCTCTGGCGAGTAGAGCATACCGCCCATAATATCAATCTCGCCGTTTTTCAGATCCTCCATCATTTTAAGAATGGACTCATCGCTGCCGTCTCCGGTGATGAACTCATACTCCCAGCCTGTATACTTTGCAATTTCTTCTAAAAACGCATAGGTGTAGCCCGAATGTTTGCCTGAAGCGTCGGTGGTTGAAAACCCTGGCTGCTCAGGAAAAGCAACCCGGACAACCTTCTTTTCTTCTGCCTGTACCCGAGAGGCTGTCAGACAAAAAACAAGACACAGGGCCAGGCTCATACTCCATATCCGATTGATGTACTTTCTCACTTTTTCCTCCCAGACTTTTGTTTTTC
>CAUEUD010000101.1 GCA_959020865.1 Eubacterium limosum | reverse complement strand
TGAAAGTACTTGGTGGGCAACTGCCTGGGAGGATAGGACATCGCGGGGTCTTTTTACATTTAAGACTAAAGCCGCGCAAAAAAAGGATGATGAGCGGCCCGTGCAAGCAAAGCTTGCAAAGGGCCGGTGACCATCCTTTTTTATGGGGCGCAGCCCCTGACGAAGGTATCCGCGCAGGACACCGGAGTACGCGGCGCCAAGAGCTGGAAATGTTACAATACGCATGCAAGCAAAGCTTGCAATAGGCTGGTGAAACGTTCTTTTTTATGGGGCGCAGCCCCTGACTGGAGTGTCCGCAGGACACGGAAGTACGCGGCGCCAAGAGCCAGAAATATTACAATGCCCATGCAAGCAAAAAGAGACAGTTTCCGCATCCATTAAAAAAACAAACAAAAAGCCCCTTGAGTCAATCACTCAAGGGGTTAAATATTTAGAAGGAATAATTCCTTTCTCTTTATACTCATTGCCATGTAAAATAATTCGTCCGCCGATAATCTTGTAAATCTTTGCGGACAGAGGCTCTAAAATAATCTGTTCCAGGTCTTCCTCATTGTTTGTGAGCAACTCAAGACCTTTTCGGTCCTTGACAGCGCCATGGCTGAAGCAGCGGCTTTTAACAGTGTTGCGGTTAAAGAGGCAAAGATAGCTTTCATCCCCGAGGTCACGTACGTAGGCAAAAACGTCGTCTTTGCAGGGAAGGGGATACCATGAACCGCGTTGAAAGGCTTTATGCTCTGCCCTCAGGGCGGTTATTTTTTTGTACCATTCTAAAATTTCTGTATCTTCCTGGCCCCATGGGTATGTGCTCCGGTTGAAGGGGTCTTCATAACCCTGAACGCCGGCCTCGTCGCCATAATAGATGCAGGGGACGCCCGGAAAGGTAAGCTGGATCAGGCTTAAAACTTTTAAGCGGCTTTTGGCCAAACTGTATTGTTCCTGGGTTAGCCGGTAATGCTCTTTATCACTTTCTTTAGAAAGCGCGGGTGCTTCTCCAAGAATCGTCAGGATACGCATGCGGTCATGGGAACCGATCAGATTCATATTTCCCTTAAACTGTCCTCTGGGATAGTTTTCATAGAGCGACATCATCAAACGCGCGGTTTCCCGGGAGCCTTTATAGCCCATCATAAAATTAATGAGTGCGTCGCGGAAGGGATAATTCATGACTGCGTCCAGCTCATGACCATAAAAATACCGGCGTAAAATGCCGTAGGCCACTTTTCTGGAGGCATCCTCCCAGACCTCGCCAATGAGGACAGCGTCCTCTTTTTCCTGTAACATGGCGGTTTTTATCCCTTCGATGAATTCATCCGGGAGTTCATCGGCAACGTCCAGCCGCCATCCTGAAGCACCGGCTTTCAGCCATCTTCGAATCACTGAATTTTCATTTTCAAAAATAAAATCCTTGTATTCAGGCATTAATTCTTCAACGTTGGGCATTGACTTAACACCCCACCAGCATTCGTATTCGTTTGGATAATCGTCAAAGCGGTACCAGGAATAAAAAGGAGAATCCTTTGACTGATAAGCTCCCAATCCGGGATAATTTCCGTATTTGTTAAAGTAAATGCTGTCGTCTCCGGTGTGGCTGAATACACCATCTAAAATGACGCGTATGCCGCGCTTTTTTGCCTCTGCACATAGTTGCTCAAAAAGTTCTGTGTTGCCGAATTCCGGGGCAATATGGAGATAATTTGCGGTATCATACTTGTGGTTGCTGCTGGATTCAAAAATGGGATTGAGATATAAGATTGTAATATTCAGTTCTTTTAAATAATCAAGCTTTTCAATGATTCCCTGAAGGGTGCCGCCAAAGAAATCCCAGTACTCAATATTTCCCTGACCATCGCGAAAATAATGGGGACTGTCTCCCCAGTTACCATGAATAAGCGACTGCTTTTTATATTGGGGCTCGAAGGTTTTCTTTTCGCCTTTGTTAAAGCGGTCAGGAAAAATTTGATACATGATCCCCTCAGTGTACCATGCGGGCATTTCACGGACTTTATCGTAGAGTGTAATCTGATAGGACGGTGGAAAGGCTTCGTAAATCTGCCCCTCGCCGCCCAAGGTATCATTTTGTGTGCCGTAGCAGTAACTGCGGCCTTCGTGCTCATAACAAAAATCGTACCATAAAACACCTGGCTGATCGGGTAATGTGAGTGTATACTCCATCATGTCAGGGAATTTCGATGGTACCATAGCGTAAAAGTGTTCGATTGAATTGTAGAATGTCCTTAATTTAACATTTACAGCGTGTGTGGTAGAAACACGAATCGTAACCTGGGAGCCTGCCGGAAGTGCTCCGAAAGGCTCCTTAAATCTTAAATCCCAGGAATTGTGTCTAAAATTCATTATGATAATTTACCTGTTACTTTCTTATAGTAGTATAAATAGGTTTCGGCGGAAATTTTCCAGTCGAAATTTGATTTTGATGCGTTGGTCATGAGGGTCTTCCACAGTTCAGGCTCGTCATAGTACAGGCCGACAGCCCGCTGAAGTGTAAAGAGCATGTCATGTGCGTTGTAGGTGGCAAAACTAAAGCCATTGCCCTCTTTTGTTTCTTTGTCAAAATAGTGGACGGTGTCCTTTAGGCCGCCTGTTTCCCGAACAACGGGGACGGTGCCGTAGCGCATGGCGATCATCTGTGACAAACCGCAGGGCTCAAATTTTGAAGGCATCAGGAACATATCACTGGCAGCGTATATTTTTCGCGAAAGGTCTTCATTAAAGTCAATAATAGTAATCATTTTATCCGGATAGGTGTAGGCAACCTCTCGCAGCATGTTTTCATACTGGGCGTCTCCAGTGCCAAGAACAACCATTTGGATGTTCATCTGAAGAATCTCATGAATGACAGCAGCCACGAGATCAAGTCCTTTTTGCTCAACCAGACGTGTGATCATGGAAATCATCGGAACCTTTGGATTAACCGGAAGCCCGAGATAATCCTGAAGCGCTGTCTTGTTTTCTGTTTTCTTTTTGTATGAACGTGTGTAAGGTACAAAGAGTGCTGGGTCAGTCTGAGGGTTATAGACTGTTTCGTCAATTCCGTTTAGAATGCCCACGGTTTTGTAACTGATATCACGCATCACGCCATCAAGACCTTCGCCATAGTATGGGTCTTTCAGTTCCTCGGCGTAAGTTGGGCTGACCGTGGTTACCAGATCGGAGGTGTAAAGCGCACCCTTCATCAAGTTTAATTTTCGGTAGAACTCCATGGCAGCCGGAAAATAATCCAGATTCAAGACGCCTTTAAGGTCATCAAAACCATAGAGGCCCTGGTATTTCATATTGTGGATGGTAAAGACGGCTTTGGTGTTCAGGTAATGCCACTGATACTGTTCCTTGAGCAGGAACGGAATCAGGGCTGTCTGCCAGTCATGGCAGTGGAGTACATCCGGATAGAAATCAATGTAGGGGATGGACTCGAGCACTGCGCGGCAGAAATAAACAAAGCGTTCACCGTCATCATAATAGCCATACAGGTTCGGTCGGTTAAAATAATATTCATTGTCAAGGAAATAGTAGATGACGCCGTCCATTTCATATTGCTGTATACCCACATACTGGTCGCTCAGACCAACCTTGACGTAGAAGATGTCAATAAGCTTAAAATCTTTTTTATATTCTTCTGGAATACAGGCGTATTTCGGAAGAATAACGCGGATGTCGGTTTGATCCTTTGGAAAGGCCTTCGGCAATGAGCCGATCACATCACCTAAGCCGCCGCTTTTGGCAAAGGGATAAGCCTCGGTAGCGGCAAACAAGATTTTTAATTTATCCATTGTTATATAACCATTCCTTTACTTAATACAATCGGGTTATCCTTTGTTCCGACCAGTGATGCGTTATCACGAATCTTAACGTCTTTATCGAAAATAACGTAGTTCAGTTTAACGTTATTTCCTATTTCGGCCTTCTGCATGATAATGCTGTTGGAAATTTCGCTGCCATAGCCGATTTTGCTGTCACGGAAGAGAACACTGTGGTAAATTTTCCCCTCAACCTCGCAGCCGCTGCCGACGATGGAATTACGCACCACGGCCTCATTTTGATAAAGGGTCGGGTGGTTGTCCTTGATTTTGGTATGGATGGAGTTTTCGCTCAGGAAAAGCTCTTTCATGATGTCGAATTCCAGAAGATCCATATTGGCTTCGTAATATTTGGCCAGGTCGTGTACGCGGTTAATATAACCGGTATGCGGCGCGCCGTATACGCGAAGGGTGTCCAGATTGGTCTTGATCATATCCATCAAGTCCCATTCGCCGGTACGCTCACCAAGCTCCATTAAATCCAGAAGGACGGATTTTTTAATGATCATCATATCCGCATAGCAGTGGTCCGTCATTTTTTCCTTTTGGTAATGGATGTTGGTAATGCGGTATTTATCAAATTCTAAAAAGACATCGTTGTTTTCAAAGGTAAAGCTTGGCTGTACTTTTTTGAAAATCAATGTGACATCACTGTTGTTTGTTTTGTGGATTTTATAGGACGCGTTAAAGCTGAAGCTGGTCACCAGATTTGGCGCCGAGATAACCACATCTTCATCGCTGCTGTGCTGCAGGAATGCGCGGTTATTGTACAAATCGCGAAGGTTGATTTTCATGAGATTACCAAACCGGACACTGCTGCTGCCTGCCAGGATAGACAAGTCCTGAGTTTTACGGCTTAAGGACCATTCCTTTCCTGTTCCCAGGTGGTCGATAAGAGAACTGTACTTATGAGAGCCAACGACACCGACATGGGAAATGCCGGAATTGACCATGTTGGACAGGGTAAAGTCGATCATGCGGTAACGGCCGCCAAAGGGCAGCGTGCTGATACTGCGGTGCTGGAGCAATTCATTGAGATCTGAGTTATCGCCGTCTACATTTAAAATAATACCAATTGCTTTTTTCATTTCTGAGCACCTCCTATGAATTTAAAACGTGAATTTCTGCCGGGTTGTCACTTTCAGCAGCCACCAGACGGACATCACTCTTAACGTAAGCTCTTGAACCAACAATGCAATTTTCCAGATATGCGCCATCCTCAATGATTGCGCCGGTATGGACAATTGAGTTTTTGAGGATAGTGTTTTTCCCAATGATAATATCGTGAGAGATAATGGAATTTTCAACTGACCCGAAAATAACACATCCATCGCAGATCAGACTGTGTTTTACCACCGCGTCCGGCCCGATAAACTGCGGGTGGCGGCTGGTATTATTTGAGAAGATTCTGAAATTCCGGTCTGTCAGGTCAAAATCACAGGCTGGATTGAGTAAATCCATATTGGCGTCATAGTAGCTCTGGATGGTTCCGACATCTTTCCAGTATCCGGAGAACGGATAGGCGAAGATCCGTTTTCCCTCTTCGTGAAGCATCGGAATGACATTGTGCCCAAAGTCATTTTCGGAATCGGGGTTTTCAGCGTCTTCGATTAAAGCCTTGCGCAGGACATCCCAGGTAAAGACATAGATCCCCATCGAGGCTTTGTTGCTCTTTGGTTCCGGGGGTTTTTCCTGGAATTCCAGGATACGTTTTTCGTCGTTGGTATTGACAATTCCAAAACGATGGGCCTCATCCCATGGGACATCCATCACTGCGATGGTGAGGTCAGCGGATTTCTGCTTATGAAAATTAACCATATTGGAGTAATCCATTTTATAGATATGGTCACCAGACAGGATGAGCACATACTCTGGATCGAAGCTGTCGATAAAGTCAATGTTTTGGTAGATGGCATCAGCGGTGCCATTATACCAGCGGCCGCCCTTTTGTCCCATATAGGGGGGAAGAATGCGAACGCCGGCGCCAACCTTGTCAAGGGACCAGGCGCTTCCGTCACTGATATAATTGTTCAAAATATAAGGACGGTATTGGGTGAGGACACCCACGACATCGATGTCAGAATTCATACAGTTGCTTAATGGAAAGTCAATAATACGGTATTTACCGCCGAATAAAACAGCCGGTTTAGCGTTGTTAAATGTGAGGGATCCCAGGCGGCTTCCTTGTCCTCCAGCTAGGAGCATAGCGACACATTCGGTATTCATAATATTTCCTCCTCGTAAATGAATGATTTGATTTTCCAGATTTCTCTCTGATAATCGGCAATAGAGCGGTCACTAGAGAACATTCCGGAGTTTGCAATATTGACAGCTGACATTTGCAGCCATCTTTTTTGATCTCTGTACACGGTACTCGAGGTTGACTGGATGTCCGCATAAGAGGCAAAGTCTTTAAGTACAAAATAGGTGTCGTTATGAATCAAAAGTGAATCATAGATCGACTGGAAGGTAGAGGTGTTGCTGAAAAAACCATTGATCAGCTGTTCCAAAACTTCCTGAATCCGCGGATCGGATTCATAGATGTCCAGGGAGCGGTAGCCGCCATGGGCATTGTAATTCGCAACCTCCACATCGGAGAGGCCAAAGGTAAAAATATTATCCATTCCCACAGCTTCAGCGATCTCGACATTGGCGCCATCCATTGTGCCGAGTGTAACGGCACCGTTCATCATGAATTTCATATTTCCGGTACCAGAGGCTTCCTTACCCGCAGTGGAAATCTGCTCAGAAATTTCGGCGGCGGGGTAAATCATCTCGGCAGCAGAGACATTAAAATTTGGAACAAAAACGACCTTTAGGCGGTCGCTGACAGCGGAATCATTATTCACCTTGTCCGCAATGACATTGATCAGCCGGATGACCTCCTTGGCGTAATAATAGGATGGTGCCGCCTTGCCGGCAAAAATATAGGTTTTTGGAACAAAATCCATATTTGGGTCTGCCTTGAGCGCATTATAAAGATATAGGATGTGCAGAGCGTTCAGCAGCTGCCGTTTATATTCGTGAATACGCTTGACCTGAATATCAAAGATTGAATCCGGATCCAGCTGAATCCCCTGGGATTTCCTGATATAATCTGCCAGGCGGGTTTTGTTTCTGCGCTTGACAGCTCCCAGCTTTTCACAGAAAGCGGCGTCAGCTGCATATGGAAGCAGCGCCTCCAGGCTGGATAGTTTGTTTGGCATTGTCCAGCTGTCACCAATGGTTTCATTGAGCAAGGTTTTTAACTCTGGGTTGCTGCCCATCAAAAAACGTCTTGGCGTTACGCCGTTGGTCACAGAATGAAAACGCTCCGGAAAAACAGCATAAAAATCCTTGAAGGTTTCCTCGCGGAGAATTTTACTGTGCAGCTCTGCGACGCCGTTGACAGAATGGCTGCCGATAATGGCCAGATGTGCCATATGGACCTGGCCGTCCTTTAAAATGGAAATAGCATAATTGCGCGCCTCCTGGTCTGGATAAAACCAGTTCATGTCATTGACAAAACGGCGGTTGATCTCTTCGATAATCTGGTAGACACGGGGAAGCAGTTCCTTTACCATGTCCATGGGCCATTTTTCCAGCGCTTCAGGCAGTACGGTATGGTTTGTGAAGCTGATGGATTTAACGGTCATATCCCAGGCCTTATCCCACTCATAATTTTCTTCATCAATGAGAATCCGCATGAGTTCTGGAACGCAGAGAGCAGGATGTGTATCATTGATGTGGATACAGATTTTATCGGCAAAACCGTCCATTGATCCGTGATTAAATTTTTTATAACGCCGCACAATCCGTTTCAGCCCGGCGCAGACAAAGAAATACTCCTGTTTGAGGCGAAGCTGTTTTCCCTCAAAGCCATTGTCGTTGGGATATAAAATCTGACTGATAGCCTCGGCCTCAGACCGCCTTTGCATGGCCTTTAAAAAGTGGCCCTGATTAAAGGTGGAGAGGTCAAAATCTTCTACGGGCTGGGCGCTCCAGAGACGAAGTGAATTGACGGTTTTGTTGTGATAGCCCTGAACAGGGACATCATAAGGGACTGCCAATACCGGCTCATAGTTTTCATGGATAAAAACCAGCTTGCCATTGACCATTTCAGTCCGGACATTCCCTTTATACTTTACAATAACAGACTTATCGGGCTTGGCGATTTCAAAAGGATAACCGTTTTTCAGCCAGTTGTCTGCAACCTCAACCTGTTCATTGTTGATGATCTTCTGTTCAAACAGACCGAATTTATAGCGGATTCCATTTCCGTGCCCAGGAAAGCCCATGGCAGCGGTTGAATCCAGAAAACAGGCCATGAGCCGGCCCAGACCACCGTTGCCGAGGGCGGGATCGTGCTCTTTTGCCTGAATGGCTTCGTAATCAAGACCGAGCTCACAGAGCACCTCAGGCACAACATCGTCCCACCCGAGATTGTTAATATAAGCCTTTAACAGCCGGCCGATCAGAAATTCGATGGAGAAAAAATAGATTTGCTTTTCTTCCATTTTGTGAAGGCGGCTGTTGTTGGCGGCCCATTCGGCAGTGATTTCTTCCATGACCAGCTCAGATAATGCTTCGTATTGGTGCTGTGTGGTCGATTCAGAGAAATCTTCGCCGGAAACTTCTTCTACTTTTTTTATAAATGCTTTTTTAAAGCTTACTTTTTCAAGTGTTTTCATCCGGTGTCCTTTCCAGACCGCTATTTTTTCGTCTTAGCGACAGACTTGGAAGCAGTATCCTTTGCGGTCTGCGCCTTGGCAGATTTTTTTACAGCCGACACGCTTGCTTTTTTATCTGAAACAGCAGCTTTGGATGAAGAAGCTGTCTTTGTTTTCTTAGCGGTGGTTTTCTTTTTTGCTTTTGACGCGACACCCTTTAACACGATTGCCGCGGACGGCGGTATGTTCAGCGTCACGCTGTAAGGCTGGTTATGACATGGGGTGTCCTGGGCTTTTGCGGTCTTTTTGACCGTGAAGCCGGAACCGCCATATTTTGGATCGTCGGTGTTGAAAACCAGACGATAGGTTTTTTCTGCAGGTACACCAATCTGGAAATTGGTATAGGTTAGCGGGCAGAAGTTGATCAGAATGACCAGATCATCTTCTGGATGCTTGCCCATTCGTCTGAAAACGAGAATGCTCTGGCCGTTGTTGTCGGCGTCGATCCATTCAAAACCGTCCCAGCCGTGATCCTTTTCCCAAAGCGCATTTTCCCGGGCGTAAAATTTATTCAGGTCCTGCATGAAGTCCTTGGTTTGACGATGCCTGTCATAGTCCAGCATGAACCATTCAAGGGATTCGTAATAGCGCCATTCGGTGAACGGTGCGAACTCATTCCCCATAAAGGTAAGCTTTTTACCGGAATGAAAATACATATACGCGTATAAAAGCCGAAGCTGGTCAAATTTCATTTCATATGGACCAAACATTTTATCAATGATTGATTTTTTGCCATGGACAACCTCATCGTGTGACAGGGGCAAAATAAAGTTTTCGCTGAACGCATAGGCCATTGAAAAGGTCAATTTTGAATGGAACTGATTTCTGCAGTATGGGTCTGTTTCCATATATGAGAGGGTATCGTGCATCCATCCCATATCCCACTTCAGGTTAAAACCAAGGCCTCCTTCGTCCACAGGCCAGCTGACCTTGGGGTAAGCGGTTGATTCCTCAGCGGCCATAATGGCAAATGGGAAATGCTTGAAGATGGCTGTGTTCAGTTTTCTCAGGAAATCAACCGCTTCAAGACTGTCATTTCCACCAAATTTATTGCGGCGGTATTCATCGTCATAGCCATAGTTTAAATAGATCATGCTTGCCACACCGTCAATGCGCAGCCCGTCGATATGGTATTGGTCAAACCAGAAATAAGCGTTTGAGATTAAAAAGGTCAGCACTTCTGGTTTTGCAAAGTCAAATTCCATGGTGCCCCATTGAGGGTGCTCGGTCGCCTCATAAAGGTTTGTACCGTCAAGTTTATAAAGACCGTGGGCATCCTTGCAGAAATGCCCAGGAACCCAGTCCAGTATAACGCTGATCCCCGCCTGATGGCAGGCGTCAATAAAATGCATTAAACCCTGAGGCTCGCCATAGCGGCTGGTCGCAGCAAAGTAGCCGGTCAGCTGGTACCCCCAGGATCCGTCAAAGGGATGCTCCATAATGGGCATTAGCTCTACGTGCGTATAGTGCATATCCTTAAGATAGGGAACAAGGGTGTCAGCAAGCTCGTGATAGCTCAAGGCAGTTCCGTCCTCATGGGTTCTCCAGCTGCCGAGATGAACCTCATAAATATTGACAGGCTTCGGCTTAGAGGCGGCTTTTTTGCGCTGCTCAAGCCATTTTTTGTCCTTCCAGCTGTAACCCTCCAAATCCCAGAGAATGGAGGCTGTTTTAGGTTTGACCTCAGAATAAATACCATAAGGATCTGATTTATAGACGATTTCCCCATGACATTGCGTAATGCAGTATTTGTAGAGCTCACCTTTATTCAGATCAGGAATGGTGCATTCCCATACACCGCCAGAGTCTTTCTGCAAAAGCATCGGATGAGCGTCGGGATTCCAGTCATTAAAATTGCCCACGACTGAAACAGCTTGAGCGTGTGGTGCCCAGAGTCGGAAAACGACACCTTTATCTGTAAAATGAGCGCCAAAAAATTCGTAGCTTTTCAGATAAGTTCCCTCGTGAAAAAGATGATACGCGATTTTAGGTTTCATAGTCAATCAGTCCTTTCTTAATTACAGGTTATATTATAGATTGTATAAGAATACTTTAATTAAATATAGTTTAACATAAAAAAGTATAAGAATGTTTTTATATAGGTTAATTTAAGTAAAATCTTTTTAATATATTGTACCATGAAATTTAAATTTGTAAACGTTTCATCGAGAAAAAAATACATTTATTTTTCCACCTAAGTTTAAAATGACACAAACGAAATAAATTCCAACTAAAAGTGCAAATAATCCACCAAAGTTGCCATATAGCAAAGTGTATTTAGTCGAATGGTTCATAAACTTTAAAAAAATACGGAAAGCAATATTTATGCCAAGAGTTGAAAAGACAGCGCCTGGAAGTCCCTGTACAAATCTCAGATGGCGGTCCGGCGCTAAAACATAAACACAGGTAAACAGAAATATACTTGTGACCAGCGAAAAAACAAGCGTAAAGATATTCATTAAAATAATATTAAACTGATCAATGCCTAAGCGTACAAGAATATACTCACTGATCGCTTCGCTGAAGACATAGGCTGAAATGATCAGGATGATGGAAATGGCAAACAGAACTGTAAAGAGAAAGGATAAAAGCCAGATTTTTAAGTGGCTTCTGCTCTCACGGTTACCATAGTTCTGGTTCATTCCTGTCATGATCGCTCTCGCGGCCAGTGTTGCAAAGAAAAAGGTGAATAAAACTAAAATATAATTGTTATCTGCTAGGTTTCTGGTCAGCGTGTCAATTAAAGTGCGGACATAATCATAGGAGAGCTGAGGAAGATACTCTTTTAAGATATCAAAAAGATAATCTTTAAACTGCACAATGAAGCGGCCGACAAAATTGATTAAAAAGATAATCAGCGGAAAGAAGGCCATGATAATATAAAAGGACATCTGGGCACAGATACCCCAAAAATCTGTCCTGTCCATATCCTCTACCATAAAAATGATGAATTCGGTGAGCTTTGATGTTTTATTTTTCATGGTCTACCTTCCAATCTTTTTCAGCAAAAATAAATTGACGACACAGCCAAAGGTCAGAATAATGCAAAAAACATACACGACGATAATTAAAGAAAAAGGACCTTCGAGGGAGTTGAACAGGCTCTCTATCCGTAAATGATTTTTTATAAAAGCTTCGTAAAGTCCAATGATGGAGAGCCAGCCCAGGCTTACAAACACGCCGCCCGGCAATGCGAAAAAGAAAGACATCCGGACAGATGGTGTATACATATAGATGGCGGTCACAAGCAAAGCGATGATCGCACTGATATAAATCAGGGTAAAGCCCTGCCAGAATTTAATAAAGATATCTGAAAGATTCAGGTACTCAAAAAAGGAGGTCGATATTTTCTGGGTAAAGATATACAGGTAAAAAACCACTAAGATCAGAATAACAAGGATAACCAGATAGAGAATAGCCAGTCCCCAGACCAAAAAATAGTTGCGTTTTTCCGGGATCAGCATTACCTTGTTAATGGTCAGGATCAAAGAGCGGACAGCGCAGACTGACGCGTAAAGTATAAAGAAGCCAAAGACGATATTTGCCCAATGGGAGGTCTGGGGTCCGGCGGCGTTTGCAGCAGCCGTGTTAAACATTTCATCTAAAAAACCGGGAAACAAAACTTTCAGGCTTTCAAGTACCTGATCGTTGAGACCCTGGGCGAACCAGCTGAAAAAATTATAGATCAGCATGATAAAAGGAATAAAAGCCAGCAAAACTCGAT
>CAUEUD010000100.1 GCA_959020865.1 Eubacterium limosum | reverse complement strand
CAGCATTGTAGCTGACGTCAAATAAAAGAATTAGAAGCCACAATCTCGCAGTCGAGGTATACTGGTAAGTTCATCATATTTTATTTGAAAAAGAATCTATCCGAGTAAATTGATAAAATTTACAGGAAAGGGGTGAGACCACCAAAAATGCAAACTGAACCAAAGAATTAAAACCGGTTCCATCGTACAAAGGTACAGAGATATGGAACCGGTTTTAATTTTTTGATTGATGCAAAGGAGCACTTCTATGAAAAATCATCTTTTTTATCTGATTCCCAAAAGTGACGTCATTTTCTTATATAACCATCAGTCCTTCGAGGAGGCCTATGACCTGTTCCTGAAAAGCGGCTACACAGCCATGCCGGTTATCAACAAGCGCGGGCAGTATGTAGGCACGATTTCAGAGGGCGACCTCCTGCGCACGCTGGCCCTGAGCATGGAGCATCCTGAGATCACCTTAAAGCATTTTACCGTCAAGGACATTGAATTTAAAACAAAAGCCGAGGCTGGCCGTGTCGATGATTCCTTCGAAACCATCCTGGAGATGGCCACCCACCAGAACTTCGTCCCACTGGTCGATGACCAGAATGTATTCATTGGTATCCTGCGCAGACAGGAGCTGATCAAGGAACTGCTGAATTATCTCAAAGAAATCGACGCACCCATCGAAGGATAAATAAAAAAACCCGCATTGTCATTTTTACGGCAATGCGGGTTTTTATTCTTATTCCATTGTGATAATCAGTTCGCCGGACTGGACACTCTGTCCTTCGGACACATAAATTTCCTTGATTTTTCCTGCAGCATGGGCCACAATTTCTGTTTCCATCTTCATGGCTTCAACAATGATCAGCGGTTGGTTTTCAGCCACGTCGTCGCCCTCATTCACCAATACCTTCAAGACAGTACCAGGGATACCTGAGCCGATTTCTTTCGGATTGTTTTTGTCTGCCTTGAGCATGGTGCTCTTTTCTTTGGAGAACAGGCTTCGTTTATCTTCGATATAGATTTCACGGCGGAAACCATCGACTTCAAAGAGGACAGGACGGTAGCCTTCTTCGTTGGGCTGCCCCATCTTAACCATACGGATAATAAAGCGTTTCCCCTTGTCCACTTCAACCTCAGCGGTTTCACCTTCCTTGAGTCCATAGAAGAAAGCGTGCGTATCCATACGCATGAAATCACCGTAATCCTGGTAAAACTTCACATAATTCTTAAAGACCTTGGGGTACAGCGCCGCACTCGTTACCTCGCGTTCTGCCAGCTCAATGCCAAACTCATCGCGGTATTCTGCGCGGATCGCCTCAAAATCTTCCGGCGGGAGCAGTGTGCCCGGACGGACGGTGATAGGTTCAATGCCTTTCAAAACAATTTCCTGAAGCTTCGGATCAAAACCGCCCTCAGGCTGGCCGATCATCCCCTTGAAATAATCCACAACTGAATTTGGGTAAGCGAGATCCTTTCCCTTGTCGTAAATATTATCCTTGTCCAGACCATTTTGTACCATAAAGATCGCCATATCTCCAACCACCTTGGAGGATGGGGTAACCTTGACAATATCGCCTAAAAGGACGTTGGCTTCCATGTATTTCTGCTTAACTTCCTTGAACTTATGGCCGAGGCCAAAGCTTTCGACCTGGCTTTTCAGGTTAGAATACTGACCGCCTGGAATTTCCAGCTTGTAAATTTCTGCACTTCCGGATTTCAAGCCAGATTCAAACTTGCTGTAAACCTGACGAGTTGTCTCCCAGTAATCGGAAATCAACTGGAGATCATCCTCGCTCATGCCCGTATCACGGGGCGTGTTGGCCAGAGCTGCAACCACAGAGTTTAAGGACGGCTGGCTGGTCAGGCCGCTCATGCTGCTGAAAGCCGCATCGGCAATATCCACACCTGCCATGGTAGCCATAAGAATGGCCGCGACGCCATTGCCCGCAGTATCGTGTGTGTGCAGGCGAACCGGAATATTCACTTCTTCCTTCAGGGTCTTGATCAGTTTGAATGCTGCTGCCGGTTTTAACAGGGCAGACATATCTTTAATAGCCAGAATGTGTGCGCCGGTTGCCTCAATTTCGTGAGCCATGCGCACATAATAGTCCAGATCGTATTTTGTTTTCTTAGGATCCAGAATATCACCGGTGTAGCACATGGCAACTTCGCAGACCTTGCCGGTTTTCAGGACTTCCTCGATGGAAACCTTCATCCCTTCCATCCAGTTGAGGGAGTCAAAAATACGGAAAACGTCAATCCCGCCCTCGGCGGATTCTTTAATAAACTTACGCAGTACATTATCTGGATAATTTTTATACCCAACCGCGTTGGCCCCGCGCAGCAGCATCTGGAACAGGATGTTTGGAATACGCTTGCGCAGCTCGTCCAGTCTTCTCCATGGAGATTCCTTCAGGAAATTATAGGCTACGTCAAAGGTCGCGCCGCCCCACATTTCCAGTGCAAAAATATCCTGTCCGAGGTAGGCGGTTTCCTTGGCGATTTTGATCATATCACGGCTGCGGACCCGTGTGGCAAACAGAGACTGGTGCGCATCGCGCAGTGTAGTGTCGCCCAGAAGCAGCTTGTCCTGGCTTTGAATCCATTTAACCAGGCCGTCCGGACCCTGTTCATCCAAAATCTGCTTGGTGCCGCGAAGCTCGATGCCTCTCGGAATCTCCGGAATTTCCGGTTCGTCAAAATCCGGTTTGTTGCCAAAGGTTTCGTTGACGGCCATTTCGCCAAAGTAACGGATCACATCGTAGGCCTGGCTCTTTTCCGCCTGAATATTGAACAGCTCGGGATGATCGTCAATGAATTTGGTATCACAGTTGCCGCTCTTAAACATATCGTGTTCCAGAACGTTGATCAGGAAGTCTTTGTTGGTCTGAACACCCTCGATCTGCATTTCCTTAAGGGCACGCAGCGCCTTGCGGCGGGTATCCTCAAAGGTTCGGGAATAGGAGGTTGATTTGAGCAGAAGACTGTCGTAATAGGGCGTCACCTCGCCGCCGGTAAAGCCGTTGCCGGTATCAAGACGGATACCTGCGCCGCTGGCGGTACGGTAAACGTCCAGACGGCCCGTATCCGGCATAAAGTGGTTTTTAGGGTCCTCAGTGGTGACACGGCACTGGATCGCGTAGCCGTGTTTTTTAACGCTGTCCTGACCCTTGATGTTGATCTCATCTGAATCCAGCGGATAGCCCTCAGCAATCATGATCTGGGACTGAACCAGGTCGATGCCTGTGACCAACTCGGTAACAGTGTGCTCTACCTGGATTCTCGGGTTCATTTCGATAAAGTAATGGTCACCTTTTTTATCCACCAAAAACTCAATGGTACCGGCGTTGCGGTAATTGACCGCCTTTGCCAGCTTCAAGGCATCGGCGCAGATAGCCTGACGCTGTTCCTCGCTGATGCTGAGTGACGGCGTAAATTCGATGATTTTCTGATGACGTCTCTGGATCGAGCAGTCACGTTCAAAAAGATGGACGACATTGCCGTAAGCGTCGCCCAGAATCTGGACTTCAATATGCTTTGGCTCTTCCAGATATTTTTCAACAAAGATGGTGCCGTCGCCAAAGGCCTTGGTGGCTTCACTCATTGCCGAGTGGTATTCCTTTAACAGGTCCTTTTCGTCGCGGACAATACGCATACCACGTCCGCCGCCGCCGGCCGCAGCCTTAAGCATAATCGGATAACCCGCCACCTTTGCAAATTCCGCCGCCTCTCTGTCTGAGGTAATGGGCTTTTCGACACCGGGAATGGTGGGCACGTTGACAGATTTAGCCACAATTTTGGACTGGATCTTATCGCCCATCTGTTCCATCATGGTGTGGGTCGGCCCGATAAAGGCAATCCCTTCCTCTTCACAGCGTCTGGCAAACTCAGGATTTTCGGACAGGAACCCATAGCCTGGATGGATGGCGTCCACTTCCTTTTTCTTGGCCAGGGAGATGATCTTGTCCATATTCAGGTAGGCTTCGACCGGACCGGTAGTACCGGTAATCAGGTAAGCCTCATCCGCCTTGGAACGGAACAGAGACATCTTGTCCTCCTGGGCATAGATGGCAACTGTCTGGATACCAAGCTCCTGGCAGGCACGAATAATACGAATGGCGATTTCGCCGCGGTTAGCAATCAATACCTTGTTAAATTTTTTCATTTGCAACTCTCACTTCACTATAAAATTACAGCCTGCCGCGCTTTGGTTAAGCGTGACAGACCAGTGCATAAATATTTATCGTTACTCTATTATATATAAACCTTCAGACAATGAAAAGAAAAATTTTTGTTATTTAAGATAAAAACAAGTGTTTTTATTTGAAAAACACCATTTTCAAACCATCTTCGTATCCTGTTCAACAATATATGTCTGCTGGACCCTCTTGCTCTGGTCCATGACGGCATGAATAAACTCCGTATAATATTTTTTGTAATCCGCGTTTTCTAATTTTTCTGTGTGCTTTTTCACGACCTCTGCCTCCCGTTTGGGATCGAATATTTCTCCATGATTTGTGAATTTATATTCAGCCACCTGGTAGACAAGATCGAGCCGTTCCTCAAAAAGAGCGCGCATTTCTGCGTCAACTTGGTCGATACGCGCCCGGATTTCTTCAATTGATTTCGCCATGTTTACTCCTCTATACTAAAAAATCCAGCACGCAAAGCGCTGTGACCGCCTCCACTACCGGGCAGGCCCTCAGGACAATACAAGGGTCATGCCTGCCCTGTATCTCAATTTCTGCGTCCTTTTTAGCGGCCATGTCAATGGTCTTCTGGGGTTTTGCGATGGAAGCCGTAGGCTTAAAGGCTGCCCGGTACACAATGGGCATGCCGTTTGTAATCCCGCCGTTAATTCCGCCGTTGTTGTTTGTTGTTGTCTTAACCCTGTCACCATCCATGTAAAAGGGATCATTGGCCACAGAGCCACGAAGGCCGGTGATATCAAAACCCAGCCCAAATTCAACACCTTTTACCGCAGGCACCGAAAACAGCAGCGCAGACAACCGACTTTCAACTGAATCAAACAGCGGATCACCCACTCCGGCCGGCATGCCTGTTATGTAGCCCTCGATCACACCGCCCACAGAATCCTGATCCTTAATGGCCTCGAGGATCTCGTCCTTCATCGTCTCCTCCAGTGTCTTTGTATACAGTGGAAACAACGGGTTTTCATAACAGAGCGACGCGTATTCCTCAGGCTTCAGATCTCTTTTATCCTGGACGCTGCCGATGGATAAAATCCGGCTGCCGATTTTAACCCCGGGAGCGATCTGAGAAAGCGCCGCCCTGGCGACAGCACCGGCAAAAACGATGGGCGCCGTAAGACGTCCTGAAAAATGGCCGCCTCCCCGATAGTCCTGAAAACCGCCGTAGCGCATCCAACCGCTGTAATCGGCGTGTCCCGGGCGCATGAGATCCTTTGTCCGGGCATAGTCCTTTGAACGGGTATTGCCGTTTCGGATAATCCCGGTAAGCGGAGTGCCTGTGGTTTTTCCTTCAAAAAAGCCACTGACAATTTCCACCTCATCCGCCTCCTTACGCGGGGTAGCCAGGCGGCTACTTGCGGCGGCTCGGCGTTTCATTTCCGCTGCAACTTTCTCCAGGTCCACTTTCACGCCAGAAGGAAGACCATCAATGGTTGCTCCAATGGCGGTTCCGTGGGATTCCCCAAATACTGAAACTTTGATCTTATTCCCCCAGATCGAACTCATGGATAACACCTCCCATTTTCTTAAAATCTTCCCAGAAATCCGGATAAGATTTTCGTACACTCTCGGCGCCTGTTATCGTGAGCTTATCCTCACAGGCGAAGCTGGCAATGGCGGCTGCCATTGCAATACGGTGGTCATTGTGACTGTCCACCACACCCCCTGTAAAATGTTCAACGCCTTCAATAGTCATCCCCTCAGGATGCTCCGTAAGTTTTGCCCCCAGAGTGGTCAGCACTTCATTCATGGCAGCCAGCCGGTCCGACTCCTTAAAACGCAGGCGGGCCGCGCCGACGATCTCTGTCGTCCCCTGGCTCAGGGCTGCCAGCACAGTGAGCACCGGTACCAGATCCGGACATTGTGAAACATCCACCACAGCACCGTGAGTGCTTCCCGGTTTGGCCACATAGCCGTTTTTAGTCTGGGCTACACTCCCTCCCATGGCCTGAATGATCTCAATAATGGCCTTATCGCCCTGGGATGAAGCGGACTGCAAATCCTCACAATCGGTTTTTTCGCCCAGGATACCGCCCACCAGCCAGAAAGCGCCCTGGGAAAAATCACCCTCTACCCGGTAATCCCGGGCCATATACCGCTGGTTGCCGGCAATGCGGAACAAGTGGTAATCCTCATTGACCACAGCAATGCCGAACTTTTCCATAACATCCAACGTAATGTCAATATAAGGCCTGGATTCCAGCGGCGTAGTGATTTCGATGACCGAATCTCCGTCAAGCAGCGGCAGCGCAAACAGCAGGCCTGTAATAAACTGTGAAGAAATGCTGCCGTTCAGGCGGTAAGTGCCCGGCTTTAAAGCACCCGTAAAGCACAGAGGCAGTTCCTGGCCTTTGCTCTCCTTCTGATAGGTAATGTCCTGTTCCTCAAAAATATCATAGTAGGGCTGCATGGGCCGCTCCACCAGCCGCCCGCGGCCGATAACTCTGGAGTCCCTGGCTTTTAATGCCAGCAGCGGAATGATAAAGCGCAGAGTGGAACCGGACTCGATACAGTCAATGGTCTTGCCCTCTGTATCCGGATGGCTCACACCGGTGATCGTCAGGGTAAAACGCTTCTCCTCATTTTCTTCATATTCGATCTCTGCTCCCAGAGTTTCCATAGCCTTACAGGTCGCGGTGATATCATCGGACAAAAGAATGTTAGTGATCACGCTGGTCCCCTGCGACAGAGCCGCGCACATAACCGCCCGGTGGCTGACGCTCTTGGACGGAGGAATACAGATGGTGCCGCCCAGCTTTTTAGGTGTAATTTCGACTTTTTTCATGCTGTCCCTTTCTACTGAAATAACTGAATGGCCTGATCCTTATGAATTTTTACGATCTCTGCCTTGCCTATTTTAGTGATGATGCATATATTTAAAACGTCATTTTCAAATTTTTTATCCGAATACAGAATCTCCTTGACACGGTTCATGTCCATTTCTGGCATTTCGTAGGGAAGACCATAGGTTTCCAGAATCAGCTGAAGGTTTCCAAGGGTCTCCGGCGTGGTAATCCCCTCGCGCACGCTCATTTTAGTGATCTGGTACATGCCGATGGCCACTGCCTCACCGTGTGAGTATTCCTTGAACTCAAAGTAGGATTCAATGACATGGCCGATGGTATGGCCGAAATTGAGGACACGGCGCAGGCCTTTTTCCTTTTCATCACTTTCGACCACATTGCGCTTGATCTGGACGCACTTGGCAATAATTTCTTCCATGTCCTCCAGCAGATCTTCCTGGTACTCAAAGCCCATAAGTCGGACAAAAAGCTTCGCAGAGCTGATGCAGCCGTATTTGATCACCTCACCCATACCGTCCGTCAGGTAATGATCCTCAAGCGTATCCAGAAACTGCGGATCGATGATCACTGCCTTGGGCTGATGGAACGCGCCCACCAGGTTCTTGCCAAAGCCCAGATCTACCCCAACCTTTCCACCCACACTGCTGTCCACCTGGGCCAGCAGGGAGGTTGGAATCTGGACGAAATCAATGCCGCGCATAAAGGTAGCCGCGCAGAAGCCTGCCAGGTCTCCGACCACACCGCCGCCCAGGGCCACGATAGCGTCGGAACGCGTTATGCCCATATCCATGAGCTGATAGTAAATTTCCTCTGCCTGAGCCAGACTTTTGGATTCCTCTCCTGCCGGAATCACAATGGTATATACAGATACACCCAGACTTTTGATCTGCTTTTTCACATTGCTCAGATACAGCTTGGCGACATTCTTATCGCTGATAATGACAATGCTGCGGTAGCCGCCAAAAATTTCATCCATCTCAAACAGATGCTCCTTCAGGCCATTGCCGATCATAATTTTGTACTGATGCTTGTTTTCAGTCGTACAGGTTAATTCCTTCATGATTTCACTCCTTTATCTATAAAATACTGTATGCAATTTCGCTGATTTGATTAATTATTATATCATACTTTTACTAAAGCGAATGAAGAACCTTACCGTAAAGCATTTCAAACTTCTGTTTATTGCTTAAAATTTTTATTACAATTATCAAGAAAGCTTCAAATTAAGAAAACTTTGTTGCATTTTACGGCATAATCCGGTATGATAAACATATAAGCAACCAGGTTGACTATAATGTTATTTACCATTTACCGCGGGTATATAAAATAAAACAATGAAAACAAGTGATTTACCATAGAAAGGAGTCTTTACTATGTATGAAGAACCTAAAGGACCAATCGAAACTCTGGAAGAGGATCTGGAAAAAACCATCAAACACTGGTGGATGTTTTTAATTCTCGGTATTCTTGCCATCGGCGTGGGCATCTGGCTGTTTTTCACTCCCATGCAGGGGTATGCGGCACTGACGGTATTCTTTGCCTTAACCTTTTTAATCTCAGGTCTTGCCTCTGTTTTTGTCACCATCTTTAACCGCAAGGCCATCCCGGCCTGGGGCTGGAATCTGGTATCCGGTATTCTCATGCTGGTGCTTGGGATTATTCTGGTGGCAAACCTGAATCTTTCCGCTGATGTGCTGGCATTTTACGTTGCCTTTGCGGTAATGTTCGGCGGCTTTAATACCATCGGCTATGCCTTTACCACAAAATCCCTGGGCGACAGCGGCTGGGGCTGGAACCTGGCACTGGGTATTCTGGTTGTCATCCTGTCCATCGTCCTCCTGCTGCACCCAGTATTCACAGCACTGACCATCACCATCTGGACCGGTATTGCCTTTGTGAGCCTGGGCGTTTCATTCTGCATGCTCGCATACCGGTTATCCAAAACCAACAGCCTGCTGAAAAAATAAACGGTTATAAAACCCCGGAACGAATGTCCCATTGGTTCCGGTCTTTATCATCGTTTAAGTAAGAGAGGTGTTATGATGAAAAAGGAAAAAAAGAGTAAGAAACCGGCTGAAAAGAAGAATTCAAAAAAAAAGAACGGCAAGAAAAAAGAAATTCTGAAAACCGGGAATTCGCAAAAGGTTAAGCCTGCTGCTGACTCCAAGTCCAGGAAAGATCTGAAACAGGCTCTGGCTGAAATCACGGCCCAGTACCAGCTCATTGAAGATCTTCCACGTTTCTACGGCGGGGAAATCCCCCTTTATATTTCCGAAACCAGCGCACTCCGTGTCATCGGCGGCGCGCCCGGCCTTAATCTGACCGCTATCGCCACAGCGCTGGACGTCTCTAAAAGCGCAGTCTCCAAGAGCACCGGCAAGCTCATGGAAAAAGGGCTGATCACCAAAGAACGCGCCCTTCGCGAGGTCATCTTTAATCTGAGTGATGAGGGGCAAATACTTTACGACCGGATGAATCGTGACGAAAAGCTGCTTTTTAAAGGCCTTGATGCCTATCTGAAAACTTTGAGCCCGGATGACGAAAAGGCTGTATCCGACTTCTTAGACCACATCCACCAGGAGCTTGAAAAGGCAGTCAACAGGCTCAGGGAGCCTCTGGAGGATATCGACGAAAAATAAAATTAAAGTCCATTTGAGATCGGCGCAAAATTGCGCCGATCTTTTTGCGATATTTTTAAGACTGCTCTCCTTTGAGTAACTTTTGATGAACCTTCTGATTGATATGAGGCCTTTAAACGGCGCCGTCACCAAAGCGCGGCTGACGGTTCAATAGCGATCCACTCAAAATCGCAGCAAAAATGAACGATCAAAGGGTATCGCCACGATACCCTTTGACTTTGCAGATAAAACAAAAAGGATGCGTCGGCGTTAAACGAAAGGATGCTCCTACCCACATCAGATGCCGCTGTCCTTGGACAAAAATAAAAATTCCTGATTTTTTATTTTTGTCACAATTTTGCCATAATCACATTCTATAATAAAGACAAGAAAAAAATAAGGAGTGTTCCAAATGAAAATGAACAAAAAAGTAATCGCTGGCTTTGTGGTTGGGGCGGTGCTCCTCACAGGCACCACAGCGCTGGCAGCCGGAAACGGCGGGCGTTTTATGCAGGAGTACGGCGCGCAGCACACCGCAGCTGTATGTGATACGGACGGCGATGGAATCTGTGATGTCACCGGCAATCCTGTCGGTTCTGGCAACTGCTCTGGCAATGGCAACTGCACCGCTGCTCCGGCAGCGGAGACGACCCAGGTTCCTGCTGACAGCACTGGAACGCCGGACACAGCTGTACCGTCCACAGCAGGCCATCATGCCTACGGTGACAGCGACGGCGATGGAATCTGCGATGTCACCGGCAATCCTGTCGGCACAGGCTGTCAGAATGGCAGCGGCAACGGCCCCCGTGACGGCAGCGGCCATCACGGTGGGAACGGACACGGCGGCGGACATCATTGCCAGTAGGCCGGCCAACGCATTAAAAAAGCATGGCGCTCCATTGTACGGCGCCATGCTTTTTTATTTTCCAGTTTCAAGTTCTTTATTATAAGTCAGCGTTTCCTTTGAGTAAATGTGCCGCTCATAGACTTTAGTGCCGGGCTTTTCAAGCTCGCGCATCAAAAACTGATAATAGGCCCCGGGGGTTACGATTCCAGGGATGGCCGGCTTGTCAAAATTAGTGTTCTCAAACAGAGAATCCGCTACCTTGACACAGTTGGTATCCACAGCAAAGTAGGTTTTGAGGGTTCCCTTTTTAAATTTATAAAAGGCCGCATTGTTTCCCTTATAGATCTGGTCAGCGATGTCACTATAGTCCTTTTCAGGCAGAAGTCCCTGCTCCATGAGCTGGGTATCGCAGTACCATTCCACCATATTTTCCCGCATGATGTCAAAATTCTTTTTTATCTGGAGAAGCTCCTCCTTCTCAAAGGCCACCTTAAAGGCAATGAGCACCTTGTCATCGTGGTAGACGGACTGTTGGAGATAGCGTTCCCGGTTGCATTTAAACAGTACCCCGTCGCTGATTACCCCAAACAGGCGGTAGCTGTGGCTGTCAAAGTTGCCGTAAGCCACGGCTTCATCCCCCAGGATCAGATCCACATGGCCGAAGGACTCCATAAATTTTTTGGACAGGTGCACCAGTATTTCCACGTTAAAGGGCGCGAGTCCCGCTGCCTTTTCGGGGATGGACACATTCTGTTCATGGAGATAAGCGTTGGCGTCCTCGGAGGCCACCTTCGCGTCATACTCCTTGAGCAGCCGCCTGGGCAAAAGTCCGCCGATAACTGGCGGAATCGCAAAGCGCAGCTTTCTCTGCATCTTTTTGGCCGTGGCCGACATTTTCTGCTGGGTCGATTCCTCATTAAAGGTATCGAAAATCATGGTAAATCCATACCAAAGCACATATATGCCTGCCACCAGCCCAAAACCAATGGCGTTGAGCCGGTTGTTGACCAGCATGAGAACCCCCGCCACCAGTGTGATCACTCCGTTCACAAAATAGGCGCCGTAGTTTGGCGCGCCGTCTTTAAAATAAGTAACCGCAGACATAAAACGAATGATGGAGTTCAGAATGATCCACCCGGCAAAAATGTCAGGAATCCAGCGCACCACCTTAAAGCGAAGGATAAAGAAAGCGATGGCAAAGCCAAGGTTGACTACAGCTTCCAGCACCTCGCCCTGTCCCTTTATTTTCTTCTTATAGAGCACTGCCACCAAATTCATAAATGCAATGATCAGCAGAACCACAGCGATGAGCACCACCAGATCGGTGAGCGAGGTTCTTGGCCTCAGAATTAAAAATATCCCCGCCCCTATTACCATCAGGCCGGCCAGCAGGCCGATGAGCTTTTGAACAACCGTTTTTTCCATTACATTTCCCCTTTTTCCGTACTACTTTCATTTTACCGCCTTTTGGAAGTTCACGCAACTAAAAAACCCGCAGCGCCGTATTTTACGGCACCGCGGGTCTTGTTATTAATTTTAGTAGGTTTCAACAAACAGCTGGAAGTAAGAGCGGTCATGCTTGCAGGCAGGACATACCTGAGGTGCATCGTTGCCTTCATAGATATAGCCGCAGTTGCCGCATTTCCATCTGACATCACCAAAGCGTTTGAATACTTTGCCCTGTTCAATGTTGGCAGCTAATTTCTTATAGCGGGTTTCATGCGCTTTTTCAGCCACACAGATCTGAGTAAAGGATTCTGCAATATCATCAAAGCCTTCTTTTTTAGCGGTTGCTGCGAAAGCTGGGTATAAGTCTGCCCATTCTTCCTTTTCGCCAGCAGCTGCGTTTAACAGATTGCTTTTAGTATCGCCCAATGCCACCGGATAGTCGGCGTTGACATTCAGCATCATGGCTTCGCCGCCTTCTAATTCAGCAGCCATATATTTATAGAAAACTTCAGCATGCTCTTTTTCATTTGCTGCAGTTTCCAGGAAAATTTCCTGAATCTGTACATACCCTTCTTTTTTAGCCTTTGAAGCAAAAAATGTATAGCGGTTACGCGCCTGGCTTTCACC